>JBLGAR010000117.1:0-14429 GCA_047612385.1 Cryomorphaceae bacterium | reverse complement strand
TTAAGTTGGCGATACCCATCTCATGGTTACATCCGTGCCTGTTCGGGTGCTTTTCCCACAGAAGTGTTATCAACATCACAGATGTTCATCGAATCCTCACAGAAAGCCTCACTTTCACTGTAAACTTTTTGTGCATGTCGCACGAATCAACGACCTATGCCAACAATAACGAGTTACTCGGGTACAGAATCATCGCGATGCCTACTCTCACCGAAGCAGAACGTTTTTTTACTAAATTATTGGGTGCTCTTCGCTCCGGCGTATGGATTATAAAGGGCACAGAGGGACTCTCCGGTGAACCGATTAGGCTCTTGTTTGCGTTATCCGAAAAACAAAAAGCGCATGTTTACAGAGGTTCTTCAGCTCAAAGGCTACAATAGCCTAAGCGGCATGACTCAGGCCCTGTGCGATAAAATAGCGACGGGGAAGTTCAACGCTATTATTGAATCATCCGATCAATACTTCTATCTCACCCCTGTGTGGGGGCAAGCCATCGAACGAGGTTGTCGGCTTTTTTGTACTGGGCCTCTGAACACCGATTCATTTATCCGATGTATAGGTGAGGTGAACAGAGAACAACTCGCCGACTTCGGCGGAATTCTATACGAATTGCTATTTTCTGCCCGACGCGTAAAACTTGAGTCCAACGCCGGCACCCATCTCACATACAAAATGAATGCCGGCAGCCTTCCAGGCCGGATAATGACAAAATTGAAGATGACAACCATGTCGACGGTCTGGCCGCCCACGGGTGTTCTAAGCTCGGAGGGCGATGCAACCTTTCTCGGGGCCAGCTTTCGTTCCAAGGTATAATCGATACGATTGAGGGCACGGCGGTTATCGACGGTTTTATGTGGTCACCCAGTGATATCGGTCTACTAACGGAACCAATTATCCTGCACATAGAACATGGACGCGTGATGCATATTGGTGGCGACCCGGTAAAATCCGAAACTCTCAACAAGTGGCTGCTGGGGCAAGAGAAGAGCATCGAGCATTTTTGCCTAGGATTTAATCCGGGTGCACGAATCAGTGACAATCTGGTGGAAGCTGAAAGAGCATACGGACAGCTAAATATCGGACTGGGAAAATACCCCTTTCATACCGATGGCGTTATCAGAAATCCCCGGCTGACAATCAATGGCAACATCCTGATGGACAACAATGCCTTTGTGCACAAAAAATTACTCACTCTCGATAAGAAACTGCGTGCAATCATTAACTAACTATAAGAGGCAGCGATTATGAACTTTCAAAGACTACCCTATGTACTCGGCCTATGCCGTAAACGGGCGAGTGAAGGCCAGCTACCTGTTTATCGACAGCTGCTTGAAATCGCAATACTACAAGTCAGTAGAGGCATCGGTTATGACATATATCATTACGCAGGTATGTGGGATAAAAACGTGAGCTGGGACTACAAATGTAGTTTCCTGAGTTATAGAGACTACGGCAAAAAGATCTTTCAGCTTAACGAACGAAAATTTCATGGGGTTTCGCAATATAAGCCCTACGAAAAAGCGTTCTTTCAGCAATTTTCGATACCTACCGCACCCTATATAGGAACCCTCAACAAGCAATGGGGTTGCACTAACCATGGAGACTCATTAAAGACAGCAGAGGATTTGTCTAGCTGCTTAAAGAACTTTGAAGGCAAAAACGTATGCCTGAAGCTTGTTGAAGGATCAAATGGTAGAGGGTTCAAGGCTTATCAAGTCCTTGCCAAAAAGGAGGAGTTGTCTGTCACACACCTTTCCAGCGGCGAGGAACATTCCATTGATGAACTCTTTACGCTTCTAATGAATGAATCCGCCGACGGTTGGCTGTTTGAGGAGTATATCGAACAACACCCCGTGCTCAAGGCATTTAACCCGAGCAGCTTGAATACTATCAGAATGTTTTTGTATGAGAAGGAAGATGGCCAGGTCATTCCATTGAAGTCTTTTTTGAAAACAGGCAAGCCAGGCGCTCTCATTGATAAGACTGAAAATGGCGGCGCATCCGTATTTATCGATCAGGAAACCGGTGTCCTGTTAAATGGATTTAACTGGTCTCCAGAAATGCGACCCCTAACACAGCACCCTGCTACGGGCGTTGCATTTGCGGGAGTGCAAATTCCTTTCTGGAAGGAAGCGGTACAAATGGCAGTATCCGCCTTGCAAGCCAGTGTCGGCACCCGTTTTACCGGGGTGGATATAGCAATCTCCGAGGACGGCCCCATGATGGTGGAAATGAATGTGTATCCTGATGCCGATTGTATGCCGGTACTCAAGTTACAAACTGCTCTGATATTCTCCAGTTAAGCTTGGTGTTAATCAGGTTTACGTTTCGACTATAAATGGCCAGCGAGAAGTTTCAATCAATCTGGTTGCCATTTACTTTTTTCTGCCTGCAAAGAACCTGCGCCAATTCCTGTTTGTACGCCCCATTGAGGAATCAGTATTTGACATCACCTGCTCATGATGGATTGAGCCACTTTTGCCTAAACTGAAATCTCTATCGGGAGGCGGCTGGAATCCAACCATAGCTCTTTCCAGATAACTCGCCACAGCCAGTCCTATGTTATCTCGTCATGGGTGAGAAACGATTTTAATTCCTATGGGAACACCACCTGCAGTGGTTCCTCCCCGAAACACCGTGCAGGGCCACCCCGTCAGGTTATAAGTACGGCTATAGCTGTACACAAGATCCTGACCTGAAAAATGGCCTGCCTGTTTCGCTGATAACGCGTTTACCGGTTAGATGATCACATCATAGTTTTCCAGAAGTGACGTCATACATACCCTGAAATCATCCACCTGTTCAATAAACCTGCGTATTTTTCCATTGAGATCGGCTTCAAATACTTGATTCATTTCTCATCGGGACTGTTCGTTCCGGACTGCTGAAGTAGTCTTCGAGTATGCGCGCCTCCATCCGCGCAATAAATTCCATTCTAAATTTCTACCGTTTGATCGATACACCCAGGCACCGCTGCCTCGACAAGGGCACAGCAATCCTGCAAGTGAGCTCCAGCCTGGCGAATAGTGTCTGCAACTTCGTTGCTGGCCTTCTCGATACCATTGTCCGTGTGAAAGGAAATCCGCAGGCCGCTCAGCGTCACATCCTGTGCATTTCCCAGGGGCATAGGAACAGCCGTGGGATCACGCCAGTACGCACCAATAATTGTGGGAAGCAATAGAGCCAGGTCATCGACATATCGGGCCATGGGTCCCAGCTGGGTAAAAGAGTCAATAACTCCGCCAAAAGGAATGGCATGCCCTTTACGCGGAACACGCCCTGAGGTGGGCTTAATGCCGGCAATGCCACAGCAGTGTGCGGGAAAGCGGATACTTCCGCCCGTATCACTTGCCTATATCAAACGCGGATGCTCCGCATGCAATAGCTGCGGCTGCGCCACCACTGCTCCCCCCCCCACAGTAACTGCATTATCATAAGGGTTGAAGGTGCGCCCATAAATCCGATTATTGGTATCATTGAATAGGGTCAGTTCGGGTGTATTCGTCTCGCCAAGCAGAATCACGCCTGCACTGCGTAACCTGATGGCGACTGTGGCATCACTTTTTAGAATGTAGTTTTTCCGCCCCAAAGTGCCCGTCGTTGACACCAGGCCTGCGGTATCAATAGAGTCCTTTAACGTAAACGGGATACCGTGCAGCGGCCCCTTTACCTCACCCCGTGACAGCATGCCTCCTCCGGTTCCAAGACCACTTTGCTACCAGACTAAAAGTTATAGAAATCATTCTGTACCTACCATTCAACAGGCTAATCTGCAGGCGGCATTGGGTGTGTAACCGCCAATTTCTACCAGCCAGAAAGGTTGAAAAATGGCTATTTCAGCGCAACTCTCACAGACATTATTGGCAGATAGGCCCCTGGTACTATATATTGTAGGCTGGAATGTGAGAAGAGAAGTCGAGAAAAATACTTGTTTCACATGACATCGCGACTAAGGAATTTGATTAAAAAACTGGCTAGAGCCGCGCGCTCCAATGTCTGGATCCTGGACGGAATAGAACCCTATACCGGAAAGTCCTTGCGCATTTTTTTTGCCGGTGGCAACCAACTCAAGGTGTACATTACACAGCTGGCTTTTAGTGGCGTTACTAATGAAACTTCGCTGGGAAAACTGTACCTCTGGAATATTCTCTATGCACTTTGGCGCAACACACACGATTGCGCACTGGCGATTATTGAAGGTGAGCAGGCGCATCAGTTTCTCTACCAACACAGGGGAGACTACTATGTGCCATCCTGGATATGGAGCTCAGTACCGATACCACTAAAGCCCAGCAGTAAGGGTGCCAAAGAAGACTTGAGGAGAATCAGAAAAAATGGCCTAACCTATCAGTTGAGTAATGATCCTGGCGATCTACTGGATTTTTACGACAACATCTATCTACCCACAATCCAAGCCCGCCACGAAAATACCGCAGTTTTCAGCTCTTTCGATGAAATCACAGACGTCATGAGCAAAGGCGATAACTGCTTGCTACTGGTCAAGCACGAAGAAAAAACTGTCGCGGGTGTGATTATCCTGATGCGTGATGTGCCGCGTCTCTGGCTAGGTGGAATACGGGATTCAAACGATGCCTACCGAAGGATGGGAGCAGTTGGTGCCACCTACTTTTTCCCTGCCATGTATCTTTCTGATCAGGGATACCAACAAATGGACCTGGGGCGCAGTCGCAGTTTTTTCAATGATGGTGTCTTCAGGTACAAAAGCAAGTGGGACCATCGCCTGTTCGCATTTGACAAGGACGGCCTGATTCTTAAAGTCCTGAATACCTCCGATGCAGCAGCGGGTTTTCTATGCAGCCAGCCATTCGCTTGCATTGAACAAGGCGAGCTCAATGCAGCTATTTTTGTCGATACTTTGTCTGACTCGAGCGCAGAGTCACAGAAGGAAATAGACATGCTCAGCAATTTGGATGGCCTCGCCGCCGTGAATTTCTATAGTCTCAAAGGACAACAGGGCGAAATTCGTAAGCTTAAAACAGTAGCTGGAAAAAGTTCTTTAAAAGAGGACGGAGAATCGGTGTTGGCAAGTTAAAAGTCAGATACGAAGCATTTACGATCTACTCGATTTAAGCCACGGCCCGCCAGAGGGAATGCTGCTTGCCGTTGATCTTATGGTCCGGCACACCGGCGGTGGCTGTTACCACGCGCCTCAGATTGAAGGGGTAGTAGAGCCAGACTGCGTAGGAAATGACATCTGGTGGGAGACGCCCAGCCGGAAACGGTGGCGTTTGTATGTGTTCATCGCCAGGTTCTATCAGGTTCAGTGAGTTTACTTGTCAGTACAAGGCTCAGCGGTGGAATATAGCGTCATGGTCCAGCGCTCCGCTTCGGTAAAGGACTCTGCTGCGAGGCGGGCCAGCGTAGACTCAGCGTGATTTACGGCATTGATGTTGCCTTGTTCCATGAGCACAGTTTCGTGATCTGCGGCCACCAGGATTGCGCCGAAGGGGTGATGGCCCGCTTCCATTGCACGTGCCGCTACCTGGTTTGCGCGACGGAGATTACGCACCATTTGCTGCGTTGTTGGATTGGTTCCAGGTGGTTGCGCTATCGAGTCGATTGGCTGTGATTCACCGGCGAAAAGTGGTGCAGACAGTGCCAGTCCCGCAAAAGTGGATCCCGTTTTTTCCAAAAAATATCTTCGAGTACTCAACCCACCCTCTGAAATTTTCTCATCATTCATGTTGATTCTCTATACCCTTTTTTTAGCTTGTAATGTTTGCGCTCTGATCATAGCCGCAGTTCCTGCGGCTCGTGCGAGAGCAGTCTAAATGGTGTTGCCAACATAACTCGCCGATATTGATAGAATCAGTACATGAACACATATAAACGCCACCGATTTCCACCAGATATCATTGCCTATGGCGAGCTGTTGACCAGGATGCTGAAGCAGTAAATGTATATCTGCTTTTAGTCCTCTGCGATTTGGTATTTTACAATGCCTGTTGCAGTGACCAATTGAATCTACAGCGGCCTTTTTTAGGATGTCACGCTCGACTTCGGTCCGATTTAGATCAGACTTGAGTTTGAGTATTTCGCGTTTAGCCTCGGGTAATTCGGTCGCTTGGAGCGTTGAGTTCTCAGGTTTTACGGTGTTGACCCACTTATACAAACTGTGGGGTGCGACGGCTAGCCGTTCAGAGACTTCAGCCACACTACTGTGCAGGCTGGCTGTGAGTTCAGCCTCGGTGGAAGCCGGTTTCAACAAACCGATCACAGACATGAGCAGACAGAGTTTCACCTCATCATAGAACTGCTGACCTTCGGCCTAGCAGGTCTTCGGTACTCACGCAGTCACAAAACGTAAGAGAATAACACCGTGTGAAGGCCCTCTCCGAGGGGGGGGGTTATTGGCTGAAATTATGTGGTTCTGATGTCCTCCTCTTTGCGGTTTCCGTGCTACACTTTTCCCATATCCAGTAGCACAGTGAGTCGTTATGCAGCAAAAGAAAAATCCAATCAGAGAGCGCAAGGCGATTATGATTCGGCCGTCTCCCGACGTTTTGGAAGCAATGCAGGAGGCTGCTTCGAGAGAAGGCATAAGCCTGAACAAGCTCGCGCTAGAAATAATTGAGAGCAGCGGTAGGTTAGGTACATCGCAAGCGGCAGGTGCTCGTGCCGAACTGGGCCATGCGGTTTCTCAAGTGGAGTCCGCAGTCAGGGATCTGCGGGCGGCACTCGATTGAATAACGTCTTTGAATTAACAGGACGAAAAAGTTGATGCGCCCCTTTTAGTGACTGGACGCTAGCTCTCCGACAACTCCATCAGTGACTTAACATCTTTAAGTGTTGACGAAGTCAACTGCGGATTAATTATTCCAGGCGACAGCTTGCCTCGGAGATCTGTGTGCATTGTCCATGTGAACTCAACGAGGTCATCTCCGGTGGCCGTGAGTGTGTAATGCCCATTGGATTCCGCGCGCACAAATTTTTGCTCCGGGTGGTCATCTGATGCGGTATTCAGTATCACGGTCACGCTTTTTGCATCTGCATCGGTCTGCGCCACTGAATGCATCACCAGGTCGCGATCGGAGATTGGCCAGGGTAAATCCAGCACCATGTAAATGTAGTGCTCTTGATCCGATACCTTCTTCACTATTTCGGAGGATTTACACATCGCGCGCCATGCGCTGCATCCGTTGCCATCGCCCAGCACCATTAACACTTTTTCCATCGAAGCCTGAATGGTGGCGGTGACCTTCACCGCCAGAAAAGGTGAGCCTTCCACTTCGCTGGTGTAGAGCGCTATTCGATCTCCCTCCTTGTCCAGCGTCCACTCGGGGCCTTCAATTGCCTCAGCAGAGAGCGACAGTGCTGCGCACATAACCATCATAGTGCTCCAACTGAGATTGGATGCCCGGTGCTTTAAGGGGGTCAGAGTGAGCATAGCTGTCCTTCGGGATGTTCCATTTGCTGAACTGTCATGATCGCATCACCGTGCCAATGGTGACAAGCACTGGCAGTCGTAATGTCTTTTTGTGCACTAGGTGGCGGGGCAGATAGACGACTGAGCAATCCAATATGAAGTTTTTGGCGTACTACTGCGTAGAATCGGAGGTGCATATCGGCTGCTTTCCTCTTTGGTAGCGATTATAATTGGTGGGTATATCCTCCATTTCTGCGGTAACTCTTAATGCGTAAAAATCTGATAACGGCATCTCTGATCGCTGTAGGCCTCGTGTTGTGGTTGATCTCTGGCTTAATTTTTAAGGAGCCCGCGGGCGAACCGACCCTTGCGATCTCGGAGCAGCAACTTCGTAGTGAGCCGCAGGCGGACCAAAAACTGAAGACTGTGCGAGCTGGGGTCTCTAAGGCTGAGCAGCGGGCAAGAATACTGGTCCTGCGGGGCAGAACGCAGAGTAAGCGCAGCGTCGACGTTAAGGCTGAAATAGCCGGTAATGTCGTCAAGCGGGCGATAGAGCGAGGTAGCGTGGTAGAAGCCGGTGACGTACTTTGCCAATTGGCTATCGATGATCGAGAAGTCTCGGTCTCTGAGGCGAGCGCGTCATTGATAGAGGCCCAAATCGAATATCAGGGGAGCCTCAAACTGAAGAAACAGGGGCTGCAGTCTGAAACCGCCATCGCCAGATCGAAGGCTCATCTGGAAGCAGCTAAAGCTGAATTGCGGAGGCAGGACTTGAATTTGCAACGAACCCGTATTGTTGCGCCCTTTGGTGGGGTGATTGAAAACCTGCAGATGAACGTCGGCGACTACGCAACGCCGGGGGCGGTCTGTGCCACATTAATCGATCTCGATCCCATGTTGATTAGCGCCGATGTAACCGAAGCTGAAGTGAACAACATGGAAGTGGGCAACGTGGTCACGGGGACAACGAGTAACGGTACTGCAATAGTAGGCAAACTTACCTTTATCGGTAGGCAAAGTGATCCCCTGACCCGAACTTATCCCATAGAAATTACGGTTGAAAATAAAGATTACAGTTTGCGATCAGGGCTGACGACCACCGCGCAAATACAGTTGGACGAAGTGGGTGCCCACAAGGTTTCTCCGGCCCTGTTTACGCTCAACGATGCCGGCGATTTTGGTGTGCGTACCATCGGAGAGAACAATGTAGTCGAGTTCTTCAAAATCACGATCATCGAAGATGCACCTGAGGGCGTCTGGATTATCGGTTTACCCGATACGGTATCCCTCATCACGGTGGGGCAAGAATTTGTACTTACCGGTCAGAGCGTCGATCCGATCTACCCTGAAGCGCCCTCCAGTGAGGCGAGCCAGTAGTGATCACATCATTCATAGACTCGGCGATAAGCCGCACGCGCACCACACTGCTGTTGATGGCAGTGGTCGTATTGTGTGGTCTGTTAGCCCGGTCGGTACTGCCGATTGCCAATGATCCGCACATCGAATTGCCACTGTTCATCGTGGGAGTTATTCATGAGGGAATTTCACCAGAGGACTCCGAGCGCCTGCTGATTCAACCGATGGAAATAGAATTGCGCAAAATAGAGGGGGTTGTGCAGCTCACCTCCAATGCCACAGAAGGTGGTGCAACTTTATTTGTAGAATTTGATGTGAAGTACAATCTTGCCGAGGCATTGGCGGACGTGCGAGAGGCAGTGGATCGCGGCAAGGCGGAAATACCCAGTACTGCAGAAGAGCCTTACGTGCGCGAGTTAACGGTTGATGACTTCCCAATTCTGCAAATCAATTTAATGGGTGAAGATGTCGACGAGCGCAGCGTTTACGAAGCTGCGATTAAACTGCGAGATGATATTGAAACGATAGCAGATGTACTCTCTGCGGATATTCAGGGCAATCGTGAAGAGCTGCTTGAGGTCATCATCAATACCGAAGCGCTGCAGGCCTACCAGATTTCAAGCGAAGAGCTTATTAATACCCTGCAGCGCAATAACCGACTGATTCCGGCCGGTAGCATCGATACGGGCAAAGGACGTTTTTCAGTAAAAATCCCCTCTCTCGTTGAGGAGGCCAGTGATCTAAGCGGTCTGCCAATACGCACTGTTGGCGACACGGTTGTCACCTTGGCGGATATAGCTACCGTTCGCAGAACCTTCAAAGACCGAACCAGTTATGCCAGATTTAACGGTCGCCAGTCTATTTCAATAGAAGTCACTAAAAGAAGTAACGCCAATGTTGTGGACACCGCTAATCGAGTTATCGCGCTCGTTGACCTTGCCCGTGGGGGAATACCGGCAGGAATAGAGGTGATTGTGTCGCAAAATCAGGCGGACTTTGCCAGCCTTCAAGTCACCGAGTTGCAGGGTAACATTCTGACGGCTCTCGCGCTGGTCATGGTGTTGGTCGTTGCCGCTATGGGCTTTAGAAGCGGCGTGATTGTCGGCCTGGGTATTCCTGTCTCCCTTCTGTTCTCAGTGACTATCGTCTATCTGCTGGGTTACACGTTTAACTTTATGGTGATGTTCGGGATGTTGTTGGGCCTGGGAATGCTAATCGACGGCGCCATCGTCGTCACTGAGTATGCCGATCGCAAGATGTCAGATGGGATGGACCATCGCAAAGCCTATTCCCAGGCTGTTAAGCGTATGTTTTGGCCGGTTACGGCTTCAACGGCGACCACACTTGCGGCATTTGCCCCGCTCATATTTTGGCCTGGAGTCTCCGGTCAGTTCATGCGCTATCTTCCCGTTACCGTGTTTACGGTATTGATGGGCTCCTTGCTCTACGCGTTGTTTTTCGGTCCAGTGCTGGGCACTGTGTTTGGAAGGCCTAGCGGTCACAGTAAAAAGACCGTTGAAATGAACCATCTTTTGGAGACCGGCGACCCCACACAGCTGCGTACAGTGACAGGAAGTTATGCGCGGTTTCTCGCAAAAGTGTGCGGTAATCCGATAGGCGCGTTGGGCATTATCTCGTTCATACTTTTTTCTATCTTCTGGGCTTATGGCAAGTACGGTGTTGGTAGTGTTTTCTTTTCGAATGCAGAGGCGCAGTACTTTCAGGTCTCGGTGCTTGGCAGAGGAAACTTTTCAGCCGATGAGGTTAATGATCTGGTGTTTGAAGTAGAGCGAGAGATTCTGCAGGTAGCGGGAATAAAATCGGTCAATGCTCGTACCATTGTTCCCGGCGCCAGCTCATCTGGCGGTGGCTTTGGTGGAGGTTCTGGTAGTTCCTCCGATCGTATTGGAGCTATTTTTCTGGAGCTGATGCCCGAGAGCGAGCGGAACGTTAAGGCAGACAATATTGAGCGTGAGATCAGGCAGCGAGTATCGGGTTTAGCCGGTATTGCGATAGAGATATTGGCTGTGGAGCAGGGGCCGCCAGTAGGCAAACCCATCCAAGTGGAGTTGGCTTCACGTGATCGTTCACTGCTGGAACCCGCGATGGCGCGTATTCGTGCTCACATGGATACGCTGCCGGAACTCGTGGACATAGATGACACCGCCGCCTTGCCAACGATCGAGTGGCGCATCGAAGTGGACAGAGCTCAGGCCGCTATTTATGGTGCCGACGTCTCTTCTGCGGGCATCGCGGTGCAGCTTGTGACCAATGGAGTGAAGATAGGTGAGTACCGCCCCGATGGTGCCGACGATGCGGTGGATATTCGGGTGCGCTATCCCGAACAGGAACGCGGCATAAAGGCTCTGGGTACACTGCGCCTGAGCACCACACAGGGTCTTGTGCCACTGTCGAATTTTGTTCAAATGGTACCTTCTCCGGGAGTAGATACCTTTCAGCGCATCGACTCTGTTCCCGTCGAACGGATACGGGCAGACGTAGTGGCGGGGGTTTTGGCAGACGCAATGGTCAAGCAAATAGACGAGTGGTTGTCGCAGCAAGAATTTGACCCCAATCTGGAAATTCGGTTTCGCGGTGCCAACGAAGAGCAGGCAGAATCCATGGCCTTCGTCGGTGTCGCTTTTTCCTTGTCGCTGGTTTTAATGTTCGTGTTGCTGGTCACTCAATTTAACAGCTTCTACCAGAGCACTTTGATATTGCTTTCTGTGATGATGTCGACCGCGGGCGTACTCTTAGGTCTGCTGATTTTGGGTAATCCTTTCAGCGCGCTATTGACCGGTGTGGGGGTAGTGGCTCTGGCCGGTATTGTGGTGAATAACAATATTGTCCTTATCGATACATTCAATCGATTGCGGACGCTTCACCCGGAGTTGGATATTCGCTCGGTAATCGTTCGGGCAACGTCGCGACGGGTGCGCCCGGTCATGCTTACAACGGTAACAACCGTTTTCGGTTTACTGCCTCTGGCCGCAGGTCTGTCGATAGATTTAATTAATCGAACGATTACCGCGAACGGGCAGATGGCGATGTTCTGGTCGCCTTTGTCTCAGGCGATTGTATTCGGACTCACGTTTGCGACTATTCTAACGTTGATTGCCACGCCGGCCTTGTTGGCGTTGCCCACCGCTATAAGAGAGAAATACCGTCGCTATAGACCTATAAAAGCTGAGCCTGCGCAATCCCAGGCTTGAGAATTTTCAATTGAGGGAGACACACGATGGAGTATAGAAAGTTAGGCGCATCTGGGCTAAAAGTTTCAGAGTTATCCTTTGGTTCCTGGGTCACCCTCAATAAACAGGTGGACTCCAAACTGGCCGAGCGTATGTTCGGAACCTGTTTTGATGCGGGTATTAATTTTTTCGATAACGCCGAAGGCTATGAGGCGGGCGGTTCTGAGATAGTTATGGGCAAGGCTCTTAAAGCCCTTGCCCGTCCTCGAGACAGTTACTGCGTTTCGTCCAAAGTGTTTTTTGGTGGCACACCAGGTCCTAAGCCGACTCAGATGGGTCTAAGTAAAAAGCACGTGACCGAAGCTTGTCATCAGGCGATGCAGCGTTTACAGGTAGACTATCTCGACCTGTATTTTTGCCACCGAGCAGATCCCGACACGCCCATCTCTGAAACCGTATGGGCGATGCACAATCTCGTTACTCAGGGTAAGGTCATGTACTGGGGTACTTCTGAGTGGACCGCTGAAGAGATTCTGGAAGCGTATCAGTTTGCTATCGCCAATCACCTCACGCCACCGACAATGGAGCAGCCGCAGTACAATCTGCTCGACAGAGAGCGATTCGAAGTAGAATACGCGCCCGTTTTCGAACGCTACGGTATGGGAACCACAACCTGGTCTCCGCTCGCCTCAGGAGCGCTTACAGGTAAGTATCTCGACGGTATTCCCGAGGGTTCAAGGGCTTCTCTTGGAGGCTACGAGTGGTTGAGAAAAAGCATGGTCGAATCAGACAGGGGGCAGGGCAGAATGCAAAAAGTTGCGCAGCTAATGCCGATCGCGGCGGAGCTGGGTGTAAGCCTGTCGAAGCTTGCCATTGCCTGGTGTCTGCTGAACAAGAACGTGTCTACCGTAATACTGGGCGCGTCACGGGTAGACCAGTTAGAGGAAAATCTAACAGCACTGGAAGTTGTGCCGTTACTGACAGAAGACGTTCAGGCTAAGCTAGAAGCGGTCTAAACTGCTTTGCAGTGATCGTCTCTTCAGGCGGGGCCGAAATCGTATTGGCCGCCCTTACTCAATGCGGTTTTATAGGCCGGGCGCGCTTGCAGTCGATCACGAAATGCCACCAGATTTCCCAGAGAATCCATGGGTGTCATCAAAGGTGCAATTTCCGCGACAAAAGAAAGCTGAATGTCTGCCCCAGAAAAAGTGTTATCCACAAACCATTCTTTGCCTTCAAGCGCCGCATTCATGTAACCCAGATGCCGATTTAACTCGTCGGTGATTCTAGGCTGAAGCGCTTCGCCGCCATCGGGTAGTTTTCCGGTGTACATGCGCAACATCAGTGGCAGCATTACGCTGCCTTCGGAGTAGTGAAGCCACTGCAAATAGTTTTCATGTGATGGCGTACCTTCTTTAGGGCGCATCTGTCCCTCACCATGGATGCGCAAGATGTAATCTACAATGGCACCGGACTCAATGATGGTATTGTCGCCCTCGGTGATTACCGGGGATTTTCCAAGAGCGTGGATCGCTTCGAGCTCAGGAGGGGCCAAATTGGTTTCAGTATCGCGCTTGTAGTGCTCAATGTTGTAGTCCAGCCCGAGTTCTTCGAGTAGCCAAAGAATGCGCTGTGAGCGAGAATTGTTCAGGTGATGTACTGTCAGCATGGTTGGCTTCATCCTATGATTTTGGAGTCGCAGATTAACACAAAACTTATTCAGGCCCAGACTCTTCGTAGATGGCGTAATCAGTGATCGCTAGTTCCAGTAATACTCTTTCTGAGTTTAGCCCCCGGATGGTTGGCAATGAAACTCACTGACTCTCCATCACTTGCGATGCCCAGGTCAGACCATAGATCAGTCACTGCGGGTATCGAGCGGCTCGCTCTGGCGGTAGCAAACAAGTCGCTAAAGAGGGTGCTCTGACTAAAAGCGTCTAGTTTGCGTACGATCTGTTCAGCCGACAGTGACTCATCTCGGCAGCAGTTGTTCAGCGCACCCAGAGCAGTGTCCAGTGTCATGACACCACCGCTGCGTTTGCGCAATTCAATATCGGCTTTGAGAAAATACCAGGCGCCACTCCAGTAAACGCGCATAAAGCTGCTGCTCTGCCGCATTATGGGGCTGAGTTCGGCCAGGGTAAGCTCGGGGAGTCGGTTGTCCTGTCCCCGTTGGAATCCGTCGTGGAGTTTCTGCCACATGGTCTGCTCGTTGAACACTCCTGCACGTACTTGCAATAGGTTCTGGTAATAGCTGGCCAGCCCCTCGCTAAACCACATGTCACCCCAACCGCGATAGGGGATTAAAAGATGGCTCAGCTCATGATAACTGGTCCAGTTGTTAACTAGATCTTCCTCACTCGCCATGGCGTCTATATAGAATTTGACCGTATCCGGATCGCCTCGGGTGACCTGGGCCCAGGGTATGGAGTCTTTGCTAAAGGCACTAATGGGGGAGACTTCTATGCGTAAATTCGAACGTGGCAAGCGTCCAT
>JBLGAR010000116.1:0-14451 GCA_047612385.1 Cryomorphaceae bacterium | reverse complement strand
CAGCGCTACCATCTTCTGTGTATAAGGTGACGCGGTTACACCTACCAGCCTGACCAATTCCTGTGACGACATCTCTCACCTCATGTAACCGATTTAATTGAAAGCGAATCACTCACCGCCCGCGGCGGCAAACATATTGACACAAGCAATGCCAGTATGTAAACCTTGCGGCACGACAGCACCGATACTATGAGGAACCTACCATGTCCACCCGCATAAAACTCTGGCTGTTCACCGCCCTGCTCTATGCCATCTTCGTCCTCTGGTACACCGACTTCGGCGGTCCACTGAGCAATGAGGAGGTCGACGACTTCGTCGAGGTGATGACGGACAATGGCGTCCCCGCGGACAGGGTGAACTATTACGCGCAATTCCTGCGCAACGACACCGGCCGCCAATTTCTTATGGTCAACAACCTCGACATGAATGAACACCCTCCCGCCGTGGCGGGCGCCCCGGAGAATGCGGATGCCAATACCCTTATGGGCCTGTACATGGAGCACATGATCCCGGAACTGCTAAAGCGCGCCTGTCACCCTGTGCTCATGGGGCCCGCCGTGTACTCAGCAATCGATATTACCGGCATAGAAGGCGCCGGGCAGTGGACGGACGCCGCCCTGTTTCGCTACCGCAGCCGACGCTCTCTTATGGAGATCATCAGCAACCCCGACATATTGGGCCCTCACCATTTCAAACTGGCGGCACTGAACAAAACCATCGCCTACCCCATCGAAACCAGCTTCTACTTGGGCGACCCCAGACTGCTGCTCGGCTTGATCGTGTTGGCAGTGACCGCCCTGATCGACGGTTGGATGATTTCGCGAAAACAAGTAGGCAGCTAGAGTCTATAGGCTCAGGAGAATAGATAAATCCGTCGTGGGCCTATGTTTGATCATGTAAAAACCTCCTGAGATTTCCAAGATTACAAACCCATATTGAATTATTTTTTACCCATCAACAATATAAGCATCGCCTTTGACGCCAGTTGAAATGCATCAAGCATGCGTTGTTTGTCGATAAGCAGAGGGTCGGTATGAAGCAAGTAACTTTTTTATTCGATCTTTTCTCAACGCTATAACGAGTTGCAGCAGCGACGCACCAAGCGCCAGTACCAGCGCAACCGTTAAGTGTGGTGATACATACAGCGCCGCTTGTGTTTTCGCTGGGAAAGCAAAGGGCTGTTTCAATGCGGCTATTTTGTACCTATGAATTACATCAAACGATGGGCTGGCAAAAGCGAGCTGTATGGCAGCTCTGCGGGACCGGTAACGAATAAGCCCGGCCGCATGCCAGCCCGGGGCCGGCGGAGTGTTCCAGGCGTCGAGGTAACCCCCTAGCCCAACCAACGATAGAACCGGGTACCCCGCCCTGCGCAGCATAACGCCCATAAACGGCTTGAATACGCCATCAACAGCGTGCGCGCCTTAACGTCCTGCCCGGTATCAGGATGTACGACCGGCGAAGCGTTGAACTCGATCAGGTTAACTATAATGAGTTCCCTGCCGTCATCCTCTTCCATAAACTTGCGGACAATATCGGTATCTTGCGCCTTCAGGCCGTGCTCAGCGCGATCCCCTAGGATTTGGGAAAAATGCTAAACGCTTGCCCCTGGGCGCGGGCACTTTATGTTCCTCTGGCAAGATGCAAATCCTGTCCATATGGGTGGTACTGCCATCCAGGTATTCCCACACCAGCTGCTCACCTTGCATATAGCGCTTCACGACGACCGGTCCCCAGCCAAACACATGGAACTTCAGCACACCGTGCTCCCAGATCATAGAGGCGGAAGTACGCATGCAGTAATCGTTATCACCGACGGTAAACGCGACCCCGCCCTCGGTGTCGTCAGTATTAAGCCCTGCCGTACTGTTTGGTCCGTAGTCGTGGATAATTCCTGCCGCTGTTATAACTGCACGGCTGCCGCACTGCTCAACTCGTTCAATGTGGCCCACATGGCCGCCCTTTACGCCCACCCACAGACCGCGAATATCGTCCGCGCTCTGAGGCAATGGCTCGGTGCATTGTGCGAGGATCGGTAAAGGGAAGTGTGAGTAGCCGCAGCTCGGCGTATTGCCCTTTGGAATGTCGGCTGCCATCTTACCCCTGCCATCGAGCGCGGGTAGCTCACAGTAATTGAGGGTGCTGCCGTCACCGTCCAATGTAGCCGGATCAGTAGTCAGTGGCGGCCGGGAAGAAAAGTAGCCCAGCCAGAACAAAAACAGGAACAAACACAGCGGCATTACCACAAGAACGGTAAGCAGTTTCTTGATCATAGAACCGTGATCTCCATATTGAACGGCGACAGATTAACTAGCCACCAAGGCATCAGCTATGGGGCCATCCAGCCCTTCGCATTAAGGCGACGCTGGTATTCGACCAGTCCCTCCTTGAGGTGCAATGATGCTACAACGCCATGCAACTTAGCCAGTAATATCCAGAATGGCCTGCACGCAATGATCAGGCTGATCTTGCTGCAGGAAATGCCCAGCGGGACTAATGGTTCTGTGTTCAACGCCCTGGCAACCGGGTACATTTTCCAGGAAGATTTTATCTCCCCCAGCAGTCACCGGATCGTCATCTGCAAAAGCACACATAAAAGGTTTGTCGAACTGCTTAAGCACTTCCCAGGCGGCCTTGTTTTCCGCCACTTCCGGATCGTCCGCAAACAGGGGTACCAGCGAGGGAAAACGGCGCGCTCCCGACGCGTAGGTCTCGTCGGGATAAGGTGCGTTGAAGGCCTCTTTTTCACCATTGGTAAGCGACGAGGCATTGCCAATAAAGTCGATCACCTCGCCAGGACGAAAGACTTCCTGGCTTTCAGCGCAAAACTTGCGCCAATAGAGGAACCCTGGAACGCCGGGTACAGCGCCCTCGCAGGTACCGCGGAAACACGCTTCCAACTCTGCCGCCTTTATTACTGGCAAGGTCTTGTAGGCCTCTTTCGCAGGGGCCGAATACTCCTCAGGTACCGGAGCCATGGGCAAGCCGCCTTGGCCACAACCACACCGGCAAAACGCTCGGGAAAAGCCGCCACCAAACGCAGGCCGATCAGGCTGCCCCAGTCCTGCAGAAATACCGTGACGCCGCTAAGATCGAGCTGGATCAACCAGTCGCTCATCCGGGGTGCGCTTGAATTCCATTCTCTCTTCTTTACTTTACAGGGCCCGGGGAGTTGGTATGAGCCCCAAATGCGAGTAACGACTAGAGAGATTTTCCTACATACCTCTTGTCACCCCTAATGATATGACATAATATATGCCATATCACTTGCGAGACAATATATGCGACTTTCATAGCGAATATCAAGAGGATAATAAAATGAATCCCATGAAACCGATCGCTACCGCACTTTCCCTGGCAATCTATAGCTATGGGGCGCTAGGTCAAACCCCGATGTTAGAAGAAGTCATAGTAACCGCCACCAAACGGGCTGAGAACCTGCAGGATATTCCGCTGGCTGTTAACGCCTTCAGCTCGGACACCATTCACGAAGCAGGCATCAACGACACCAGCGATCTAGCCATAATGACGCCCAGCCTTAACGCCAACGCCAATAGCAGCCCCTTTACCACCAGGCTGACAATCCGCGGCATTGGTACCGCACAGGCCGACCCAGCCCTGGAACCCTCCGTAGGCATGTTCGTCGACGGTGTATTCATGAGCCGCAGCGGCTTGGGCACGTCAGATCTCACCGACATAGAGCGTATCGAGGTGCTGCAAGGCCCACAGGGCACTCTATATGGCAAAAACGCCAATGCGGGCGCGATTAGTATCATCACCAAGCGCCCCAACTTCGACGAATTCGAGGGCTACGTGGAAGCCTCGGCGGGCAACTACGGCATGGGAAAGTTAACCGCGACCGTCTCGGGCCCCATAGGCGACACGGTGGCCTACCGGCTGTCGGGCAATATACATCAGCGCGACGGTTACTATGACAATGCCGGTACCGGTGTCGACGACCAGAACGATGCCGATGACTGGAACCTACAGGGCAAGTTGCAATGGCAGCCCACAGACCGGCTAAGCATGCTACTCAGCGCGGCCCATGTAGAGCGCGATACCACCTGTTGCGGCGCCGATTCCACGCAGGGGGATACGGTACAGCAGAAACTGATCGACCAGGGTCTGTCTCCGGACAACAACGATCCCTACAATTACAAGGTTGCAACCGACCGCCCAGAAGCGTTCACCATGGAATCTGACCTGGTATCACTGCATATCGACTACGACATGCACTGGGGCTCTATCACATTTATTACCGGCTGGAACAACTACGAGTATTCTACCAGCCTAGACGCCGACCGCTCGCAACTGGATCTGCTTTACCTCTCCAATGAGCACAATGAGGGCGACAGTTTCTCCCAAGAACTGCGTCTGGATGCGTCACTTGGCGATAATATCGACTACCAAGTAGGGCTGTTCTATTACGAGCAGACCACCCAGCGTGGCGACGGAACTCCCATAGTTTTTATCGGTGAAGACTTTATCACTATCGCCGACCAGCAGGGTCTGCCCCTCCCATTTCCGACAGTCGCGCTTGTTGCACAACCCGGTGACTACCTCACCTCCCTAAATATCTGGGACACCAGGACCTTGGCCCTGTTCGGTCAGGCCACCTGGCATATCGGCGACCGCTGGCATTTGACGGGCGGCTTGCGCTGGACAGACGAAGAGCGCGAGGCCGAACTGTTCGCTGAATCGTTCTCAACTGCACCGCTTGCAGCGGTAATATCGTTCCTGGACATCGTTTCCACACCGATTGACACCACACTGGATCGCAGCAGCGACAATGTGGACTGGCTGACCAAGTTGGCCTACGACATCGGCGAAAGCAGTATGATTTACGCCAGTGTCTCCACCGGCAGCAAGTCCGGTAATTTTAACGGGGTAAACGGCGAACCCGATGAACGAGAATTTGATGATGAGACCACAACCAGCTACGAGCTGGGCCTGAAAGCTACCGTGCTTGACTCCACCCTGCGCATCAACGCCGCGGCCTTTTACACGGAGATTGAGGACTACCAGTTCCAGGACCAGATGGAAGTAGGCATCGGCACCACCGTTAGTAACGATGGCAAGGTAGAAGTGTCAGGTATAGACATACAACTGGATGCTCTGCCCCTGCCCAATCTGACCCTCACCGCCGGGCTGCTGTATATGTACGATTACGAAATAACCGCAGGACCGAGAGAGGGCCAGGAGCTACCCTATACGGCAGAATTCAGCGGCAACATTGGTGCCACACTGGTATTTCCCCTAGCGGGTGGCGGGCTCTACATACGTGGCGACTATATCTTCATGGACGATCACATAACCAATGGTGGCAACGCCGACCAATTGAAAGACAAGGACATAGATGACCGCGAACTGCTGAACATGAAGATCGGCTGGCGTAACGACAACTGGAACATCTCGCTCTGGGGCAAAAACCTGACCGAGGACGAGTATGCGACCCAGACCACAATCACCCAACTGTTCAGTGGGCAAGATAGCTATTTCCTGGCCCCACCAAGAACTTACGGCGCGACCTTGCGTTATGACTTCTAAAAGATTCTTCGCACATTGGCAGGGGCCCTCACGTGCAGGGCCGGCTTCAGCCAACCAGATCGAGTGTCTCTGACACGCTAGGTCCCTTTTCTCTTCCTACGATAAGCCACCAGGCAGCCCAGGCCGGTGACGAGAAAAAATTGCCGGCAACAACACCGGCACCCTTACAACAACGTCAATAGCGGCCGCCTTGCCCAGTTTCTGGTGATAGCGCATGGATGCGACATTTTCAGATTTAACAACTCATCTTCATCAGGAGATCTACTCATGATCGCACTTTTACTTGGCCTAAACTTGGTTTTCGGTCCAGTTTAAGTATACCTGGCAGCCTGTCTCTTCCAGAAAACGGCGGAGTGGTTCATCGCCATTGGCCGCTTCGAATTTTTTCCTAAGTATTGAAAATGCTTGAGCAGGATATTTGAACGTTTTTTGGTAATAGCGCTGACCATCCATGGTCAGTTGGGTTTGCGGTTCGCTCGCCTCCCAAGCTTTCGCATTAGAGACATCCCACGCAAGAAAACGCGGGCCGACCTCCTGTGAGAAAATAGGTCGTAATGTGGGCGCCAGATTTTCCAGAGTGTTGAAATCTCCGAGAGCTTTTGGATCGAGCATACGCTCAATCCATGCCACCACAGCGGGCCCATTTGCCCTGAGAATAACGCAGCAACTCGGGTCTATATAGGCCTGATAAAGTTGCCCCCAAAGACCGAAATCAGCAAGAGCGGGGCGCTCACCAAATAAGTAGGAGTGGCTTTGTAGATGAGCTTCTAACAGAGCGACCAGGTTGGCAAACGATTCAATTAAAATAGATTTGTTATTATCGTTGGCGCCCGCAAACCCCATGCGAGGCACCATGCGTTTAACAAGAAGAGGAGCCATGAGTGGCCCCAGCAATTTTCCGAAAAATGCGCTGCTGCGCCCGGCAATAATGCCGCTGGCCAAGCTATTGGATCGACGCTTCTGGTCGGCGGGGTAGCCCCAGCGATAGTGAAACATTAGCTTATTGACCCACTCATCACCATACTCTTCCAGTAGTTCCGACAGGAACCGCAGTGCCGGTTCAGTGGGGTGCAGGGAGCGTTCAGGATGGTCAGATTCAAGCCGTTCAAGGATGGGGGTTGAATCCTGCATAGTGCTACCGTCCGGCAGGAATAACAGTGGTATTAGCTGCACTTTAGCATGAGCCTGGAATAGCTTTTCATGACTAAAGCGGTCCATCCATTGATGCGGCACGCCTTTGTAGCACAGTGCCGAGAGAACCTTCATGGAGTAGCCTGATTCGGGGCGACCCATCACCGTGTACTCACCATGACGGGCCTTAACATTGTCCATAATCGCTGGCTTTTAATTCAGTGAGAGTTGCTGCATTATTAGATATTGACACTTTCAGTGTCAATATCTAATAATGGTTTGTCGAATTGACGTATGGCTGTTTTTTATGCTCCAACAATACCGCTACAGAAGAATCGTCTAATGCCTACCTACAATGAGTTATGGGTTAACTCCACAACAGCCATAGCAAATATCTTACATATTTGAAATATGGAATAACTTGCCATGAAAAGACTACTTATCGCGACAGTCATTATCGCAATTATCGCTTGGCAGAACAGAGTAAATCTTATTGTTTGGGCGACACCTATTGCCATCAACTTTAAAGACGTGGCACCCAATGTACCTATTGAATGGTCACAGGGCCCAGCTACTGCTGAGCTAACACCCAGCGAGCGCCCACCCAATATTATTTTTATCATGGCAGATGATATGGGCTTTAACGACGTGTCTTTATATAACGGTGGTGCTGGGGACGGCAGCGTAATGACACCCAATATAGATGCCCTCGCCCAACAAGGGGTTAGGTTTGATAATGGCTATGCTGCAAATTCGGTGTGCGCACCATCTCGTGCAACCGCTTTAACAGGCCGCTATTCAACGCGATTTGGCTTTGAGTACACACCAGTTTTCAAGTTGGGCCCCATTATTTTTAACTGGATACAAGATACAAACCCTGGTCCACTGCCCAATTTTATTGATACCGATATTGCCGACACTCTTCCCAGCATAGATCTACTTGGGATGGAAACTGAACAAATAACAATTGCTGAAGCTTTGAAAACAGAAGGCTACTACACCGCGTTCATTGGCAAATGGCACTTAGGCTCGGTAGGTGATATGCGCCCACAAGCTCAAGGATTTGACGATAGTTTAGAGTTGGCGGGCTCTTTGTATCTACCTGAAGACCATCCTGATGTGGTGAACTATAAAGTGCTTGAAGAAGGCATTGAGAAAATGGTGTGGGCAACAGCGTCCTATAAAGCGCGTTTTAACGGCGATGAATTTAAACCCGATGGCTACCTTACCGACTACTACACCCGCGAAGCGGCTAAGGTTATTGAAGCAAATAAAAATCGCCCCTTCTTTTTATATTTGGCCCACTGGGGAATACACAACCCGATACAAGCCACCAAAGCCGACTATGAATCATTAAGCCACATTAAGGACCATGGACTGCGGGTTTATTCAGCCATGATTAAATCTTTAGATAGAAGCGTTGGAACTATTATAGAAACACTAGATGCCAATGGCTTGAGCGATAACACGCTTATTGTGTTTACCAGTGATAATGGTGGTGCTGGCTATATACGCTTAGTAGACATTAACAAGCCTTACCGTGGTTGGAAGTTAAATCATTTTGAAGGCGGTATCCATGTACCCTATATGGCAAAATGGCCAGCAAAAATTAACGCAGGCACTATTTTTAAACACCCAATTCACCATGTCGATTTATTTAGCACCTTTGCCAATGCAGCCGGAGCACAGATCCCTAGTGACAGAAAAATGGATGGAGTAGATTTATTGCCTTATATACGCGGTGAAAAACAAAATCCGCCCCATGAAAGCTTGTTCTGGCGCCAAGGTACGCACCAAACGGTATTACATAAAGGTTGGAAACTAATTCGCTCAGATGATGCTAAAAATGGCCCCGACTCCCCACAATTAAAATGGCTATTTAACCTTGAGGCAGACCCAACTGAACAGCATAATCTAGCGAAATTTAATGTGACGAAAGTGGCAGAGCTAGAAACGTTATTGGCTACCCACAATACCGAGCAAGTACCGCCTGCCTGGCCTAGCGTAATAAGTGCAGTGTAGCGTATCGATAAACATGGTGGTGAGCCTTATGCAGAAACTGACGAGTATGTGTATTTTCCAAACTAAGGATTGGCGTACTGAAGCTGGTAAATTTTCTGACTTTACAATTTTAGAAAAGAATTCCATAGGCTCCACTGAACACATGAAAGACCCCGGCGTGTAAACTACTTGGATAGGTGGGATAAAGGTTTACAGCAAGCCTCATTAGCGAACAAAAACGCATCCCAACTGATCGCCCTATTGATGGTATCAGCCAGAAAGACTTCCTACTCGGTAAGCAAGAGAAGTCGAACCGCGAACATGTAGTTACTTTCCTAGGAGACGAGGTGTCTGCCGTTAAATGGCGCAACATGAAGGCACACTTCTTCGCCACAGAGGGTACTCACTGTGTTGTTCAAAAGTATACGTTCTCCCAGGTTTGCGATATCAAGGAAGACACGAAGGAAAGCTATGAACTTTGGGGCAACGAAGGCTATGTCCATGCTTGGGTGATGGGACCTGTCATGAAGATCTTGACCGAGGTGAATGGAAGCATGAAAACATATCGAAACCTCAAGCCGGGAGA
Organism: Cryomorphaceae bacterium; assembly: GCA_047612385.1. Taxonomy (GTDB): domain Bacteria; phylum Pseudomonadota; class Gammaproteobacteria; order Pseudomonadales; family Halieaceae; genus JBALVT01. The sequence continues at coordinate 5,186 of JBLGAR010000116.1, read as the reverse complement.
AGGCTTTAAGGGGTATAAATAAATACGGTGGTAACAAATTAACTCTTTGAGATCGCAGGAACCTAGCCTCTGGTCTAAAGCTGCCGCCCTACTCCATTTAGCGAACGTACTTATCCCGATGTCACAGTAATGCAGCGCACTGCAAATACGCACACCATCGACAGAGTAATCACAACACAATCCATCGCTATTGCGGGTGCTGCTTTACCTAAAAATTCCTGTCCGTACAACAAACTAGTGACACCTATTTCCAAAGCGGGACGCACATACCCCATACCGAATTCAAAATCGTAGCTACCTGCCAGCAGCAACCCCAATGAACTCGAATCTCGATCAACTTTGGCAACGAACGCCTCTATAACCTGCCCGTTACGTACCGTTTCAGTTTTGTTGGTGGCGTAGCTCAGTAAACCAGCGGACTTCCATGCATTGGGTTGATACTTCAGTGAAACTGCAGCTTGCTTTGTAGTGCCGTTAGAGGACCAGGCATTGCGGTTACCCTAGCCTGATATATCTTCACGAGACGCGCCAATACCGGCAAACCAATTCTCACCGAATGCGACCTGTGCACCCATGGCATACACATCGGTATCAAATTGTGAAGTAACAAACTCATCGTATTCAAGTTTTTCGAATCCAGCATATACCCAAGCGCACTTGCCTTCACTAGTAAAGCGATAATCGCCACCGGCTTGTTTACAGCTCAGCATACGATTGGCAAACGCTTGGCTGGACCTGACCAACTGCATAGCCTGCTCACCGCAGAACTGTGGCGTCATAGATCGCAAACTGTCGGCATACATGCCGCGGTCGCCCTGATAGAGTGATGTGGTAATCACATCACTGAGCGCTTGCGCATTCCCCGCATTCTGAACATTGTTAATGTAATCACCAACAGCTCCCAGATTAGCGCTCAACCCATTCGGCGAGAAATCTACCGCATAGCTAAGCGCCGCAGCAGTACCCGATGAGTAGTCGGCAGCGTAGTTAATTACCACCGACGGATCGGTAAACAGTTCCAAGCCTGCATTTTCAACACCTGCCTCACCACCAAACAGCACCTTGGAGAACTCCCCGACCGGAACCAACTCAGGATTGAGCATCGTCAGATAGACCGAGCCATCAAGCGTGACTATTTCCGTCGCCAGAATCTGGTCGATGGCATCGGCAGCGAAGTCGAGTTCAACGTAAGTTGCTCCCGATGCGGTTTGCTCAAAGTTGCCCTGCAACGTTGTGCTCTGCGCAAAACCAATATCGCCAAGAACAACCGCGGGTATAAATCGCGCCAAACTTGATGCACCAGAAACGGATTGCCGCTCTGGAGAAACGTGGTCTGCCTCCCCGACTAGTTGAATACCACCTCATCAACCGCACATGTCTCTCCGTTGCCGCCGGATCGGCACCTGAACTGCAGGGTATCTCCGGCATTAACCGTTACTGACCCGGTTGAGCAACTTTCCCCTGGTCCCGTCTCATAGGAGTGTATGACCTCCTCATTGACTATGACGTGAAAATCATCGCCTCGATCCAGTGCCGAGGGGTAGCTGTACCTGTAACTTGCGCTGGTTGCGCCCTCCGGAACCTGAATGCTCATGAAGCTCTCGGAGTCTACCCCGCCGGAATGACCAGCCCTGGCACCGTAGGCGGAACCTGCGCAGGCGGCCGCTGAATCGGCGGTCCACGGCCTCTTGGCGCTGCCGCTCTCGGTAAAGTCTCCAAGATCACCATTGTCGAAGCCAGTGGCGCTATTGCCGCTTCCTTCGCCGCCTCCACCGCCACCGCCACCCGCGTCAATGCGCGGCGCGTTCTCATAGGCCAGACCTCCAGGAAAGAGGGTGGCGGTTTCCTTGACCTCGCCAACCCGATCATTGCTGCAATCGATGTCGTAGTCCGGCACGTTGCTAAAACCCGGGGTTAGTGCGCTGTTCATCTTCCTCACCATAAAGGTGTAGTTATTGTATTGCTGACATTCGGTCATTCCACCGTCATCAAATGTCGATGCTGAGTGAAAGAGGGAGGCTTCCAGATGGGCACTGGAAATCATGATGGTACCCCCCGACGCCGTCTGAGCGCTTTTCAGCGCCCATAGGTTGATGTCCTGAGGGAAATCAAGATCGTGATTGTCGAGCGCGTCCCGCACGAAGTGGGCGTGATCTGCAGATTCGCCCCCCCACGGAGAATTCTCGGTGTAGACATAGTTTTCTGTTGCGCCGCCCCAATAGATCACCCGTAAAGACTGCTTTAGGGCATCGTCAGTAAAGATAAGGTGGGAGTCGTAAGGGTGATTGGGATTGCTGTCTGCATGCCACGGCCCGGCGATTTCCTCTACAGGGCCTTCTACATAGACATTTGCCAGTGGGCCATAGGCGAGCAAGTTGGAGTGGTAGGATGTACCGTTCCATTCATGCGTAGTAAAACCACCCGTGGTTGCGTCGTAGGAGAAGGTTCCCTCAACACCATAGCGGCAAAACTGGTTCTTGCAGTTGTCTATGGGGGCACCGTCATCACCCTTCCAGAAGTAGCCCCTGGCGGCGTAATACCCACCCGCGCAGATGCCTACATAGTTGCCCTGTTTATCAAGGAAATTCGTCAGCTTGGCTTTGCCGCTAGCTCCCAGATTATCCTGAATTTCATAGGCGCTGCCCCCCGGCATGAAGAAGAGAGATAGCTTCTCGAAGTCACCATTACTGCAGGCGTTGAACTCAGCCAGCGAGAGGGTAACGTATTCCAGGTTAGCCTCGCCGCTCCAGGTTGTCCCCCTGGCGGTGTTAAGCAACGCAGAATCGCCGGGCTTGCGCGCGCCGGTCTTCCAGAAGTCGATGAGAGCCTCTGCCCAGAGGCGGCTGCTTGCGCCAGTGCCTCCACCGGTGTAAATCGCCACATCCGTCGAGTCAGTTATTTTACAGGCCGAGTCGCCGCCGCCACCCCTGCCGGGCTTACCGCCCTTTGCCGCATAGGCACTGGGGCAGTTCGCAAGAACGATGGTTAGTAAAAAAGCCCACAGAATGTGGCCAGGCTGGCCGCGCCATCGTTCAGAATTTGTCATGCTTTTGCCTCGGCAGAAAGATTTCTTCGCTGAATAAAAGACAAAGTATAGACGCAAATCATTACGCTGTGGTGATTAAAAAAACCTGCCGTGAGTGAAGGGGATTAGTATAAATTTTTTCGACCTGCAAACGCCCTACCGGGATGGGATCAATGCCGGTGCCAGTGGCTATCTGGTGTGGGATGCCCAACTGGATAAAACACAATTCAATGCCGCAACATTCAGCGATTGCCCTACTACATAGCAATCCACGGCATCGATAAACACCCCACAATCGTGCACATCAGCGTTGTGCCGAACTTCTACACTCCGATAGAATTGTGCATTGTACTTATCTCTAGCTGCGGCTAGGCGATCTGCTCCCTTCTTTGAAAGCAGTCGTACTTTCACGCCCTCAGCTACCGCTGAGACGTATTGATCAAACACCGAGAGATCGAGGTATGGGTCTATTATAAAAACAGATTTTTTGCAGGTATAGGAAGGCTAAAATACCCTTATTTTTCCAGTTGTCGTCTTGAAACACCTGTAGGTCGGTTGTATATCATCGTCATCGTCTTCAATCAGTTACTATGATATAGAAAGACCATTCTACCATGAGCATCTAGGGCTTCACCGGACGCGACAGAACATCAGCAAGACGAAGATCGATTCGTTCTTAGGACCGCAGTTCAACCAAAAAGGTCTTCGACAGCCAGCTTGCGCGAGCGCGCGGTTGCAGGCTTAATGAGTCTCGCGATATTGCCTTGTCTCAAAAACTCAAGGAAAGCGGCTTCAGCGTAGTCATTTTCTGCCATACATTTTTCTCAATGATCGCTGACGCCAACAAGCCTGGTTAAACTAGCACACAGTATTAAAACCGGTGTACTTGGTGTGAACATTACTACATGTACGATTGGATTAGGGAAAACACCCGTGGCAGAAATGTACCTTTTAGAAGTGGCTGCGATTGGCGCAACAGCAATTGTTGCAACCAATCTCGATAACCTCTTGCTCTCAATCAGTATGGCCCAGGCGGAGGGTGTCAAGCGAGTCGCGACAGCATTTTTATCGATTCAGATACTCGTGATTTTACTTGCTCTTGGAATCTCCCAGGGACTCGAAGATCTCCCTGCTCACTGGGTTGGCTATCTAGGATTTTTGCCCATAGCATTGGGGATCAGGGAACTTATTCAAAAAGAGAGCACGGACGACACCCTGCTCGCCGGCAGCATACTCCAATCCGCCTTGGTATTGGCATCCAACAGCGGAGACTCACTGGCTGTATTAGTGCTCACCTTCTCGGATGGCGCAGAACAGTTCGATCTGACGATGGTCATCGGTTCCTGCCTTGCTGCCCTTGTGTTAACAGGAGCGTTGCTTCTGCTTAATCGACTGCCTGCGGTGAAAAGAGTCCTTGCGCCGATCGCGAAGAAGATCCAGCCATGGCTTATGATTCTAATTGGAGTCCTAGTGTTGTGGGATACGCCATTCGATGTGCAGCTGCCCGGCACTGCAACAACCGGGTAGCTATCAGACTGAGTATTCGCTAGTAGGACCGGCAAACTACCCCAGCTCGTTTACCGCTCTGCTTGTCATCATTATCGCAGTTTGCGCATCTGCGCCCGAAGCCGAGTCGCAATTGGCAATCGTGATTCGACCAAAAGGTTGCCTCCCCACTGCCGCAGAATCACCCGGCCCCGCAACGGTGTATCCGTGGCCCCAGCGATTGACGGATATGCTTGAAACGTCGGCGTCAAAATTGAATAACTTCTCAGGCAGCATAGCGATTAGATGGTTTCTTATTTCTGTCTCATAGTCTGCGAACTGTAACCCTAGCATCCGGTATCGCGCTTCAAGAAACTGATCGAGTTTTGGTGCACCAGCGGTTTCACCATAGGGGCACCTGATCATCTGAATAACGCAAGGATCGTCAGGACTTTTTGTGTACTCATAGCCGCCCATGCTCACCGGGAAATCCATCAGCACTGCCTGGTCCATGTTGTCCGGTGACATAGCCACACCAATTTCCATTTCTTTCAGCGCTCGCCAGTTCTTCAAACCCACAGTGGTGTATTGAAGTGGACTCTTCGACTGAAGCCTTAATGCAGCAGCCTGTGTGTCAGGGGATCTGAAACAATGGGGTATAGGAAGGATAAATACC
>JBLGAR010000115.1:0-14683 GCA_047612385.1 Cryomorphaceae bacterium | reverse complement strand
CCCTGCGGGCTGGATTATGATGTCCTATGACGGAAAGGTTGGCTATAAAGGTGTCATATCTGATCTCAAGTTTTTGCTAAAGAACTCCAGTGGGTAACGTTAATATGGCCGAAAACACGGTTCAAGTCTCAGCGAATTGGCGTGATTACCAGGAGCTTACCAAGCCCCGTGTGGTCGCCCTGATGATACTGACTTCTATTATTGGAATGTTTATGGCAGTACCGGGAATGGTGCCTATCCAGGTGCTTATTTTGGGTAATTTGGGAATCGCAATGGTTGCTGGAGCGGCCGCGGCGGTAAATCATCTTGTTGACCAGAGCGTCGATCAAAGAATGGCTCGAACGCGTAATCGGCCCATTGCCCAAGGCCGAATCGGCACGAATCAGGCTGCTATATTTGCCTTTGTGTTGGGTGCTGGGGGAATGGCGATTTTGCTGATATGGGTCAATGCCCTTACGGCGTGGCTAACTCTGGCGTCTCTGGTCGGCTATGCGTTTGTTTATACCATGTTTCTAAAGAGAGCTACCCCACAGAATATCGTGATCGGTGGTCTTGCGGGGGCGGCCCCTCCCCTGCTGGGCTGGACGGCTGTTACGGGAGATATTGGTGGGCACGGTCTACTGCTGGCCCTAATTATTTTCGCATGGACTCCGCCGCACTTCTGGGCCCTAGCCATCCACCGAAAGGAAGAATACGCAGCGGTTGACATTCCCATGCTGCCGGTGACTCATGGCGTCGCCTTTACCAAGCTGCATATCATGCTTTACACCATCATTATGTTTCTAGTGACCCTGCTTCCCTACGCAACCATGTTAAGTGGCCCGCTTTATTTGCTGGGAGCTGTGGTTTTGGGTGCCGGATTTTTCTACTGGTCTGTGGAGTTGCTAAGGGATAAAAACCCTAACGCACCGATCGAGACCTTCAGGTACTCCATCGTCTATTTAATGGCCCTATTCCTGGTGATGCTGGTTGATCACTACCTTTTCCCTCAAACATTGGTGTAAATCTCTATTATGACGGACCAAAACGGCCGCGCTCAGGCCCGCGGAATTAAGATCACGGTGGCAGCGTTGTTGGCATTTATGCTTATCGCGGTCTCCGCTTTTGTTTATCGAGTGCAAATGCCACGAGTAATGACCGCTTCGGAACTGAAGTTAAATGGCGCATATATGTTCGATACACCTCGAAACATTGGCGATTTCACACTGCAAAGCCATTTGGGTAAGTCTTTCACCCCCGCCGACTTCCAGGGTCGGTGGACGCTGGTATTTTTCGGCTTTACTTATTGTCCCGATATCTGCCCGACAACCATGAGCTTTCTCAATGAATTTATGGGGCAGTTGGCCGGTACCGAAGTCGAAGATACCGCCGTGGTAATGATCAGCGTCGACCCGGCTCGCGACACCGTCGAACAGTTATCGAGCTACGTGCCCTTTTTCAATAAAGACTTTGTGGGCGTTACAGGCGAGTTTTTGGAGATACACCGTGTTGCCACGGCGCTCAACACCCCTTTTCGCAAGGTTATTGTGGAAGGCGGAGAGTATCAAATTGACCACGGTTCCAATGTGGTACTCATGAATCCCCGCGGCGATTATCACGGTTTTTTCAAGGCGCCATTAGACATGGCGAAGATGAAAGTGACCTATCGCTCAATACGAGCGCTGTGGGACCAATAACGAAAACTTGCCAATATTAGTAAGCGCTTGCTACCTTTTTGCCGCCTATAAAACCTAGATCAAAACTAGCTTGTAGGCGTTGCTCTAGCTTTAGTTCCAGGCTGTTTGCCACCTTGATAACAGCCTCTGGCAGTGTCCCTGCATCAGGGCTGCCCTGCGATGTTTCACTCTTAGGCTCTTCCAGAGCCGCTGAGTAGCTTTGCTTGTTGCTGCTAGCCGCTTCTATGCTGTTGGGCATTTCCGCAAGGCTGAATTGACTGGCCGCGACCAATAGTACGGTAGCCGATAGTTGAAATTTCATAGCTTCTCCAAAAAGTGTTACCTAAGCAAATTTGGGTAACATAATAATAACTGTGGACGGCTATAATGGGGCTTAGTTTGGACATTTCAAGCTTTAAAGTGATAAATGTATAAAATTTGCTAAGTTGTTAATTTTATTAGGTTAATTTGCATGAAAATAGTTCTTTTAAAGACGACAGTATCGCTAGGTAACGCCAATTTTATAAAAGTAACACTTCTACTTGCGCCGGGAATGGCTTGCGGGCGCTTATTTCTCAGTCGAATGGGGACGTGGAAATTTCACTCCCAATGGGCTTTAATCCTTATCCGGGCATACCGGGCCCACTAATCCGCTTCAGCAAAAGAAAACGTCTATGACTGCAAACTCGCCCCCTCTTGTATTGGTTGATGGCTCCTCCTACGTCTATCGAGCCTTTCATGCACTACCACCGTTGACCAACTCTCAAGGGCAGGCCACCGGCGCGGTCAAAGGTGTGATCAACATGTTGCGCCGCCTGTGTAAGGATTACCCCGAAAGTACAGTTGCGGTGGTATTTGATGCCAAAGGTAAAACGTTTAGGGACGATATTTATCCTCTGTATAAGGCCAACCGGCCTCCTATGCCGGACGAGTTGCGAGAACAGATAGAACCGATTCACGAGATTGTTAAGGCGATGGGTCTCCCCTTTATTTGCACGCCGGGAGTTGAAGCTGATGATGTGATAGGAACACTCGCCCGTCAGGCTAGCGAAAAAGGCCTTGCGGTGGTCATTTCCACGGGCGATAAGGATATGGCTCAGTTGGTCAATCAGCACACAACCTTAGTGAATACCATGACGGAAACGGTGATGGACGAAGACGGTGTTGTGAAGAAATTTGGGATACCTGCAGAATTGATAATCGATCTGCTTGCGCTAATGGGCGATAAAGTCGACAACATTCCCGGTGTCGCTGGCGTGGGGGAAAAAACGGCACTGGCGTTGCTGCAGGGTCTGGGAGGTGTGCAGGATATTTACGCCAACTTGGACAAAGTAGCGACCTTGGAATTTCGCGGTGCCAAAAACATGGCGGCTAAACTGGAAGTCGAAAAAGAGAATGCTGAGCTCTCTTACACGCTTGCCACGATAAAGACTGATGTTGTGCTGGATGAATCCCCGGAACAGCTGGTCAACAAGGAGCCAGATAAGGAAGGACTGCTCGATTGGTTTACCCGCATGGAGTTTCGCTCCTGGGTTGAAGAACTGCTTTCAGATGCGGACCTTGAGCCTGTTGAATCGATCGAGACGGATTACGACTTGGTGACCGACCAGGCATCTCTGGATGACTGGTTGCAGGCCCTTGGCGATGCCGAGGTGTTCGCCTTCGATACGGAGACTACCAGTGTGGACTACATGGAGGCTCGTATTGTTGGAGTATCTTTTGCGATAGAAGTGGGAAAGGCCGCCTATGTGCCGTTGGCGCATGATTATCTTGGGGTACCTGAACAGCTTGACCGGGAGGCGGTGTTGGCACAGCTCAAACCCCTGCTTGAAGATCCCCAGCAACGTAAAGTTGGTCAGAACTTGAAGTATGACGCTAGCGTACTAGCCAATCACGGAATAGAATTGAAGGGCATAGCGTTCGACACCATGCTTGAATCCTATGTTCTTGACTCCACGGCCACTCGGCACGATATGGATTCTCTGGCGCTGAAATATTTGGGCTGCAGTACGATTCATTTTGAGGACATTGCAGGGAAGGGCGCTAAGCAACTCACCTTCAATCAGATCACCCTGGAAGAGGCGGGCCCTTACGCCGCCGAAGACGCCGATATTACACTTCGATTGCACCAAAAACTTTGGCCAGACCTGGAGCGCGAACCCTCCCTGAGATCGGTTTTCGAGGAGATTGAGCTGCCGCTGGTGCCTGTTTTGTCGCGTATTGAACGATGCGGCGCCTTGATTTCGAGAGAATTACTGGTCGAACAAAGTGCGCAGCTGGGTGCTCGCCTGCAAGAGCTTGAAACCCAAACCTATGAGATGGCGGGGCAGGAGTTCAATCTCGGTTCTCCCAAGCAACTCGGTGAAATCCTGTTTGAAAAATTGCAGCTTCCCGTTGTTAAGAAGACTCCCAAGGGGGCGCCGTCCACTTCTGAAGAGGTGTTGACTGAGCTGGCCCTGGATTACCCTCTGCCAAAGCTATTGTTGGAATACCGCAGTCTCAGCAAGTTAAAATCGACCTACACGGATAAATTGCCGGAAATGATCAAGGCCGAGACCGGCAGGGTGCACACGTCCTATCACCAGGCCGTCACGGCGACTGGGCGACTGTCATCTTCAAATCCCAATTTGCAAAATATTCCTATCCGTACGGAAGAGGGTAGGCGGATTCGCCAGGCCTTTATCGCGCCGCCGGGATACAAGATAGTGGCGGCGGATTACTCTCAGATTGAACTGCGCATCATGGCTCATTTGTCCGGTGACCCAGGCTTGGTGAGTGCTTTTAGTAAGGGCCTGGACGTTCACAGAGCTACAGCAGCAGAAGTATTTGAAGTGTCGCTCGATCAGGTTTCCGTTGATCAGCGCAGGAAGGCGAAGGCGATTAACTTTGGGTTGATCTACGGTATGTCTGCTTTTGGCTTGGCCAAACAATTGCGTCTTGGGCGTCATGAAGCCCAGCAGTATATTGACCGCTACTTTGAGCGCTATCCCGGCGTACAGAACTACATGGAATCTACGCGTGCGTTGGCCAAAGAGCAGGGGTATGTCGAAACCCTGTTTGGGCGACGACTGTATTTGCCTGAAATTAACGCTAAAAATAAAATGAGAGTACAGGCCGCCGAGAGAACCGCGATTAATGCGCCCATGCAGGGCACGGCAGCTGACATTATAAAAAAGGCCATGTTAGCGGTAGATGATTGGCTAGGGGAGGGTGAAGTGGATGCTCAAATGGTTATGCAGGTTCACGATGAACTCGTTCTGGAGATCGTAGAAGATCAGGTGGCTAGCGCAAGCGCGCAGTTGTGTAGACTGATGTCCGATGCTGCATCTTTGAACGTGCCGCTTGTTGTGGAAGCGGGGGTTGGTGATAACTGGGATGAGGCCCATTAGTGGGCCTAAGTTACGTGCTTGAGGCTTCGACTACTGTGCGACGATCGTATTGGCCTGCTCATCCTTGATTAGTTGCACGGGAATTGATGGGGTCAACCAGGTGTTTAAAACCGTTATCAACTCTTTATGCCCGGTGTGCTTTAAGGCCGAGAACAGCTGTACGCTGACCAGGTCTTTTTGTTCTTGAACTTGTGCACTGACTTTGAGCATCGCGGCCTTCGCAGGACCCTTTTTGAGTTTGTCAGATTTAGTTAACAGAATATGGACAGGCATATTTGCCGCTACGGCCCAGCTGAGCATCTGTTCATCGAAGGGCTGCATGGGGTGCCTGGAATCCATTAGCAGTATCAACCCGCGCAAACTCTCTCTGCGCTGCAGGTAGCCTTCGAGTTCTTTGATCCATGCAAGCTTCACAGCTTTTGGAACTTTGGCAAAGCCATAGCCCGGTAAATCAACGAGTCTTTGCTCTTCGCTCATAGCAAAAAAATTGAGCAACTGTGTCCGGCCGGGTGTTTTCGAGGTTCTCGCCAATTTTTTGTTGTGAGTTAAGCTATTGATTGCACTCGATTTTCCGGCGTTAGAGCGACCTGCAAAAGCAACCTCATAACCGCTGTCTGGAGGACACTGCGACACTTTTCTCGCGCTGGTGAGAAACTCTGCGGCGCGGTAATTGGGTGCTTTTATGCCAGCCGTTTGATCTGTATTATCCATTGCGTGGTATTGCCTGTTTTGGTGGGGGCATCTCGTATATAATGCCACAGCTTTTTCGTCAGTTATCAAAAGCTTGCATGTCGAGCGTCGATTAATTGACCCTATTGGAAAATACACGAGGTCACCCATGAATAAATTGTTTTCAGTCTTTTTGGTGCTTTTTGCTACCGGAGTATTTGCAGAGCCCAATATGGATAAGTACAACAAAAGCTGTGTGATCTGTCATGCCTCTGGCACAGCCAATGCTCCCAAGACCGGTGACGCCGCTAGTTGGGCCCCGCGCTTGGCGAAGGGCATGGATGTCCTAGTTAAGTCAGTCGAAACTGGCGTTAACGCAATGCCACCTAAGGGTATGTGTTTTGATTGTAGCACTGAAGAGGTTCAGGCCTTGATAGAGTTCATGGCCACACCTGCTGAATAAGCATTTTTTACTATTAGTTATTTGGAATTCAAATGAAGAAAGTCGCAATTATGCTGGGCCTGATGGCAGGTCTGACACACGTAGGACATTCCACAGCGGTCACGCCGCTGGTCGGTGATGCCGCTTCAGGTAAAAGCCAGTCCATGGTGTGTTCTGCCTGTCACGGCGCCGATGGCAATAGCGCTGTACCCAGTTTTCCCAAGTTAGCAGGGCAGGGAGAGCGTTATTTGCTTAAGCAGTTGAAGGATATTCGAGACGGTGCACGTCCAGTGCCTACGATGGCTGGTCAACTGCCGGGTAAGTCAGATCAACAATTGGCCGATCTTGCCGCTTTCTATGCGTCACAGCCTGCCTCTGGCAGTGCAGCCAAGCCCGGTTTGGTTGCTCTGGGAGAAAAGGTTTACCGCTCAGGAGTTGCCGATCGCAAGGTTGCCGCGTGTGCAGCATGCCATTCCCCTTCGGGGAAGGGTAACGCGCCCGCCGGATTTCCAGCGCTTGCCGGGCAACATGCGGATTACATTGCATCCCAGCTAAAAATGTACCGCAAGGGCTATGAAGACGAGACCGGCCGCACTAACGATGGCGATGCAATGATCATGCGCAGCACTGCATCTGGGCTGAGCGACAAGGAAATTGAAGCGGTATCGAGCTACATCGCCGGCTTAAAGTAAGCCACTTCGATAAAATATTAAGGTGGCTTTTTAGTCGCCTTTTTTTTCCAGTTTAGAACCCTTATCGTAAAATGTTGTCAGAAACTGGTACTACATTTATGGAGAGAAATATGTTCAGACGTTTATTACTATCGATACCGCTGATTCTGCTCGGCCCGCTCGCGTGTACTGCTCAAGAGAGCGCGCCCAGCTATAGCGAAGGAGTTCACTACAGCCTGATCGTTCCCGCGGTTCGCACTGCTGATCCGGCCACTATTGAAGTCGTTGAGTTTTTCTGGCACGGCTGCAGCCACTGCTATAATTTTGAACCCATTTTAAATCAATGGAAAAAAAGCCTCCCTGATGATGTCGATTTCCGCGGATCGCCTGCCGTGTGGAATCCAGGAATGGAGCTGCACGCCAAAGCGTACTATACGGCGGAAGTTTTAGGGGTGCTCGATACCATGCATCTAGCCTTGTTTCAGGCCATGAATGTCGATCGCAAGCAATTGTCTTCCGAAGATGAAGTCGCTGAGGTTTTTGCCGCTAACGGCGTGTCAAAAGAAGAGTTTCTGAAAACGCTGAATTCTTTTGGTGTCACAAGTCTGGCACGTCAAGCCGCCTCTCGTGCACGGGCCGCCAAGATCAGTGGCACACCTGAAATGATGATCAATGGCAAATATCGAATCAGTACACGCCTGGAAGGTGTGAAGGGGCAAAGTGATATGTTGAAAGTGGCGAGTTTTTTGATCGACAAAGAACGTACTGCCAAGGGCAGCTAAAAGATTTTCGTTTAGCTGTGTAATCAAATGCGAGGGCGGTTCGGCCCTCGCCGTTTCAAACTTGATGTTAGGGCCCTAGATAGCGTTACATTCCGCTAGTATAAGTCTCCATGGAAGTCTTCCCGCTGGCGCGGATCTGCCGAAACGCCAGTGCGTATTCTTTTAGCATTGCCAGACAATAATCGAGACGCTGCTCAAAATATTCCTGCGCTTCGGGCGTGTTGCTATTGGGATCTTCGTTAAAAACCTTATCTACATAGCGAATGATTAGATGCTCGGGCAAGTAACAGATGCGGCTGTTTTTGTAGCTGCTCATTCGCAGTTCTGCAATAGGGAACGAACCCCCATCGGCAGTGGATACCGTTACAATTAGTGCCGGTTTGTGTGCGAGTTCTCCGCCGGCAGTCCACATCAGGAAAAAGTTCTTAAGCCCTGCTGGTGCCATGCCATGCCACTCCGGGGAGATAATCACAAAGCCATCGCAGGATTTCAGTTCCGCGCTCAGTGGCTCTAGCGTTGATTTCCACTGTTCATCCCCACTCCATATGCCTTCGTCCCATAGAGGCAAGGGGTTGTCCGCCAGATCGTATAACCAGGTCTGGTCACACAGCTCCCGTTTTAACAATTCCTGTTCTATGTGCCTGCCAACTTTCCCGGATTGAGAGTTAACCCTGTGACTGCCACAGATAATTCCGATTTTCATACAAGATCCTGATGCGTATTTCGAGTGTTTAAATTGTTAGCCATTGCGGTGCCGGTAGGCCTTTGTTTGCGAGAAAAACGGGGTTAAAAAGTTTACTTTGATAACGATTGCCGTAGTCGCACAAGATTGTGACGATGGTATGTCCTGGCCCCAGGTGTTCTGCCAGGCGAACTGCGCCTGCGATATTAATCCCCGCCGAGCCGCCCAGGCACAACCCTTCCTGGATTAACAAATCGAAGACATAGGGTAGGGCTTCGGCGTCGCTAATGCTGAACGCTTGATCTACCTTCGCCTGGGCCATATTGTCAGTGATATGGTTTATACCGATGCCCTCTAAAATGGAGTTTCCCGGTGAAGGCTCCAGCTTGCCATTTTGAAAGTACTCGTAGAGCGATGCCCCGGCAGGATCTGCAAGACCGATGACCACATTGCTATTGTGTTGTTTCAATGTCGTTGAGACCCCAGCCAAGGTGCCGCCGGTTCCTACCGCGCAGACAAAGCCGTCTACTTTGCCATCGGTCTGTTCCCAAATTTCAGTTCCCGTGGTTCTGGCATGAATCTCCATATTGGCCAGATTATCGAATTGACGCGCCCAAATTGCGCCATTAGCTTCCTTGGCTGCAAACTGCTTTGCCAAGCGCTCTGCGCTGTGTATATAGTGTTTTGGATCATCGTAGGACGCCGCACTGACAAGATGCAAATCAGCGCCGAGTAGTTCCAGTGTGTCGATTTTTTCCTTACTTTGTGTGATTGGCATTACCACTGTGCTGGTGTAGCCCAGTGCGTTGGCCAGCAATGTCAGACCGATGCCTGTGTTTCCGGCAGTGCCCTCAACAATTCTTCCACCGGGTTGAAGTTCACCCGACTGTTCTGCCGCTCGGATAATTCCCAGGGCCGTGCGGTCTTTGACGGACCCCCCCGGGTTTAAAAATTCTGCCTTGCCAAGAATGGTGCAACCCGTGCGTTCAGATACTTTTCTAAGATACAGCAGAGGAGTGTTGCCTATTAGCGCGGTGACGTCGGTGGCGATTTGCAAAGTGGTCTCTCCGGAAATAGGTGCTGGTCAGTGTAGTGTCTTGTGCAAAGTGCAGTGAGAGTATGCCACAGCCGCGCTTTCTCGGTCAGCGACTAACAACACGGTAGGTGCGACTGGCCAGAAACAACGCGGTGATAGAAATGAATACCATCGTTAACACCATGGGCTGGGGTGTAGTGGTGAGAAAATACCCCACAGCGGCGCTCGCTCCGGCGGAAAGCGACATCTGAATAAAACCCAGAAAGGCAGACGCTGTGCCGGCAATATGGGCGAAGGGCCTAAGTGCAATGGTCATAGCATGAGGAAGGACAATACCCAATGCAGTGGTGTAAAAGGTCATTGGCAGCATGATTGCGTAAAGACTTGTGGGAAAAAATGCAGTGGCAACCCACATTGCGAGGGTGGCGATAACAGCGATTACCGAGCCGATGAGCATCAATGACTCGGAATTGTGAGCGCTTGAAAGTCGCGCGCTCAATGCGCTTCCGCCCATGTATCCCAGTACGGTAGTGAGGAAAATAAGCCCGAAGTACTGCACCGGTACTCCCAGCATATCGATATAGATAAAACTGGAAGAGGAGAGGTAGCTAATCATAGCGGCGTAGGTCATGCCGCTGGCCACGGTCACAGTCATATAGACCGGGTCGGCAAATAGTTGCCCATAGTTCTTTAATATTGCGGCAGGGCGTAGGCTCTGTTTTTCGGGTAGAGACTCGGGCAAATATCGACTGGTTAAGATAACGATGGCACAGCCGTACACGGCAAGAAAAACGAACACACTTGGCCAGGGAAGGACCAGCAGCATGACTCCGCCCAAGGTAGGCGCAACTGCTGGAGCGAGCGCCATTAGCAT
Source organism: Cryomorphaceae bacterium (assembly GCA_047612385.1). Classification (GTDB taxonomy): domain Bacteria; phylum Pseudomonadota; class Gammaproteobacteria; order Pseudomonadales; family Halieaceae; genus JBALVT01. The sequence continues at coordinate 4,483 of JBLGAR010000115.1, read as the reverse complement.
GGCGATTAGCGAGAACACTTTTGCGACTCGGGAGGGACCAAAGATATCCCTGGCAATGGTTCTGGACAGGGTCGGCCCAACGCAAGCCCCTACCCCCTGGGCAAATCGCCAGGCTTGCAGCTCTTCGATGGTAGTGGCAAGGCTGCAGCCTATGCAGGCCCCGATAAACATGAGTGTTCCGCCAAGTAGAACCGGCTTTCTGCCAAAGCGGTCTGCAAGTGGACCGCACAATAAATGGAACAATGCAAAACCGATCAGGTAGGCACTGATTGTCAATTGCATGCCGGCGATGTCAGTATTTAAGGCGAGTTTCATCGCTGGCATGGCTGGCAAGTACATGTCGATGCTTAGGGGGCCGAGCGCAACCAAACCTGCCAGAATAGCAAGCAGCCAGCGGGAGTCTTCGTTGAGATGTCTTGGATTCATGGGCTGGCGATCCTAGCACAGCCCATGGTTATACTCAGTAGAAAGCGCTTACTTGTCGAAATTTAGTACCACTTTCCACCATAGCTTTGGAAACAGCGTGTGCCACAACATCAGAAACCAGGCTTCACTAGGATAGATAATATCCTTATTTTTCGACACACCCTTGTCGATGATGTCGACTATCTTTTCCGGGTCGGCCAGTCTTCCTTTTTCGATGGATTCCTTGATACTTCCCGGTGCATCCGTCGCTAAGGCCTGATCCATCAGCGGCGTATTTACGGCTGGTGGGCATACCAGGTGAACGCTAACCCCGGATCCTCGAATTTCGTTTTGAAGGACTTCCGTGTAGGTGTTCACCGCTGACTTGGTAGCGCAGTAAGCGCCCATATTGGGTACCAGGGCGTGACCGGCGATAGAACCAAAGACAATGATTCGTCCCGATTTGCGCTCCAGCATTGCCGGCAGTACCGTTTTGACCAAGTAAGTGGTACCGAAATAGTTAATGCGGAACAGGCGCTCCATACTTTCGTGGGTGTGGTCCATGAGTTTATGACTTGGCATCAGCGCTGCCGCATTCACCATGTGGTCTATGGGGCCAAGTGCGTTGATAACCTCTGCGACTTTTGCCTCCACATCCTGGAGGTTGGAAATATCACAATTGAACGGGGTGATACCCTCAGCCTCAGCGGCGGTCTTAGCTAAACCTTCACCATTGACGTCGAAGATAGCGACGCGTGCCCCCCGCTTGACCAGGCGTAACGCCATTATGCGGCCCATGCCACTGGCTCCCCCGGTGACGAGTGCCACCTTGCCGGCCATATCTGTCATGTGTGCTCCTTTCATATTTGTGAGTCGCTATATCAAAATTAATAGTGCAGGGGCAGCGTAGCTCCCGCAAGACCCTTTGCGGCCAGCAATAGTGTCAGAAAGTGATCACCCGGTGGCAGTGTGATGTCATTGACGGCGTTCTGGAGAGTCAAGCTTGTATATGCTCAAGGGGCAGGGCGGTGCGTTGAACCACCCTGCGGAGCTCAAAGCTTGAGTGTACGCCGGCCACACCTTCGATTCGGGTGAGTTTGCCCAACAAAAACTTTTCGTAGTATTCCATGTCAGGCACAACTGCTTTGAGGAGATAGTCGGCGGATTGCCCCGTTACTACACTGCACTCCATCACTTCATCGAAGGTTTTTACCTGTTCCTCGAAGGCCTCAAAACGATCCGGTGTATGGCGGTCCATCGTGATGCCGATGTAAGCGGTGATCTTTAGCCCCAGCATCGACTGATTCAGCAAGGTGACGTGGCCTCTAATCAGGCGGGATTCTTGCAAGCGTTTTACCCTTCTCGAGCAGGGTGTGGGTGACAAACCCACCACCTCGGCCAATTCGAGGTTGGTAATTCTGCCATTGTGCTGCATGGCCTGGAGGATTCGTCTGTCGGTTCTGTCAAGCTTCACTGGTTCACCTTTGAGTAGACTCTTTGCTCGCTAGCTGCATCACTAAGCTTCCCGCAGTGAATCTCTAGCTATAGATGTAATATTAGAGATATATAGCATATATTTAGAAATTATAGAGATTAATTGCAAAATTAAAGACTTATGCGGTGATATTTGCATGAACTCTCTCACTGGCAGCATTTATACTGTGTATCTGGCTAATGAGTTCATCTGTAGTCGAGGAGAGTAAGCAGAGTAACCGCTCCGCTCGTTGTCCCGCATGCCCCATGAAGGTATATGCCCCGATACTCGGGCAGGTGAATGGCCTATTTTTTAAACGACTAGTTCTCAGACACTAAGAATTTTTGGGTAAATCCTATGAGCAGCTTCGACCACCGCAAGTACAAACCATTCCAGCCTATTAAAATGACAGGCAGGCGTTGGCCCGACCAGACAATCGATAAAGCGCCGCATTGGTGTAGCGTGGATTTGCGCGATGGCAATCAGGCTCTGATCGAGCCAATGACTGCCGCTCAAAAATCTCGCCTTTACGATCAGTTGCTAAAAATTGGCTTCAAGGAAATTGAGGTGGGTTTCCCCGCTGCCTCGAGTCACGATTTTGCGTTTGTGCGGCAGTTGATCGAAGAAAATCGAATACCCGATGATGTCACGATTCAGGTGCTGACCCAGGCTAGGCCCGACCTTATTGAGAAAACCTTTGCGGCCCTGAAGGGCGTGCGCCGCGCCGTGGTCCACGTCTACAACTCAACCTCCACTGTGCAGCGCGAGCAGGTGTTTGGTTTGAATCGAAAAGGCATTGTTGATATAGCCGTCAACGGCGCCAAATTAGTGCAAGAGTATGCGGATAAATATCCCGAGACGGAGTGGGTTTTTGAGTACTCGCCCGAGAGCTTCACCGGCACTGAGCTCGATTTTGCGGTGGAGATTTGCAATGCCGTCAACGCGGTTTGGAAACCTACTCCGGAGCATCCCGTTATTTTGAACCTGCCCGCCACCGTCGAGATGAGCACCGCCAACGTCTACGCTGATCAGATAGAGTGGTTCTGTGATCGTATCGACAATCGCGACAGTGTTTTGATTTCTATACACACCCATAACGATCGTGGATGTGCGGTCGCAGCGACTGAACTCGCCATCATGGCCGGCGCTGATCGGGTTGAAGGCACCCTCATGGGCAACGGCGAACGCACCGGTAATATGGACATCATTACCATGGCGATGAACCTCTACAGTCAGGGCATTGATCCAGAGTTAAACCTGGGCCATATGGATGAAATTATCCAGACTGTTAAAGAGTGCACACAGCTACCCATCCATCCACGGCACCCCTATGCAGGTGAGTTAGTGTTCACTGCGTTCTCTGGAAGCCATCAGGATGCGATCAAAAAGTGCCTGAACAAAAGAGATGAAAATGCGCCCTGGGAGGTCGCCTATTTACCCATCGATCCCGCCGATATCGGACGCTCTTATCAGGAAGTGATTCGCATCAACAGCCAATCGGGTAAGGGTGGAATCGCCTATGTTCTGGAGCGAGAATACGGCCTGGAACTGCCCCGATGGCTGCAGATCGACTTCAGTTCAGCGGTGCAGACCTATGCCGAGGAGCATAAAAAGGAGGTGAATTCTGAAGAGATTTTCGCTTTATTTGAGCAAACTTACCTGTCTGAAGAAGGCGCTTGGCACTTAGGAAATTATCAGGTCTCGAGGCAAGGGCAGGCTGATGCGTTACAGGCCGAGCTGGTCGCGGGTGCTCAGACCCACAATTTGACTGGCACTGGCTCTGGCGTGGTGGCCTCTTTTGTAGATGCTATGCAGAGGTTCACCGGCCAGAAAATTGTGCTGGTGGAATACTCCGAGCACGCTCTGAGCAAGAGCGTTGATGCCGAGGCCATTTGTTATATTCAGCTTAATATCGACTCTGAGCGCTACTGCGGTGTAGGGCGTAGTCACGACATTATCCAGGCTTCGCTGGACGGTATACTCGGGGCGATCAACCTCGCTGCGCAGCGCGATCGTATCGCGGCAGCATGAGTATGGAAATGATAGCTCCGAGTCTGGATGACTTGAAAGCGGCGCATGAGCGGATTTTGTCTCACGTGGAGCGCACGCCTGTTTTAGAAAACGCCTATTTGAACGAGCGATTTGCAGCACAGCTGTTCTTCAAATGTGAAAACCTTCAAAAAATAGGCGCTTTCAAAGCACGGGGCGCATGCAATGCGGTTCTCGGATTAGATGATGCCGATTGCTCAGGCGGCATTGCAACGCATTCCTCCGGAAACCATGGTGCTGCTATTGCTATGGCGGCCCGCAAACGCGGCCTCGCCGCTCATATTGTGATGCCAACTAATGCCCCCGCTGCAAAAAGGGCTGCTGTCGCCCAGTTTGGCGGGGCCATTATCGATTGCGAACCGACTCTTGCGGCGCGCGAAGAGACGCTCGCGGAGGTTGTCGCGCGCACTGGAGCTCATGTCGTTCATCCCTATCATGATCCCAGGGTGATCGCGGGGCAGGGTACGGTCGGCCTGGAGGTGTTGGAGCAGGTCGCCGAACTGGACGCTATTTTAGTCCCAGTCGGTGGCGGTGGCCTGTTGGCAGGCGTCGCTA
>JBLGAR010000114.1:0-14697 GCA_047612385.1 Cryomorphaceae bacterium | reverse complement strand
ACTCGCCTTCGTCGTTGCGCATTACCACAATGGATTCTCTGGCGAGCTCGTAGACAAAATAATCCCCTGCGTCTTCGAGGTCCGAGATCAGTCCCGCAAACAACCAGGTGCGCGTCCAGATATGTGCCCACTCCAGGGCCATAAACTCGGCAGAGGTAAATTGTTCTTTGTCGACACGTACCTGGGTAGGAGCCGAGGCGGATATACCGCCTGGAAAATCAGCTAGCTTAGTCGTTTGCGCCATCTAGTAAATCCTGTTGATCGGTGACATGAGTTCTTATCTGTGTTCGAGGCACACTAATACATCGTCTTTTTCGACTCGTACTGCATAACTGGCAATTGCCGTTACAGCCGGCCTCGACAATGCACTGCCATCGCGGATATCGAATGCAGCGCCATGTAGCGGGCACAAAATTTTGTTGCCTTTTAACTTGCCGTCACACAGGCGCGCCAGGGCGTGGCTGCATAAATTGTCTACGGCGAAGAAACCCTCGGCGCTGTGGCACAGCAGTATCTCTTTGCCGCGTAATTCGATGGCGAGAGATTTCCCCTGGGGTATATCTGCCTTAGTGCAGGCTAGTATGTACTGTGAATCGGTCAATTTTTCCTCCAAGGTTATTTTGCCATTAGCTCATCCAGGGTCATATTGACCCTGCGGATTCTTGATTCCTGAAAATTACCGAGGGTAATGCCTTTGGCAGCGGCCTTAAACCCCTGCTGTTGTAGCTGAAGGTTTCCTGTGTCCTCATCGTAAACTTTGCCCAACCATCCCAGGTCTTCGACTTCGGTGTAAGATTGTTCGACATTGAGAAAAACAGGTTCGGGAGGTTCCGGATGATCGCTGCCCTTGGGAAGCGGTTCAAGTATCAGCAAATCGAACAGGCACTGGTCTACATCATTTCGCAGGGGTCGGAATCGATACACCATGGGTATCAGTACGCCCGGGAAAAAAAACATGTTCGGAAACATGTGATATTCAATAGAGTCTAGCATCACACTGTCAGAGGTTTCGCTAAAGTCTACTCCCAGCTCTTCGCCAAGGTTAATACGCAAGCTCTTGGCAGCCACCGCTCTAGCGGTTTCCCCAGGCTTGAGAGGCCGTTGCTCCACCGGCAGCATACTCAGAGCCTCTTGTTCTGACAGTGGCGGTTTACGCCACTTGTCTCCAGGATAATCTGCAAGTGACTCCGGACTATAGTTGCCTATGTTGTGGATGAAGCGGCTGACATAACGGCCAAAAACATCGTATTGGGTGTTGGCGCCGTTGGGTGAATCGTGGGTTTCGAAATTGTGGTAAGCCTCCATGAAGGCTTCTTGCGCCGCCTTCCAGTTGGCCGGGAGCACCTTCTGAACATGCAGTTTTATTCGTCTACGATCCAATGGGAAATGCTCAAAGTGATCAGGGATAACATCCATCGACTCATGTAATGGGCTCGCCATTGGGTCGAGATTGATGAACACAAACCCTCCCCAACGCGCACAGCTAACCTCTCTGAGCGAGTGATTTTCTTCATTGACGTGGGGGAAATCCCACTGAGCAGGAATGTGTTTAATAGAGCCATCTAGCTTCCAGGACCAACCGTGGAAAGGGCAGGTGAAGGCGGGTGAATAGCCAGAGCCTTCAGCACTCAATAACCTTGTTCCCCGGTGTGTGCAGACATTCAAATACGCTTTGATCGACTCCTCGCTTGCTCTGACAACAATGACCGAATAATCGCCAATGTCATAAACGTAATTGTCGCCCACATCGGGCACATGCTCTTCACGGCATGCCCACTGCCAGCTCTTGCTCCAGACATGTTCCATCTCGCGCTCGGAAAAATCCTTGCTGGTGTAGCGACTGGTGTCTAGATCCTTATCGCCCAGAAAGCTGTACTGGGATTCAAGTAATGGTGGCGGGGCGGGGATGGCATCGCTTTGCAAGATACTGGCGACACTCGGACCGGGTGCCCGCGCGGCACCGGGCTGCGATGTGTTGTCAACGGTGCTATCAACTGTGCTATCAACCATCCGAAACATACCTGTCAATTATTTGAATGTTTTAGCAGAAGCGGGTCTGCTAAAAATTTTGAGTTTCCAATATACTGTTAGCCTACGGGGTGAGACAACCTACTTTTCATCGATTGGTGATTTAAAGTTGATCTGTATACTCAATGGCTTATTGGTTGGAGATGAAGCACTATGAATAGCGAAACCGGATCTGTCGGGGATCTTTACGAATTGCAAAATCAGCTCGCAATACAGCAGGTTATATTTACTCATTGCCGCGGGTTGGATCGCCTGGATGCTCCTGTTTTGCGCAGCTGTTACTGGCCAGATGCGGAGGTCGACTACGGGAGCTTTAAGGGGCTCGCTGAGACCTTCTGCAACTTGGTAGTCGAGGCTTTGCCGGCAAGTTATGAACTTACACAGCATAAAGTAGGTAACACCTTAGTTGAGGTGAGTGGTGAGACAGCCCGATCTGAGTCTTATGTCACTGCCTATCACCTAATCCTCGGTGGTCAGCAGGAAATGATTTTTTCTGGTCGCTATCTCGATAGACTTCAAATGCGAGATGATTGCTGGAAAATTCTCCATCGGACCGTAGTAATGGACTGGAGTCGCACCACTGCGATTGAAGACGGCAGAGATAGCGAGGCCTTTGCCGCCCTGCAGAATGGCGGAATTCGTGATCAGGACCCGTTATCCGATTTTCTCCGTAACTCATAGCGCTATAGGAGATTTATGAACGACCCAGTGCAAGACCTGCTAGCCAAACAGTCTATATACGAGTTGTCCTGTCGCTATATGCGCGCTCTGGACAGAACCGACGCCCACTTACTTCGCTCAGTTTTTTTTGACGATGCTTATTGCGAATACGGATTTGTGAACGGCGCTCCCGGCCCTTTTATTGATTACGCCATCGAAGCGCTTAAAGGTCATGTTGCAAATCAACATATGATCGGCAATGTACTGATAGAACTTGAAGGTGACGAGGCCTTTGGCGAAGTCTACTTTCAGGCCTATCACAAGGTAGAAGGTGAGCGGGGCTTTGAAGACATAGTGATATCCGGTAGATATCTGGATCGTTATGAAAAGCGGGAAGGAGAATGGAAGATGGCGTACCGTTCAGAGCGCGTCGACTGGAGCAGGTCTGCGCCAACCAACGACCCCTATTTCGAAATGGCGCCGGACAGCCTTTTGGGCAGCCGGCTTGATGACGCAGTTTACGATAGGAACGCCAGGCGAAAACGCAGCTAGGGCTCAGCCTTTTTCGCGCTGTCCGGCGTGAAGTAAAATCTCTGATTCGCTCTCGTGAAAGTCACACTGCAAGTCGCTGGTGGTTTGTCCTGCATCAATCACCATTGTTTGTCCCGTCATATAGCGCGAGTCTTCACTGAGAGCAAAAACGATGGCATTTGCAATATCCTCCGGCATGCACGCAAACCCCAGCGGCGATGTTTCAGCGATGCTTTGCGTCATTAATTCCGTGTCGCCACCCGCCAGGGCTGCCGTCATCGGAGTGACCGTTCCTCCGGGAGCAATCGCGTTAATTCTGATTCCGTAGGCGCTTAGTTCGCTCGCAGCAGACTTCGTCAAGCCGACCACACCGTGTTTGGCCATGGTATAGACATGAGGGCCGAGTCCGCCGGTTATACCTGCTGTACTGGCCAGGGATACAATGGCTCCTCGGCCGTGTGGTTTCATAGCGCGAGCGGCGTGCTTTACCCCGAGAAATACGGCCCGGGATAATATAGACATAGTCTGATCGTAAGCCTCGGCACTGATCTCGAGGATTGAACCAACAGCGCCAACCACCCCGGCATTGTTCACCATGCCATCGAGGGTGCCGAATTCGCTTTGCGCGAGCTCAACGGCATCGATAATGTTTTGCTCCTGGGTAACGTCGGTTTTTATAAAACGGGTACGCGAACCCAGTTCAGTGACCAGTGCCTCGCCTCGGTCGCTTTGCAAATCTGCAATGACCACCTGCCCACCCTCGGAGACTATTTTTCTGACAGTCGCTTCGCCTATGCCGCTGGCACCGCCTGTAACAACTATGGTTTTTCCTTCGAATCGACCCATTTGTAATGCTCCTGTTTTGTTGTTGTGCTGCTTTTTTTGCGTACCGTTTATCTCGATGATGGTCTAGGATAATCGATAACTACCCCAGGCCCAAATAGTAGCGCTGGTGGTAGCTTAATTCTTTTAGAGATAGTCGTCCCGGTGCGCTGACAGTGGGCTTAATGACGGGGGAGCCGACAGGGCCATAGCGAAAATATTTATGGGGGTCTTCCTCATTCTAGTGGCGCTACTGGCCATATTTTTGGCTCCGGAAAATACGTTCCGCACGGCACAATTACGCGATAGGCTGCGGGCACTGAATCAGCACAACGATATTGAAGTTGTGGTCTCACACGATCTGGCTGATATGCCAGCAGTGCTGCAACTTGACTAGGCGGTCTGCTTAGGGGTTCTTACTTTTTTGCCTCCGAGCATATTAATCGCGAGCCCGGAAAAAATGAGGGCCATCGCGAGAAGCTTCCACCAGGGCATTGTTTCACCCAACATAAAAGATGAGGCACTCATTCCGAAAACGGGAACGAGCAGGGCCCAAGGTGCGACCTTTGCAGCGCTATAGCGCCCCAGGAGTAAATTCCAAAGGCCATAACCAATGAGTGTGTTGCCGGCACTTTGCCAAAGTACGACTGCCCACGTTTCCCAACTTGCATCCCCCACTGAGCTGACAATTTTGTCTGCGCCTTCAAAATAAACGGCCAGACACAGCAGGGGTGGGAGGGCAAAGAGTGAAGACCAAGCGATAAAGGCCAAAATATTGATATTGCCCGCTTGCTTCACAATCAGATTTCCACTGGCCCAACTGGCCGCGGCGATCAAGGTTATTACGACGCCCAAGTGTGTGGTATTGCCGTCGGTAAAGACGATAATTATCGTCAGACCCGCCAGGCATATCAGCAGCGCTGCAATCTGGCGCGCTACAAGAGTTTCTTTAGAAATGATGACTGCCAGGAATATCGTAAAAAAAACCTGTATTTGAATAATCAGTGAGGCTAAGCCGGGGGTGATGTTGTCCTGCATTACCCAGAATAAAAGACCAAACTGACCGAAGCCTATAAAGAAACCGTAAGCGATTAGTGCCTGCCAAGGGACCTCCGGCTTTTTGAGAAAGAACACCAGCGGTATGGCGACAAACGCAAACCGCAAAGTCGCTAGAGTAAAAGCCGGTAGCTCATCCAGCGCATAGCGAATAAAAACAAAGTTTGTACCCCAGATCAGGGTGACAAACACAGCTGTCAGTTGGTCGCGTGCGGTCAATGTCGCAGCAGCACGGCGAGGGTGCATTCAACAACATTGGTGATGGGCTGCATGCCGTCGAAGTATTCCAGCGCTATTCGCCGTTGATGGCCAGTTGGGCCGCTCCGGTGATTCTGGGTAAATCGGCAATCGTGAGAACACTCTTAGCCGCTTCACAAACCGCCGGAACTGCATTTACGATCCAGTTGGCCGCCGTGGCATTGCCGCCTCCGGCTGCCCCGGGTTCGTAGTGGTCGTGCGCATGGAAGGTCACGTTGAGATCGGGGTTTCCCTTGATGATCACCTGATGACATCCACGGCCCTCGGGCGGGTAGGCCCAATGAGGTGCGCATTCATCGTCAATTCGGGTGATGTGTTCCAGCACGTAAAGCGCGTTGCCGCGATGCAGGCCCTGGAGCTCAAACCTGAAAGCACCCTGAGTTCCCTTCTCAAAAACACCCATACCCTCGACTTCGATGGTGCGTTCTAGTGGCAGGCGCTCTACGATAATATTGATGTCATCGACAGGGTGGCCCAATGCCTCGCCGACGATTCGCACCATCGGTGCCCATACCATCTCTATCGCAAAGTCGTGCAGCATCATGGGCAGTTCATCCATGGAGCCGCCGAAGCCTATAACCTCTCTAACAACCTGTGGCTGATCGTAGAGCGCGTAGTTGAAAATTTCCCGTGAACGGATTTCTCGAATGTTGGAAACCGCCCCGCTGAGTGTTATCGGCATCATGTCCATGGCCCAGCCGGGGTCTATGCCGGAAACTAGTAGCGAGGCGCCACTGTCTGCACAGGCTTCTTCTATTGGTTTTAATACTTCGGCGGCTGTTGAATTGGGATGAAGGTAGCTGTAGAAAGAGGTCGAAACTACGTTGATACCAGCGCTGAGACAGGCCAGTAAATCCTGCATGGCTTCCGCGGGGCGAATATCTGCTGTCGCCGTGTAGATTACCGCGTCTGCACCTGCTTTGAGAAGGCTCTGCCAATCAGCTGTTGCGGTGACACCAATGGATGCCATCCCCGCCAATTCCCCGGCATCCTTGCCGACTTTGTCGGGGTTGGATACCACCACGCCAACCAATTCTAGGTCTGCGTGCGATAGAACTGCTCTTATAGCAGGGCGGCCTACATTGCCCGTGCCCCAGACGATAACTTTTAGTGCCATGCGTAAACTCCTAGGAAATCGGAGTTCAGCCTACAGAAATTTGCCACCGCCGAATAGGCGGTGGCAGTAGCATCAGGACAAATATTCCAGCATGGTATCGCAATCGCTCACGGTGAAAGGATCTTCGGGACAATTGTCCATCAGGCCCGGCTCAACAAATTGGGCTTTGATTTCGCCGTCGACTACATGCATGGAGTATCTCCATGATCGATCGCCAAACCCGAGATTGTCTTTTTTCACCAGCATACCCATTCGACGGGTGAATTCTCCATTGCCGTCGGGCAGCATTTTAACGTTCTCTACGCCCAATTGCTTGGCCCACTGAAACATGCTGAAAGCGTCGTTGACACTAAGGCAGTACACGTCATCGACGCCTTTGGCCTTTAGCTCGTCGATCTTGGCTTCATAGCCCGGCAGGTGAGTGCCTGAGCAGGTGGGAGTGAAGGCGCCCGGCAGGGCAACGATCACCACATTCTTACCGTCAAAGATATCTGCGGTGGTCTTATCTTCCCAGCGGAAGCGGTTTTCGTGATCTACACTCTCGTCGCGTACACGGGTTTTGAAAGTGACGTTGGGTACTCTTGCGTTCATTGCATTGCCTCATGGTGTGTTGAATTGTTTAGCGTTGAGGCCATAATAGCGACGCCACATTGATTTATAAAATGGTATTACTTTATCGTTACGATCTATAAAATAGATCGTAAAGTTTCTGGGCGCGCCCTCTGAGTGATTTCGAAGGGGTGGCCTATCTGGGGTTCAGCAGATAGACGGCCAGCGCGCGTTTTTCGTCCTCGCTCAGTGGCAGAGCGGGCATAGGCGCAGTCGGTCTGGTCAGGGCGTCAATCAATTCGGCATGCTGCAGGCGTTCATTGACATTGTGCAGAGCTAATCGTCCGACGGCTGTTCGGGGGTTGTGGCAGCTGGCGCACAGGTTCTGTTTAAACAGGGCTTCGCCCGAGTTTTGCAAGTCAGTGATATTGTCGTCGTCGAGCCAGTCGGGTGTGCCCAGGACGAAATCGGTTTCACTGGCTTTGGGCACCGCCTGCGGTGCGTCTGAAGACTCACCATAGCTCACTCTATAGATCGCCCCGGCGTAGTCATCGGAGATATAAATGGCGCCGTCTGGTCCCTGTGCCACATCCACCGGTCGCCCAATAATATCCCCGTCTTTTTCAAAGCCTGTTAAAAAATCGCGGCTTTGAATATTGTCTCCGTTCCAGTGCAGCGATACCACTTTGTAGCCGTCAGGTGAACTTCGATTCCAGGATCCATGCAGGGCCGCCATAGCGACCTTGTTATAGGATTGCGGCCAGCCACTGCTGTCTACAAAGCTCATACCCAGTGGTGCGTTGTGCGCTCTGAATTCATGGGCAGGTGCTACTGCGTTGGCAGCAAAGCTTGGGATTTCTTTTCCGTAATCCGGGTCGGGCTCATTGGCGCCGTTGTAGTAGGGCCAGCCATAGAAATTACCGGCCTCCAGTTTATTGAGTTCGCACGGTGGATAGTCATCGCCGAGCATATCTCTTCCGTTATCGGTCGCGTACAGAGCGTCGTTCCAGGGTGCCCAATCCATACCCATGCTATTGCGCAAGCCGGTGGCAAACACTTGCTCGTCGGTGCCGTCGAGGTTGTAGGTGGACAGGGTACCGCGACGAATGTCCTCTTCCACACAGACATTGCAGGTTGACCCCTGACCCAGATACAGTTTTTGATCGGGACCAATTCCGATAACCTTGTAGGGGTGATTGCCGTCGTCGGTAAGGCCGGTGATGATATGTTCGTAGTCACCAGCAATGACACCTTGGTCAGCATCGAAGGGGACACGTCCCACTGCATTGCTTTCACCTACGTAGAGCCAGTTTCCGAAGACATCAATCCCGGACGGGCGGGTAAGTCCCTCCAGCAGCGTTACGCGCTCTCCGGCAACTGTGGGAGATTGTTCGTTGCGACGGATCAAAATTACATCACCTGCATACGGACGGGTGACCAGCAGATCGCCGGCTTGCGTAAAGCGAATGAATCTGGCTTTAGGTAGGTCGCGTGCATAAACATTCATGGAAAAGCCAGGGGGTAATTTAAATCGCTGACTGAGCACCGATTCCGGAGGGGTTTCCACGCTTTTGCCCGTCATCACGTTGAGCATCATAGCGATACTGCTGGTTCCAATTGTACCGCTTAGGAATAAATAGGCGGGAAGGGCAAGTATGGCGAGTATGGCGAGCGATACGATGACGACTATTTTTTTCATGGCGGGATCCGGATAAAATAAGACACGAGGTGCGAATGTGGCAGGAGGTCGCTTTCGCCGACCTATGAACTTGATCTAGTTTTTTGCTCTAACGAGTTTTCCCACCGAACTGGCAGTAGCCGTAAGCAGGCCCTCGCTATTGTAGAGTCGACCCTCCATAAAAGCCACTTTGTATCCCGCCTTAATGATAGTGCCTACACAGCGCATATGCCCGGCTCTGGTGGGTTCCAGGTAGGTGGTTTTAATTTCCAGTGAGGATACATTGACGATAGTTTCATCTGTGCCAAAGACGCAGTGACTCATCGCCATATCCAGCATGGCAGTGACAAAGCCACCTTGCACCACATCAATTGAATGACAAAACTGTGTGCCCACATCAAATTCCATGGTGCAGCTTTTCCCGGGCACATCCAGAGCCGTAATGTGGCCTCCCAGCATTGTGACGAATTCAAGGGAATTCTCATTTAGGCTATCGATTTTTTGTTGTTCGCTCATCGAGATTCTTTCCAATTTAGGACTTAGTGAATAGTTTCCGGCGTAAGGCGGCAGCGATCATACCGGTAAGCGAGCCCTTTGGGCCAAATAAATTTCCGGTGAAGGGGCACACTGCTTATAATGCTGCTCCTGAAGAATTCATCCCAACAAGCCAATTCGGAGTTATTTAATGTTTGAGCACAGTGAAAAATCTCAGCAAATCCAGGCGCGCCTGAGCGCGTTTATGCAAGAACACATTTACCCCAATGAGACTAACTATGCTCGCCAATTGCATGGGGCTGAGGATCGGTTTGCTGCCCTGCCGCTGATGGATGATCTGAAGGCGCGAGCCAAAGCGCAGGGTTTGTGGAATTTATTTGTTCCTGAAGATTACGCTCAATACAGCGAAGTGGGGGGTGTAACCAACGTTGACTATGCGCCGTTGGCAGAAATGATGGGGAGGGTTATCTGGTCGCCCGAGGTTTTCAATTGTAATGCACCGGACACAGGTAACATGGAAGTGTTTATGAAGTATGCGACGCAGGAGCAGCAATCACGCTGGCTGACGCCGCTGCTCAACGGTGAGATTCGCTCCTCATATGCCATGACTGAGCCCCAAGTAGCCTCCAGTGATGCGACCAATATTGAGCTGAGTATTGTGCAAGAAGGCGACGAATGGGTGCTCAATGGTCGCAAGTGGTTTATTACCGGTGCGATGTATGAGCGTACAAAAATATTTATTGTGATGGGAAAGTCTGACCCGGACAACAGCAACCGACACAAGCAGCAGAGCCAGGTTTTAGTGCCTAAAGACACCGCGGGAATAACCATTATTCGCCCTTTGACAACATTGGGTTACGACGATGCTCCGATCGGTCATGCTGAAATCGTGTTTGAAAACGTCCGCGTTCCGCTGGCTAATGTGCTACTGGGAGAGGGCAGGGGGTTTGAAATTGCCCAGGGACGACTTGGGCCAGGAAGAATGCATCACTGCATGAGATTGGTTGGTGCCGCGCAGCGTTCTCTGGAGCTCGCGTGTCAGCGCGCCACGAGCCGCACGACCTTTGGTCGGGAGTTGAGCAAACACCAGTCGGTGCGCGAAGATATTTCCAAGAGTTTCTCCGAGATCGAAATGGCCAGGCTGCTCATTTTGAAAACCTGCGAGAAAATGGACGCCGAGGGCGCCCAAGCTTCCCGGGATATGATTGCCGCCTGTAAAACCAGTGTTCCACTGATGGTGCAGACGATCATAGATCGCTGCATGCAAATTCATGGAGCCGGGGGACTAACGGAGGATTACTTTATGGCCGAGGCATTCAATTACGCTCGTTGGTGTCGTCAAGCCGACGGTCCGGATCAAGTCCACCAGATGGCGCTCGGCAAGCAGATTATAGACCGTTACGCGCTCTAACGGCCCCGGCATTACGGGTTGATCTATCAGGCCAGCTTGGCGATGACCTCTTCGCCGAGCTTGGCCAAGCCCTCCATAGGGTTTTTGCCCAGAACAAACAGTGGAACAATGACCCTCGATACACCGATGTCCTCAAAGGCTTTGATGCCGTCCAGGCCCCCACGCGTATCCCACATGGAGGTTAGCTCGACAGATTCGTAATCGCGATTGTGTTCTGAACACGCGGCTTTCAGGGGTTCTAGCATAGGTGCGAGCGTTTCTGCGTCGTTGGTCGGTGCGAACCAACCGTCGCCGTATTTTGCGATCCGCTCGTAAATCTTTCCTTTGGCTCCACCCATTATTATGGGTATGCCCGGCTTTTGGACCGGAACCGGGTAGCTCTGAAAACCACTCCAGTTGATGAAGTCACTTTGGTGTTCCACAACGTCTCCAGACCAGACTTTACGGATGGCTTGAATACAGTCGTCAAACCGTTCTCCTCGTCGTTCAAAAGGCACACCCATTGCGACAAATTCTTCTTCCAGCCAGCCGATACCTGCGCCGAGCATAAATCGACCGTTCGACAGTAGATCGAGACTGGCCGCTTGCTTGGCCAGCATTAATGGATTTGCCTGTGCGACAATATTCACGCCGGTACCCAGCCGCAAGGTTGTGGTATTGGCAGCGACCGCAGTCAGTGCAATGAGAGGATCAATAAAGTTATTGGTGGGTTGTCCGCCCATTTTCCCATCTTTGCTGTAGGGGTATTTTGAATTGTAGTCGACGGGAACCATAGCGTGCTCGAAGGTCCATGCAGATTCAAAGCCCAGAGATTCAATGTACTGAGCAAGCCCCACCATTTCCTCGACACTTTTGACGCCAACATTTACGGGAACCAGACCAAATTTCATAAGGTTGTCCTTAGGGTAGATTGCATTGCAGCATCGTGTACGCTGACAAGGTGTATAAATAATGCCCTTTCTGAGCTCGGAGTTAAAGTGCTCGATCTATGCCTTGAGAGTTCTTGTTTTTAAACCAGTTTGAGTTTCCTTGCCTGTGCATCGCGCCAGCGCGTATTGAGCGCTTGTAGCGGTTGAACCCTTTGGGGATAAGTCGTAGTGTGATCGCCTTCGAAAAAAAACCTGATTGAACAATACGTCGGAGCGCATACGTGCTGGAAAAAGATCAATTACTGCAGGCGGCAATAGACCAGACCGGTCTCGATGATTTTGGTGGCCCAGATTTCCTACAACCGTTGGAGCTGCTGATTTCGGCCCTGAACACTGAGGCAAATCTCAACGATTTTGGATCCTTTCGAGCTCAGCATACGATCAATGCCGGGCTAACGGATCGTTTGAAAATTTACGATTATTTGCAGTCCCACCCCGAGGTTGAGCAAGAGCAGGTCCAGCGGCCTGTTTTTATTGTCGGCTTACCCAGAACCGGTACCACTGCGCTGCATCATATGCTGAACCAAGATGCGACCAATCACACTCTGCGATTATGGGAAGCGCAGAATCCTGTGCCGCCACCGGAAAGCGCGAACTATTCCACCGACCCGCGTATTGCCAAGCAGCGAGAGGGTGTGGCAATGACTGAGACTTTTCTGCCGGGTTTTCTGCAAACCCACCTGATCGATGCTGAGGAGCCCGACGAGTGCTACATGTTGCTCAACCGAAATTTTATGTCGGTGGAATACTCGGCGATGTTCCATATTCCCAGTTTTGCAAACTGGTTGTATGCCAATTTGAGCGACAGCGAGAGTTACGCTTATCACCGTAATCAGCTTCAACTATTACAATCCAGGCGACCCGGTAATTGGGTATTGAAGGCGCCTTTTCACCAGTTGGGACTGCGCGGAATTCTCAAGCAGTATCCGGACGCTATTATTGTGCAGACGCATCGCGCCCCCATGAGTTTCGTGGCTTCGGGTTGTAGCTTTAGTGAACTCTTGCGCAAGAGTGGTTCGGACGTTATTGATCGGAATGTCATTGGTCGCGACTGGATGGATATGCTGAGCGTCTACACCCGAACCTTTGAAGTCGATCGCGCTGAGTTGGAGCCGCATTTTCCCGGACAGTTTATGGATATGCGTCATGACGATTTTGTGGCCGACCCCTGGACCACTATCGATGAGATCTACGCTAAACGCGGTGCGCCTTTGAGTGATTCCGGGCGCAGCGATATGGCGAGCTGGTTGGATGTCAACCCCAAGGGTAAACATGGTAAGCACAACTATAAGCTCGAGGACTACGGGATTGAGCGGGCGGAAGTCGAAGAACTTTTTGGAGACTACGTCGACCGCTATGATCTGACCATGGACTAGAGCACCTTACATTTTTCTCTTTTTTTTGAGGCAAGATATGACCGATACGATTGAAGCAAACGATGCAGAGCAAAGAGTTCTGAGCGGGCAGACATGGGCAGATTTTTGCGATGGGCTTAAGGAAGCGGGTGAGCTTGTGAACGCGGACAAGGCGCCTGATGACAGCTTTAATCGAGCCGAGGGTTACCGCTATTTGACTAGAATGCTCAGGGCGGGTCTTGAAAGTTTTCTTGAATATGGAGACTCGGCATTTCCTGTGCTGCGAGTGCCTGTGCACGAGACCATCAAAATGGGAGCAGACAACCCCGATAACTACTACCAAAGTGCGCCGATAAACGCCGATTGCGATTATCGCATTACCGGTACTAGAGGCACGGTCGACTATCTTGGCTTTGGTACCGTAATAAATCGCTACAGTTCAGGTGGAGGAATGAAGACCGATGGCTTTCTCGACTCTATTGATATGGATATTAACGTTGATGGAACACTGGAAATTATCGTAAGCCAGAAAGAGCATGCGGGTAACTGGTTGCGTATGGGGCCGGAAACAAACTCGATCAATGTCAGGCAGACGTTTCAGGATAGGCGAGGGGAGAAGCGTGCCGAAATCATTATCGAAAGAATAGGCGCAGACCTCGATCGTCCAGAGCCCTTGAGCCCAGAAAAGTTAGACAAGGCACTTCTAGGTGCTGTGCAGTTTGTGAAAAATACTACAGGACTGTTTGAGGGTTGGGCTGAGGGTTTCCTGTCTACGACTAACGAAGTTGCACCTGCAGATCAGGGCTTCTGTCAGGCGATTGGGGGTGATCCTAATATTTACTACTTTCACAGCGCCTGGAGATTAGCTGATGACGAAGCATTGGTCATTGATGCGAAAGATATTCCCGATTGCCAAACCTGGAATTTTGTCCTGCAGAATTGGTGGATGGAGACACTTGACTATCGGCATCACAATATTCACTTCAACAAGCACACCGCCACCTATGAACCTGACGGTAGCGTGCGTATTGTAGTTGCCCACCAGCAACCGGACCATCCCAACTGGGTTGAAACCGCTGGGCACAATATGGGAACCTTCTGCTGGCGTTGGATCGGCGCACAGGAACATCCTCCGGTTTCTGCGCGGGTTGTTAAGTTTTCGGATTTATAGGATCAGCGCTGGACTTGATGCTAATGCGATCGATTCACGCGCTCAAAAGTCGTTTGCGCGCCGCTAGATATTCGCTTTCAAGTCTCGCCACCAGTTCTGATGTCGGCACTATCGCTTTGACAGCCCCAATGCCCTGACCACAGCCCCAGATATCTTTCCAAGCCTTGGATTTCTGGGTGTCGCTGCCAGACCCAAAATCCATTTTTGAGGGATCACTTTCGGGCAGGTTGTCCGGGTCCATTCCCGCAGCTTCAATCGATGGGCGAAGATAGTTACCGTGAACGCCCGTAAACAGATTGCTGTACACAATGTCTGATGCGTTGTGATCCACGATGGATTGCTTGTAGGCTTCTTCGGCATTTGCCTCGGTCGTCGCGATGAACGCCGAGCCTATGTAGGCTAGGTCTGCACCCATAGCCTGAGCCGACAAAATTGCCGCGCCGTTAGCAATGGCCCCGGACAGTAGTAGGGGTCCATCAAACCATTCCCGGATATCCTGGACCAGAGCGAAGGGTGATACTGCTCCGGCATGCCCGCCCGCGCCTGCGGCGACGGCGATCAAACCATCCGCTCCTTTTTCTACGGCTTTTCTGGCGAAGCGATCATTGATGACATCGTGAAACACCAGTCCCCCGTA
>JBLGAR010000113.1:0-14769 GCA_047612385.1 Cryomorphaceae bacterium | reverse complement strand
CACGGCTCTCCACAGATAATGCTGTTTACCATTTATTTTGACGAAAACTTCATTGATGTAGAAAGTATCGCCATCGCCTCTGTGCTTTCGTTTCAATCGACGTGTATATATAGCGCCCAATTTGATACAGAGCCTGCCCCATGAGCGTAGCGAGTGCTTTGGGTACCAGAGTCGGATCGTTTCTCTACTGACAGTGATCCCCCGTTCAGCCAGTAAATCTTCGATATCACGATGACTCAGATTGAATCTGTAGTAGAGCCAAACAGCGTAGGAAATGATATCTGGTGGGGGGCGCCTAGCTGGAATCGGTGCCGCTTGTATGTATTCATTGCCTGATAGTAGCAATTTCAGGCCAGTGAAGTTGGCAGTACCCGTGATGGTGTAAAACAGTCGTGGCCGCGGCAGATAATATGATAAATACGATGGTTTGCCCCGGACACCGTTATCCCCGGTCAGGTATTCGACCCCTTAAGCTACGGGTACCCAAATGCATGATCACAGCGTTCATCTGACTAAAAAACGTGCTCCATCCAACTCGCGCGACCACACCGCGTAGCTGGCATCATCCGGGTTTTCAAGCGGTAGAATAACCGCCAGTAACGCTTCAACCGAATCCGCCAGGCTCAGCTCTACGCTATATCTGCCATTACGAAGCAGAGTGCTTAGCTGGCAGGAACCGAAATCGCTATCATAACCGTCAATGGTCGTCACAAACTCACTGCATATCAGAAGATATGCTTCCTCTGATATACGCGAAGATACATCGACATCTATTGACACTCCCTGCGATCCATCGAACAAAAATCCGTCAGGTACTGCAAGGTCTTCGGTTGTCTTTGCGGGATTTCCAAACAGCACATTAAGCGTTGCATTAGGCTGCTGCGCGATGACCTCCTGAGATTCAAAAAAGAATTCTATCGAAACTAACTTTTCCCTATGGTCGATTCTACGCCTGGGATCAAGCGCCAGAAAAAACGCGTAGTCATCGCCGCCGTCGGCCAGCACTTGGGACGCAAGACGGTCCAAAGCCGCACGCACTTGACCGGCGGGAAGACCCCGCACCTGATTCGCCATTGCCGTGGATATCGCTGTCAAAGAGGCATAACCGCTGATCATTTGCTCGCTATTCAACTCGAAACAATCAGCAAACAATACGGCGGAATAACACATATCTTCATAACAAGCTCGAAGTAGCCATGGAGCAGACAATTCTTCATTCGACAACGACTGCTCCTGGAGCAGCTTCTCGAAACTAAAGTCTCCATCAAAGTAGCCGTTGAACGCTGCTAAAGACAGGCCAACGCGCGCAGCGACAGGCGACTCCAGATCATCCCATCTATAAAGTTGAGCAACCGCGCCCGCTGGGAAAGGACTGCCAACACAGCCTCCCAACACCATCGTAATGGCAACACAGAATACCGTTCGTCTTAAATATGTACTGAATGTCATCATGGGGTCAATCCTGATACAGGTTGCTGATAACGGCATTTTCTGGCTTATACCAGTCGGTGTTGCTGGTACCGCCACTGGTTACATAACCTTCGAACTTCGGATAGGTCTGAACGAGGTCCCGCGCCTCTCCGGGGTGAACCCACTCAGCACTCACCACCAACGCCCACGGCAATCCACTGCTTGTCTGGTAGTAAGTGTCAGCGCCTGGATTTGACCTGTCATCCATTGCGCCAAACGTACTCATATCAGCCTTATTGGTTGGGGGTTTGTTCTTTAAATGAACCTCCCTTCCCCTGGCATTAGAACGAAATATGAAAGGATTTAAAATGGGATCATCGATAACTTGTGCGGGTATATCACCGCTCACGCGAACAGTCAGAGTAAACTCACTTTGCAATACCGAGCCGCCACATTGATATTCTGTACGGAAAAACTTACACCCTACGGGAGCGCTCACGTGATCCCAGACATCATCAAAAATAATAAAGACAGCATTCTCGTAATCGGCACTCTGCTCCAAAAAAGTTCCCGATCCCTGCACGCCGTTAATCACCAAAGACATACTCAATTGATCCACAGAAGAACGAGGCAGACCATTTATCTCAATGCCGAATCCGCTGTGTAATGCAGCGCCCACGGCTGAGACCTGCCCGCTAATACTAATGGAATACAAAAATTGTTCTTCCGGATTATTGTCTAGTGATGCGGAGTTGATCGTTGTGCGGTAGTACATGACAAGGTCATTCATGTCGTAGTCGCCCACACCGGGCCACAGGTCTTCATAGGCAAGCGTTACAAATCCTGTCGCGCTGGGAAAGTGGCTGGCGGTCACTCTTAGTTCAAACAACTCTACCGGGTGATCCTCTACTTCACCGTCAGCCTCGGCTCCAGTGGGACCAACATTGCTCGTGCTAGACACTCGAAAGCGTGACCAACTTGCACCAGAGACTATATTCTCGGGAATCTGCAGAGACATGATTTCGGAACCCCCGCTGATTGGATGAGAGTCAATCACCTGCTCGCTCGCGAGAAATTCTCCATCACGATCAAAATCTATCCAAGCATTAAGAAAGCCCGATCCAACGCTGGTAATCTCAACGAGTGCAACCTCCCCAGCCGCAATATCAGTAATAAACACGACACCGTCTTCATCATCATCATCCGTAGCATCGTCAGAACCCGGGCTCACGTTAGCCTGTAATTCTGAGTCGACACTGTCGCCCAGATATACTGCTGAGCCCTCCAGGTTATGGCGCGCACCATCGTTAGCAAGCGTCGTACCATAACTGTCCGGTGCATCACCAAAGTCGATCAGGCTTTCTGAGACGAAGCTGGCTGCACCGTCGTCTTCTATGATGAAGTTATTAATCGCGCCCGCACAACCAACCCCGCCGACGGTGGCATTCTCGCCAACCGTAACGTACGACGTTCCTGAAAACGCGCCTCCACAAGAAGTCCCTGAGCCTGTCAGCGAAGAAAAGGCCCCAGTACTAACGTACGTCGACGCAAGTACAGTCCCTATGATATTGGCATTCGCGCCTACGCTTACATAGCCGCCCGTTGAATTCCAGATGACACTGGTGTTATCCGTTGCGTTGATAACGTTAATCACAGTCCCCGCCCCAAAGCTCAGATAGCCGCTAATATTGAAGACAAAAGCGCTGTCTTGGCCCTGAGCATCAAGCGTGATGGTTATGTCCGCCGTTGTCGACAGCAAACCGGTAACATCATAGACACCCGCGGTGAAAGTCGTGTTAGTCGCTATATTGCCCGTAGCAAGAACATTTCCCCCCGCCATGGCATCCAGCGCACTTTGCGCGGCCGTAACCCCTAGATGCTCATCGGCTATAACCGGTGCCGTGGTATTCTGAGTTTGAGACCCGGACGTAGCGCCGGCGCCGTTGGTGATAACCGTACCGTATTGTACCGTGCCGACAACAATAGTACCGGCACCGAGGGTGATAGCGCTTCCAGACTGAAGATTGCCAGAGAGTACTGAATTAGCGCCTAGCGTGCTGGCGCCTGAGGTCAAAGCATTGCCACCGATCGTTGCGCTGTCGCCAGTGGTTAAGTCTCTGGACTGTGTGTTTCCAGAGACGTTTCCCATTGCCCCAATAGTCACATCTTGGTTCGCGAGAACATTGCCATATATCTCCTGGCTACCGCCAGCACCAGAGGTCACATAGGTGTGCGCAAAGACCGTCTGATCATTCAGTGTGCCACTCAGCAAGTCGACAGTAACCGCCTGTGTACCCGCTGCAACACACAGCGTAGCGATCAGGAGGACGTGCTTTGCTACTTTCATGATCTTTCTCTTATTTACGATGGAAAGTTTTTTAGAAGAGGAACCGAGAATTCACATACTGGGAATCCTGCCAATAGCGCTGGAGATAAGGCTGTATGACTCAACAACTTATTCATCGTCTTGGTCTTCGCTTTTTGTAGTTACGTCCAAGGTTACTATCAACAATCGTGCCAATCCCTGAGAAACCCAATCCCTGGGGATCTCAAGGGCTCGAGCGTCTATCTGAGAGTGAAAAATCTAATTGTGAATTGTAGAATGCAACGCATATCGAGATAGCTGGAGCGGCTGGCAAAGGGGAACGGGGTCTCAGAGTATGCACAGTTAAATAGCCCGGACTTTGTTAAAAATGCCTACCAAGGTAGCGCCACTATGGGTGGCACCGTGCAAGCAAATGGTAGTCGCCAGCCCACGTTTTTAACCTGGACTATGGCCGGCCCAAATACCGCTCAATTGCAACGCGCGCAAATTATCAAAGGCTGGCTGGAAAGCGGCGAGCATCAGGAGCAAGTGTACGACGTGGCTTGCTCATATGGCTTAACAGTAGACCCGCAAACCCACCGCTGCCCAGACAACGATGCACAAGTAAACCTGGAAGACTGCTCCAGAACAGCAAACGTTGGCGCCGGCGAACTTAAAGCACTGCGGCAAGACCCCAACTTCACGCCAGGACAAGAGGTTTTTTACTACGTGCGCGTACTGGAAAATCCGGTCTGCCGGTGGTCCACCTGGGACGCCATTCGAGCAGGCGAAGCCTGCCACGATGAGACTTACCAGCCACGATTCAAGAACGCGCATGGTCGTCACCTATCTGGTATAGCGCGTCGGGTAAAAGAAACAACTTTGTAGATGAAGAGTATAACAGCCGTTCGTAGGTGACCGCTTTCACCACTTTTCTGCCATCCGTGAGCAGTCGATTTGTATTACTCAGACGGCAGAATTTTTCCGGGACCAGACGCTAACACCTTGGTTGATATTCAACTGCGGTTGACACGGATAGACTGGCAAAAGTCGCTAAATTCGTCAATATGGCTCCCATAAACTCCGTTTTCTATGTGAAGCTTGCAGGCGTAGAAATGTGCACTTACCGGAAAAATAATGTCGTGACTTATGACTGTTCCCATACCGGAGCCATCGCCCGAGAAATCGTCAATCATAGTGCCACTTACCGCAATTTCCGCCGCTGGCTCACCAAGGATGAGGATAATGTTTGGACCCAATACGGTGCCGACAAATTAACTTGGCCGGACCTGAGAAGTCTGGTACCCGACCTCAAGCAACTGCCCTCCTCCATTCATTGAACGCACTCACCCTAAGATCACGATAGTGCTTCGCGCGGACCAGATGCCTGCCCAGGTTGAATAGATTACTTACCGCAGCATGGGCCCCCAGGAATCTCTGAGCCTGCCCAACAGATTTAAACCTGCGCATCACTCGCTCCCTCACCCTGGTACCCTCGTGAGATTGCTCTGCCCGATAATTCTCATACTGTTTTGCGCTATGAATCACATCCGGCATCAGCTCCCGATGAGCAACACCATAACTGCGCAGTTTGTCAGGTCACAATCTTTCGGGGCTCATCGCCGTGGCTGCGTAATAGCCTCTTGAAAAAGCGTTTTGCTGCTGCGCCATCACGCTTTGCCTGGAGAAATACATCAACCACTTCACCATCCTGATCGACTGCTCCCCATAGGTAATATTGCTTGCCGTTGATCTTCACGAAAACCTCATCGACGAAGAAGGCATCACCGTAGCCACGGTGCTTTCGCTTCAGACGTGTTGCATATTTGGCTCCGAATTTGATACACCACAGCCTGATGGATTCATAGCTGACAGTGATGCCTCTTTCGGCTAGGAGATCTTCAACATACGATGACTGAGGTTGAGACGATAATAGAGCCAGACGGCGTAGCTGATAATGTCAGGAGGGAATCTGTGGCGCTTGTATGTATTCATGGGCCGATTCTAGCAATTCAGTGAGTTTACTTCGCAGTACCAGCCAAACGACTCGGGGTAACGCCAAAGAGCATGTACGATTGGATCAAAAAATACGGTGATACCGGTTCTCAGCATCAAACAATCACCGGTCAACAAGACGCGCTGCGACAGCTCAAAGCTCAGCTTCGACGAGTCACGGAGGAGCGGAATATATTAAAGGAAGCCGCAGTGTATTTCGCAAGCGAGTCAAAGAGAAATACGCGTTCATAAAGGCAAGACTCAAGCAACCCGAGAGCAAGAGGGCCATTGAAGACAAGCGCCTGCTCGGACAGATCAAACAGTTTTGGATTGAAAGTGGATTTTCCTATGGCTATCGAAACATCACGTTGGACATGAAAGACCAGGGCGAGTCGTGCGGGAAGAACCGCGTGCACCGCATTATGCGAGCAGCTGGCATCCGGTCCCAACGGGGCTATAAGCGGCACCGGGGTTTCAAGGGTGGAGACCTAAGCCATGTGGCACCCAACATTTTGGATCGTGAGTTTGAAGCCGCAGAACCCAATCAATCGCGGGTCACCTATTTTACGTATATTCGAACCCACGAGGATTGGTTGTACCTGACGATCGTGCTGGATCTATTCTCTCGGCAGGTAGTGGGATGGAGCATGAAGAGTAATCCCAAAGCAGACCTTGTCATCGATGCGTTGTTGATGGCACTGTGGCGACGAAAGCCAGAAGGTAAAGTGTTGATTCATTCAGATCAGGGGGTTCAATATACTTGTTCTGACTGGCGTAAGTTTGTCAGCGACAACAATCTGGAGCTGAGTATGAGTCGCCGAGGTAACTGCCACGACAACGCTGTAGCAGAAAGCTTCTTCTCACTTCTCAAGACAGAGCGGATTAAGCGGAAGATCTATAAAACGCGCACCGAAGCCAGGGCAGAGATATTCAATTACATCGAATTTTTCTATAACCCCAGCCGACGTCACGGCAACAATAATGGAGTATCGCCGATCGAGTTCGAAAGACGGTATTATGAGAAGCTATCAAGTCTCTAGGAAACTAGGGGCTTGCCAGTTTTTCCAAATTTGCTGCGTTGACCCACACAATGTTACTCTTTGTACAAATCTGAATCGGAAATAGTGGATCATAGATGTTAGACAAGAGCAGACCTATAGACCTGTTCTCCCGCCTGCAGATAGAGTCGCAGTCTGTGTGTAATCGCGATTGCTGGTTTTGTCCGCGTACCTTTGATACCACCGGCAATTATCTGGGCCCCAATGGCGAGCAGGTGAATCGTCAGATGCCGACTGATCGAATAATTGACCTTCTGGACCAGGCGCAGGCGCTTGGCTTTAACGGCCTTGTGGGCTTTCACCATTACTCTGAACCATTGCTTGATAAACGCATTGTCGATCTCGCAGAAGCAGCGCGAGAACGGGGGATGCGGCCCTATATTCACACCAACGGCGATGCCCTTAAAAGTAATGAAGCGCTCTGCCGGAGTGTACAGCGCGCTTTTGACAAAATTGTAGTTGGTCTTTACGACCATCAGAGTGACGAAGAGTCGGAGCAGCACAAGCGGGACTGGAAAAATCGCCTGCCAGACGCCAACCTGCATTTCAGCGTTATCGGGCCCCTTGGTGCGAGTGCCGGGTATAGTATGGGTATCCCGCGTGCCCTTGTGCCAAGCGATTCTCGCGTGTCAGTGCCGGATCTTGCCTTCACTAATGCCCCGTGCAACCGTCCTTTGTTGAGGATGATCATCCGCTACAACGGCGATATGGCGCAGTGCTGTGAAGATACATACAGTGCGTTTCGTTTGGGTAACGTAGAGCACCAGTCATTGAAGGAACTCTGGTTCTCTTCCCGCCATGTAGAGTCTGTGCAGCACTTGCTGCGGGGTGACAGGAATCGTTATGAACTATGTAAAAAGTGCCCCATGTCGCCAACCGGGGCGCCCGTCGAAGGGTTGAAAATAGGAATGCGGCGCCGACAAATTGAAATGCACGCAGTTGAGTGAGGGTAGGCTCCTGATGATCGATTGATGGCAATGCGCTTACTCGGCTGACCAGAGTTGGTTAGTTCAATTTTTCTCATTGTCTCGCTTCCTCTGGATTGAACGCCGCAATATAGCCAGCATATCGCGCTGAAAAGCAAAGTCGTAGCAGTGGTTGGTGTCGTGCCAGCGGTGGCGATAGACTATTTCCTGCACCACGCCAATATTAACTCCGCAATCGCGAGCACGTACAAACCAGTCTGAAGTGGCTCCCTGAATATCTTCGATATCAAAGTGCCCCACTCGGTTGAATACCGCCCGGCTCGCAAGCAGGTTTTGAATATAGAACTGGGCGCTCGGCTGGTCCAAAAGTTCGTTCCTGAAGTTTAGAGGTGGCTGGCAGCCTGGCTCAAGAAAGTGTTCCGCCAGACCCAGGCAGGCATCAAACTCTGGATTTTTTTGCAAAAAGTCCATTTGCTTTTCCAGTTTTTGGGGCATCCAGATATCATCGGAATCTTGAAAGGCAATCCACTGGTATTTTGCGTGTTCGAGTAAAAGATTTCTGGCACCAGTGGCTCCGAGCCTGGCTGGTCCCATGTAGCGCACCTGCCCAGCAAATTCCTTTATGATTGCGGCGGTGGAATCGGTGGAATTATCATCGTATACAATAATCTCTGCTGGTTTTAGCGTCTGTTCCAGTACGCTGGTGATAGCCTCCCTGATATAAGGCTGCGTATTGCGGGCTGGAATCAATACAGAAATATTAGTGTTCACTTGTCTGCCACTTCGTTTTCTGACTCACGGAATCTTTTTCTGTCGAGGAACTCTTTGAGTATTTTAAGGCGATCGCCCTTCGCGTCAGAATGCGTTATGCCCTTGTTAGACTTATGCAATCGCCGCATATAAATCAGGTCTGGCAGGACCAGGCTGGGGACATTTTCCTCCATTGAACGCAATATCCAGTTGACATCCTGGCCGACTTTCCAGTGGGTTTCGAATGGACCGACCGTATCGAAGACATGCCGTCTACACAGCATGGCTGATGGTAGTTGACCTGTCATGAGACCTTCCGGGCAGCGAATTACAGCGCGAGACTGCGCATCAAGTTCGGGACTATGGAACTGTTTTACCTGCCCAAATACTATATCTATGTCGGGATGTTTAAGCAGGGCGCCCATTTGTAATTCCAGTTTATTGTCGCAGTAGTAATCATCTGCATCGAGAAAAGCAATGTAATCGGCTGATGCTGCTGCTACGCCTCGATTGCGGGCCGCTCCCACGCCCGCGTTATCCTGGTAGTAGTAGCGAACCGATGGATAGAGCGTCTTGAGCATTGTTGCTGTCTCGTCAGTCGATCCATCATCGATCAGCACGATTTCGATAGGTTGGTATGTTTGGTTCAAAATACTGCCTAAGGCTTCGCGCAGATAGGGCTCTCCGTTAAACGCGGGTATAACGACGCTAACCAATGGATTGGTGTTCATGAGGCGGGCTCTCTTCGTGCTTCGAGGTGCTTTTTAACCAGCTGAAGTTTTCGCATTGTGGCCAATGGTTTGTTCTCGGTCATGTTACCACCGTGGCGACGCACGTGGAGTGTTACTAGATCGAGTGTCTGCATGGCTTCTCCTGATTGGTCGACTCGTTCGAACCAATCACTGTCTTCTCCAAAGAATCTAGTCTGGTCAAAAAGACCGACGGCTTGAAAAAGTGATTTGCGATACAGGGCAGCACCAATGTAGTCAGGAAAACTCTCCAGCGGGTTGCCGATGAGCCTATACTCATTGTTATGCGCTTCGAGTTGCATGATCTGTGCATGGCCTCTTACCAGCTGTAATTGCGTATTCTCCAGCAAATGGCGGACGAGCATATAAAGGTTATTCTCTGGCCAGAGATCATCTACATCGAGAAATGCCAGAAGGTCGCCGGTCGCGTTCTTGATTCCCAGATTTCTGGCGGCGGCGGGCCCTCGATTGGATTGACGCAATAAACGTACCTCCAAAGGTAGATTGTTGATCGTTTCCTCTATGGCATCCGTCGAGCCATCGTCGACGACTATCAGCTCGATGGCAGGATATGCCTGCGAGCGAACATTCTCGACGGCATCAGAAAGAAACTGCGCACCATTGAATACAGGTATGATGATGCTGACCAAAGGCAGGTTAGGGGCAGTATTCCATTCCTGTTCACGTATTGAGTGATCTCTTGTGGGGGACTCCAGTATTGCGGCTGTAGCTTTCGGTATGGCACTGCGATCCGTTCCGAGCATCAGCGACGCCCCGGGATGATTTTCAACGGCGTCGCCAATGAAACTGTATGTCTGCGCGTTGCCATGCGGCAGTTGGGACACTGTCGTCAGCGTGGCTGCGCCGCGCAGCTTTTCGCTGGAGACAGTCGCCAACACGGTTGCCTTGTAATCATGAAATTGTGGTGTCACAACCAGCTTCACCGGCAGGCTGCGAGGAATCTGGGATGCGAAATGAGGATGCAGGAGGATTGTTGCCTTCTCATCATCGCGATGCGCGCCTGCCATCAGATGCCGCTCGAGGACTGGAAAAGTTTCAAACTGTGGCCATCCGAGCTTGGCCGTTGCGTATAGTGGCCAGGCACGCAGTTCGGGCTGCCTTGATAACACCAGGTAGTCATCACCGATGTACTGCATACCGCTGAGCAGGCAACTGAGTGCCGTGCTTGATTTTCCAACCCCACCTCGGCCAGTGATCAATAAACAGGTCTCCAGATCGCCGATCGCGGCAGCGTGGACCAATTGGCAACCGAATTTCTGCATTATCCAGTGAAACAAGGTCCTTAAGGGTGCCGCGCGCGACCAGTAGGGAAGCCCGCCTGCATCATTTACCCAGAAAATGCCCGTTTTTTTCTCACTGTCAAACAGGTTCAGCGAATAATCACTCCAGTGAAATGCCGAAAGATACCGAGTGCTATTGAAACCCCAAAGATCGCCGCGATCAGAGTAATCAGTCTTATTTAGCGGTGGCTTAACATTTCCAACACCGGTCGAAACGCTATCCCATACCAGAATTTGAGCATCAACTGACCTCTGCCCAGGATCGACGGCGAGATGTCCAAGCGCGGTGGTGGTATCGGAGATTAGTGCAGGACCTGCGAAATCTATGCGGATAAGGACGCCAGCCAGGTCGATATAGAAAGAACTTTTGCCAACCGTGGCCATCGATTCATGGGTTTGCCGAAGTACGTCCTTAAAGAACGCCTCCTGCAGTTCCTCGCTCTTGTTGTGGTAACGCGTCATTCAACCACCTCCTCAAGATCACCACCGTGCAGTATGAGGACACGATCCGCATAGCAATGAATGACAGGGTCATGACTGACTACCACCACTGCCATTTCCGGATGGCTTATGCGCAAATCGGTAAGAATTCGCGTTACGGCTTCAGCATCAAGGTGGTTGGTCGGTTCATCCAGTAAAAGAAGCGCAGGTTTTCGCATCAGTGCGCGGGCAATTGCGATTTTCTGGCACTGCCCACCGGAGAGTCTGGTACCTTCGTCCCCTACCTGAGTATCGTAGCCTTCTGTTAATAGCGCAATAAAGTCTTTTGCATCGGCTTGTAGCGCCGCGGACGTTACAGTGGGCTCATCAAAATTTTCCTGGCCATAGCAAATATTTTCCCGGACTGTCCCTGGAAAAATCTCCGGGCGCTGCGAAACATAACCGATGTCGCGACGCAGTTTGACAATGTCAAGCTCATCGTAGCGCGCTCCATCTGCAAACAGGCCGCCCTTGCCTGGCTTCCAGAAGCCCATTATCAGATTGAGTATCGTGCTTTTTCCTGAGCCGTTCTTTCCGGTTATCAGGATTGTCTCGGATGGCCGTATCCTTAAGTTGACATTCTTAAGTAGAGGACTGGCGTCATAACCAAATGACAAATCGCGCAACTCTATACTTCCAGTGAAATCTACATGTCCGATGTTCTGATAGGCTTCGGGTGCGCTGGTCGCGTGAAAGCTGTGCAGCTTCGACAGTGACTCGTTACCAGATAATATTTCTGGTAGACCGTTGGTCAGTGTGCCCAATTGGCCATTGAGTAGCCCTGCTGCAGCGTAGAACGCCACGAATTCTCCAAGCGTTAATGTGTCGGTCATAATCGCGATCGCGCCGCAGACCACGACCGCAACCCCGACAATGTTCATAACGTTTTCGTTGAGTTGACCGTTTAACAGAAAACTGAATGCCATCGCATCACTTTTTTGGCGCAGCTGGTCTACATCTTGCCGTCGCTTGCGAATCTCCAGGTCGCGCGCCGAATGCTCCTGAGTCATAGCCATATACCGCAGAGTGAAACTGACACCCTTGCTAAATTGCTCAAATGCGGATTGAAATAACTTTACGCTGGACTTTACCCCGCGCCCCGAGTACCACGTCGCGAACATGACCAGCGGTATCGCAAGGCACGCCGCTAGCGTGAGTTGCCACTGCAGAATAAACAGGACTGAAAGCAGAACTGCACTGGTAAGCAGAGCCGGAATGATAGCTGAAAATAGCGCATTACTCATTCGGTCGACTCGTTCCGTATCCTGTACCAGTTGCGTCTTCAGGCTGTCATGATCTGCAGAGATATAGAATTGACGATTGAGTCGATAAAGATGCTCGATCAGGTCGCAGCGCATAGCCATGACCGCCTGGTGGATGTCACGATAGATCAATCGACGCATCACCATTAGTATGACGCTGCTCGCCAACCTGGCTGCGATAATTCCGAGTGCAAGCAGGATCAGCAACTGAAAATTATTCTGTGGTATAGCGCTGTCAAAAATATTGCGTATCATCATCAACACGGGAATGAAAAGAAAAGAGCGCACTGCCGCGACGCCAGTAAGGGCCATGAGTCTGTAGCGGCGCTGACGGTAGTATCCGAAGAAATAACCCCAGGCCTCGCGATCAAGTAGCGTGAAAAGCTGTTTTTCCAGGTTTTCAGATAGCATTGTCAGAGCCTGCCTCATGGACTTTCTTTGCTAATAAAAGTAGCCGATTCTTTATGCGGCGCCAGATGCCTGACAATGTGCTTTTTATCAGTGTTCGTCTATTGCCGGTTCCCCAGCGCACACTGATGAAATCACTTATTCCTAAAACTCGTGGTAGATACTTGCGGCGTTCCCCACTGGACTGATAATCGACAAATGTCATCCAGACCTTGCCAAGGGGGTGTGCATATAATGAAACATTCTCCTTGAATATGTAGGTCCGCTCCATCCTTTCCACGAGTGTCGTGCGGGATGCCTTGAGAGCATCGAGCACGAACCCCGGCACAGGTGCAGCAAGTTCTTCCTGGAGGAATGCCAGGCCGCTGTGGATGCGCTCGCTAAAGGCGTACTGCTGACATAGGTAGAGAATGCGTGACCAGTCCAGGTCACTATCATGATTGTTTATCACCATCCATGCGTCTGGAATCCAGCGAATAGAAGGTTCTGGATTCCAGCGAAGGCCGTGCGAAATAAGGTGGAACAGCGTATCCGCAGGTGCGGTGGTCCAGGCATGTAATCCACGGCAATCGAATGGAACAGCCTTGCTCCACATATCATGTGCCAGTTTGGGGTCGCCGCAATCACGCAGCAAAAGCCAGTGAATATCCAGTTCATGATCTTCATGGAGGTAGGATATTGAATGCCTGTGCACAATACCGCCTTGGGTCAGACTCGCGTGTCGCTCGTAACCGCGACCATCCATGTAATCAACAATTGTCGTCGCCTGGTCGGCGGGTATCATAATATCGATATCCGACATAGGCCTGGACGCGGGGCGAGAATAATAGCTCTGCGCAAGTGGCAGGCCCTTCAAAAATAGAAGCCTGAAACCGGCGCCACTGAGTTCATCCAGTAGTGGCGCCAAGCCGCGGAATAGCAGGTTATTCCGGTACCAAGCATTGCGATACAGTCCTTTGAGGTGCGGCATTTCACTGCCTTGGTAACCCAGTGTATGCATATTGCAATACAGCAGCGGCAGGAGACGGTTGGTGATCGGATCAACCGGCCCGCTCAGGTCTGTGCATTGTCGCCAGGCCAGCATCGCGTCGAGTGCATTTTCACGCTCCCAAAGCGCGGCCTTAATGAGAAGTAGCTGGGTCTGTGAAGGCCAGACG
The DNA here is from genome assembly GCA_047612385.1 of Cryomorphaceae bacterium. GTDB lineage: Bacteria > Pseudomonadota > Gammaproteobacteria > Pseudomonadales > Halieaceae > JBALVT01. The sequence continues at coordinate 968 of JBLGAR010000113.1, read as the reverse complement.
CCATCGCCGAATTTGGATTGTTCCAGTTTGATAGCGCTGGCACCTCATGCTCATAAAGTCTTGCAGCACCATTGGTGCCCGAACGGAAGCGGGTGCCTATTGTTGCTTTGAAGGTTCGGGCCAGCCGGTCTCGGCCACATCATGCACTGGATCAAGTAAAAGCAGTTCTTGCATGTCGGTAAAGCTCTCTAGGATAGGAGCCTCGTAGCGTTCGATAGTGCTTAAAAGCGCGCTTTCAGGCTGGGAATCCTGCATGGAATTACTTGAAAGTTTGATTAGGCCGGCGCCAAGAAGTTGCTCAATAAAGGCCCGAAGATCCACGCTTGCGTTCCCGCTTGCCTCAGGATAATTGTCTATGATCATAGATTGGATGGACTCACCACTGTTGCCCGCTGTAATAAACGTCCAGACCATAGCGCCAAGATTTCGCATACTGAAATAATTTCCGGTATCAAGATCCATTACGACCGCCTCGCCGTCAATGACCTCACCAACGATTGATGGGCCAGCAATCTCATAAAACGTCATGGCAAATCCAACACAATTTTCATACTTTCCAGAGTACTAGGCTTAGAAATGAAAAGACAATGCAATTTCAGTGTCTTCAGATGGAGTCTGTCTGGAATTGTGAACCATCGCACAGTTATCAGTAGTTTCCGGATTAGTTTGTAAGATTACCTTAGTGCGGGCGGATTTAGGCGGGATCAAAGGTAATGCGCTTGTCAACAGGTTTTCTCCTGCGCTATCCGCCTGACTGTATAATCTTGCGAACAGTTTGCTTATATCGGTGAAAGTGTTCTCGACTGAAAAACCGCTGGAGTTTGGGTATAAGAAGGATAAATACGGTACTGCCAAGTTAAATACCCAATTTGATAGAATCAGTGGATGAATACATATAAAAGACACCGATTTCCACCAGACATCATCAGTTACGCAGTCTGGCTCTACTATCGATTCAATCTCAGTCA
>JBLGAR010000112.1:0-14962 GCA_047612385.1 Cryomorphaceae bacterium | reverse complement strand
AACGGATGAAGGTATCAATCCAGCGGCCACCTAATCTGAGGGGGTTAGCCGCGTCCATCGCCGTCGCCGGTGCTATCACTGCAATGATGATGGCATCAGTCGGCGCACTGGCCGAGACCTCGCCGGATCGAGCGAAGCCCGGTGCAGCTCTGTATGAAACGCATTGCTCAACTTGTCACTCCTTGACCCTGCGTGGTTCGGCGCACGGAGCACCACTGTCGGGTAGTGACTTTACTGAACGTTGGAGTAAAGCTGGTCCAGCGGCCCTGATACAGTACAACAAGGCAAGAATGCCGCCCGGCACCTCCGGTACTTTAAGCGATGATGAGCACAGCGCTGTCGTCGCCTTTTTATTCGACCAGAACAACCTCACCCTGGATGCCCAGGACCTGGTATTAACCGAATCGGAAAGTGGAGACGCGGAAAGTTGGAGCGGAGCCGCTGCCGTGGATGCCATGGCGCGCAGCAAATCCGGATTCAAAAATCGCAAAATCACCGATTTCGAACCCGTGACTGAAGAGCAACTCGCCAACCCGCCCGCTGCAGATTGGCTGAGTTGGCGACGAACACGCGACGGACACGGTTACACGCCCCTCAAAGCCGTAAACCGCAAAAACGTGAACAAGCTGCAGCTGGCTTGGTCACTGGCCATGCACGACGGCAGCAACCAGGTGACTCCACTGGTGCACAACGGCGTAATGTACCTGACCCACGCCTCTAACATTATTCAGGCCCTCAAGGCCGATACTGGCGACTTGATCTGGGAGTACCGTTACGAATTCCCCGCCGAGGCCCGCACACTGGGTGGCCCGGTTCGCAATATCGCGTTGTATGAGAACAAGCTCTTCATGGCAACCTACGATGCCGCGCTGGTCGCCGTCGATGCCCAAACTGGCAAACAACTGTGGCGCACAGCTAAAGCGGATTACCGCGAGGCCTACACCCATAGCGCCGGGCCGATCATCGGCGATGGCGTTGTGCTCAGCGGCATCAACGGTTGCGAACTCTATACACCCGATGGCTGCTTTATCACCGGACACGATCCGGAAACTGGCAAAGAATTATGGCGCACCTCCACAATTGCGCTGCCCGGCGATGCCAACAATGCAAGCTGGGGCGACATTCCTCCCGAGTTGCGCGGCGGCGGGGACAGCTGGATCGCCGGTAGCTATGACCCGGATCTGAATCTGTTTTTTATCGGCACCTCCCAGGCCAAACCCTGGGTGGCAGCGAGCCGCGGAATGTCGGCGCGGGATTCTGCGCTCTACACCAATTCAACGCTAGCCCTAAACCCTCGCACCGGAAAAATTGTCTGGCATTTCCAGCATATGGCGGGTGAGACCATCGACATGGAGACGGGCTTCGAGCGAATTCTCATTGAGGTCGACGGCAAAAAACGACTCTACACCATTGGCAAGGACGGCATCCTGTGGCAACTGGACGCGGCTACCGGTAAGTTTCAGGACTTGGCGGAAACTCAGGCGCAAACTATCTACGCAGAGGTCAACAAACAAACGGGGCGCTTGCGCTACCGCGACGACATTCTCAATGCCGGCATTGGCGAGCCAATTAAAGCGTGCCCGGGCATTTACGGCGGGCACAACTGGCAGTCCGCCGCTTACAGTCCTGAAACAAAATCACTGATCATTCCACTGCACCAGCTTTGTTCAGACCTGGTGGGCCGTGAAGTAGAATTGGTCGCCGGATCCGGCGGCTATGGCGGCGACTCGACCACCTATCCCATGCCGGGTGTGGAGGGAAAACTCGGCCGCCTGAGCGCATGGGATGTAACCACGCTGGAGCAACGCTGGAATCATGAGCAGCGGGCCATGTTCCTGACCGGTGTGCTCACTACCGGCGGCGGACTCGCTTTCGTAGGTGACGTAGCACGATACTTCAGCGCCTTCGATGTGCGCTCCGGCAAAAAGCTGTGGCAAACCCGTCTAGGAGCGCCGACACACGGCTACCCGATCAGCTATGCAGTCGATGGTCGACAATACGTCGCCGTGCCGACCGGCATCGGCGTGTTCCGCGCGATCACTGCAACGCTCTACCCCGAACTGCACCAGCCCGTAAATGGCCAGGCCTTATACGTGTTCGCTTTACCTGAATAGATTAAGGAGTATCCACAAGGCAATACGCGAGTACTCTGGTCGGACTGGAAAGAAGGTCTAACGAGATCAACTGGAGTGACTAATGCAGGCCAGACATGGCCGAAAGATGAGCTTTACAGCCCTGGTCAAGTCGGCTTTTGTCATGCGAAGTGAGTAGTTGTGCAGTGAAAGAGGACGTAATGCTTTAAAGCAGCTCAAATTCGATTTCCAGTGTTTCAAGGTTCCGACCAAAGAAACTTGGGGTGTACTTGTGCACTTGCCCGGGATTCTTTAGCGAGATACGTTTCAAGCGACTGACAAGCACCTGAAAGCTGGTGATGAGTTCCTGGCGGGCCAGGGGAGCGCCAACGCAATGGTGCCGACCTATGCCAAACGCGAGGTGATTACCCGCCTTTTTTCTGTAAAGATCAATTTTATCTGCATCATGGAAAACAGTTTCATCCCGGTTTGCCGCACCAAATCGCAGGCTCAGGACGTCGCCTTTCTTCAAATCCACCTCGCCGACCCCAGTGTCCTGGGTAACTTCGCGGAACATGCCTTGTGCCGGGGACTCTAACCGCAGCACCTCTTCCACAAAGTTCGGGATGAGCTTTGGGTTCTCTTTCAGGGCATGCAATATCTCAGGCTGCTCGATCAGCTTGAGCATGCCTGAAGAAATGCCCGAAGTAGTTGTCTCGTTACCCGACGCCAATAAATCGATGGTGACGACGGTCAACAATTCGTCCATTGGAATATCTTCACCGCCGTCATATTTTTCGTGGGCCAGCATGGTCAGGATGTCATCCCTGGGATTATCGCGGCGCTCATCGATTTCTTCCTTGAAGAATTGCTGCATTGTAACGACCAACCTGGCGCACTCTAATTCGCGCTCACGGCCTATCATCATGCCGAACGGTTCTACGATGGCATCGGACCACGCCCTAAAAGTATCAAGATTAGTTGTGGATACTCCAAGTTGCTCGGCAATGACGATCATTGGCAATGGATGAGAAAAAGCCGTAATAAAATCACACTCGCCGTTCAACTCGAAGCCATCGATCAAATTGTTCGCTATCTCTTCAATGTAAGGTGTTAAAGCACGCACCTTAGAGGTAGTAAAAAACTTGTTCAATAGTGCCCGCACTCGGGTATGCCGAGGTCGATCCGAGGTGGAGCATGATGCCTTCGGAACCCAGCCGTGATTCTCATATATCTCCATAACCTCTTTCGACATACCGTCGGACCCTAGTGCCATTGGAGAGACGCCACTGATGAACAAGTCTGGCTGACGAATAATTTTCCTGCACAAATCAAAACTCGTCACCAGATAGAATCCGGTTTCCGGCATCCGGTAGACAGGGGCTTCTGCTCGCAGGCGATGATATAGCGAGTAAGGACACGCCTGTATCTCAGGGTCCATAAGATCTTCAAAGGGTTCCATGTTTTTAAATCTCATCTTTTGTTTAGATGCTATATTTTCAATGCGTCACAATATTTTCGTATCCGCCGCTTCGGTGCAATATTGTCATGCAGGTCTTATTTAAAGATAACTAGGTTTCAAAAATTCTCCGTAGCCGCTTCAATGGATTCGCAAATAGCCGCCAGGAACCTGGCACCGGCAGCGCCATTAATCACACGATGATCGCAGGCCAAAGTCAGTGCACAGAATCGCGCTAGCATGGGCTTACCATCCTTCAGAATGACGCGTTCTTGAATGGCGCCCACCGCGAGAATCATCACCTGCGGCGGATTGATGATGGCCGTGAAACTGGTGACCCCCAGCATGCCCAGATTAGAAACGGCAATAGCACCACCATTGAGATCATCGGCACTCAGTTGTTTATTGCGCGTACGATCTACCAGCTTGGCGGCGGCTTCAGCGACCGCTGATAAAGTCGATTCGCCGAGGTCCCTTACAACGGGTGTTAACAGAGAGTCACCTGTATCCACCGCGATTGCGACATCCGTTGAATCAAGCTGCTTAATACCATTTGGCAACACGTTCAAATTCAACTCCGGATACTTTTGCAAAGCTTGCGCCACAGCGTAAACGAGAACGTGATTTACCGTGATGGCAGCACCAGCCTCTGCCCGGGAAGCTTCTAGCGCCGCCAGCACATTGTCCATTGCACAGTCCCGGTGCAGGTAAAAATGCGGAATCGTCTGCTTGGCGAGCGTCATTCGCTCGGCAATGGTTTTTTGTGCGCCGCGCAGCTGACGCAGGGGCCCTGCCTGCTCGCCACTGCGAGCCGCCTCTATGTCTTCACGTAGAATCCGCCCTCCGTAACCGCTGCCTGGGATAGTGGAGATATCGAGGTCCAAGCGCTCGGCTTTACGGCGCAGCGCTGGTGATATTTTGGCCTCGACACCAGGGGCGGCAAGCACGGCAGTTTTGCTCGCAACCGGGGATTGCTGATCGGCGATAAGCTCTGCGGGCGATTCACTTTCAGAATTAGTCGCTGAATCATTCCCGGAGTTGGTCGCCTTAATAGTTGCTATAAATGCATCTACTTCTTCTTCCGATACCATCTCACTAGCCATGATGCCGATCAAGGTACCAACATCATGCTCTTCGCCCTCTTGCCCAATGATACGAACAAGCACCCCGTCGCCGGTGGCCTCGAAACTGTTGACGATTTTATCGGTTTCAATGTCAACCAACTCATCGCCCTTGACTACGGACTCTCCAATTTCAACCTGCCACTGGGAAATCGTTCCGCGTTCCATTTCTATTCCCCACTTGGGAATCGTAATTGGCATCAGCTTAGGCATCAGGGGCTCTCCGTCGCAGTCGTTTCTTCGTCGGCGCGCAAACTAAAGTTGAGCAACACGTTGCCGGGCATTCGGGAGCCGTACTGGTACCCGGAATTCACCAACAGCTTGCCCTTGTAAATAAGCGGGCCATCGGATTCTATAGAACCGCCATGGGCCTTACGCCCTGCAACTGAGGTGAACGATCGATTGGTCTGATAGCTCCACAGTACTTTGCCAGTGTCACTGTGGTAGGCCCGCAACTGCCCATCAAAAGCGCCGGAGAATACCAGGCCGGGAACCGCCGTCGCGGCGGCGGAAATACCCGCATCGCAGGCAGGTTTCTGGTCGTCGCGACAATCTTCGTGCGCCCGCGTATACCACAGCTGTTTGCCAGTCTGTGCATCGAGGGCGAACATGCCGGGAAAACGTTCGGTGTCAAAGCGGCCGATAAAATCGGTATCTGCATTGGGTGCGTAAACCGTCTTGCCGTCGGTTGCCATCCCCCAGTGAATACCACCTGCGTAACCACCCACGCCAATTTTGCGCTGCCAGACAATGGCTCCCTTGTTTTCTGGATCCAGCCCATGGACAACACCATTTTTCTGGCCTATTACCAATATATCCTTACCCGAAGCCAGCGAAATAAGTAACGGGGGCGCGCCGATATCCATGTCGGGGCCATCCTCTTCTGGGCAGTTGTAACTGGAGCCGATAAAGCAGCTCATATTCCAGGCATCGCCAGCCGTCAGCTGCTGGCTCCAAACCAACTTTCCAGTATCAATATCAAAGGCCAGAACGGCATCACTGGTAGCGGCAGCCGGAGAGGTATAAGCCTCGCCAGTGCCAACATAGAGCAAGCCGCGTTTGGCATCCACGGTAGGTGAGTTCCACACCGGCACACCTGAGGGACCTATGATGGGTACATCCAGCGGATTCCGTTTACCGGTGTCCACAGGTGTTTCTGGGATGGAGTAACCCTTCCAAAGCAATTTTCCATCCGCAGCATTGAAAGCCGTAATTCCGCCGCGAAATGTGCAACAGGCGTAATTGGGATCGGCAGCCGTCGCCCACTCCTTCGATGACATGGGCACAAATAGTCTGCCGTCATAAAGACGCGGCGACCCCGTGATCGTAACGTCGGCGTGATCGTCGAGGTGGGTTCGCCAACTCAGCGCACCGTCAACACCGCTGATCGAGTAAACGTTACCGACAAAGTCGCCAAAATAGAGCTTATGCGGGGTATTTTTTCCCGCAGGTTCAATACTAATGGCGGAGCGAACTTCAGCATCGGCCTGGAACTGCCAGTGCAGACACCCCGTTTCCAGGTCAATAGCGTAGATCACACCGTGTTGCGAACCCACGTACACGACGTCGCCGTATACGGTAGGCTGAGAGCGCGCTCTGGACGCACCCGGGAAATCAAAAGCCCAGTTGAGTTGCAGCGCGGAAACATTATCGCGGTTGATGCCTGCTGTTTCTGCGTCAACGAACCTGTGATTGGTTTCATTGACCCCCCAGGCGACTATGCCTGATGTTTTCTCGCCGGCTGGCACCATGGGATTGGCGCACATGACCATAGAGCGGTCGCTGTCGGGGGAACTGTCCGAGCCCGCCAGATAATTGGCAACCAACACTCGCTCTCCTGCGGATAACGCGGCGGCCTGCTGTGTCATAGGGCCTTCGTTCATTGCAGTGAGGATGTCTTCGGGCTGGGACATCCTGAACACGATATTGTGAGGTGCACGCGGCACATTACCCTCATGACAGGCGCTGCAATGCTTTAAATAAAGCACTTCGCCCTCATCAACAACGGCTTCGGCCGCCAGTGGAGTCAACGAAAGTGCCAACAACAGTGCAGCTGGCCGTAAAGCCTGACTCCAGCCAGACAGAGATAAATATCCTCCGGCAGCCGTTAACCCCTGTAACAATAGCTTAGCGCTCATCAGTAGGCCGCCACTTCACGAATAGCTGCCTTGATCTCTTCCACAGAGGGCACATACTCCAATTCCAACACCGGGCTTGCCGGTACGGGCGTATGCGGTGCCGTCACTTTCTTGATCGGTGCATCCAGATAATCAAAACCCTTGTCCACCACCACGCTGGAGACCTCCGACGCCATACTGCAATAGGGGTTTGCCTCGTCCACCACGACCATACGTCCCGTCTTTTGAAGACTGGCCAATATGGCTTCGTCATCCAACGGTGACAGCGTTCGTGGATCAATCACCTCGACCGAAATCCCCTCGGTTCGCAGTGCGTTAGCCGCCTGTTCAGCAAGCAGTACCATTCGCGAAAAGGCAACCACAGTGACATCTGTGCCCTCGCAGACCGTTCGGGCCTTGCCGAAGGGGATGGTGTAAGGCTCGTCGGGAACTTCACATTCCTCGGTATAAATAGCTTTGTGTTCACAAAATACAACGGGGTCATCGTCGCGAATTGCCTGGGCAAGCAAGCCCTTGGCGTCGTAGGCATTGCTGGGCGCTACCACTTTCAATCCAGGGATAGCCACCAGCATGGGGTAGAGAATGGCCGAGTGCTGTGGCCCTGTGCCGGCACCTGCGCCTATCATCGTACGAATGGTAACCGGCGTCGTCGTGCGCCCCCCAAACATGTAGCGGAACTTGGCGATCTGGTTCATCAACTGGTCCAGGCAAACGCCCAGGAAATCAATAAACATGAGCTCGGCCACTGGCCGCAAACCTGTTAGAGCAGCACCGCCGGCCGCGCCAACAATCGCAGATTCAGTGATTGGAGTATCGATGACGCGCAGCTCGCCGAACTTGTCAGCCAGCCCTGCCGTTACGCCGTACACACCACCACTTTCACGATTGGCAACATCTTCGCCCATAACAACCACGCGATCGTCACGCGCCATTTCTTCGTGCAGAGCGCGGTTGATTGCTTCTCGTATAGATATCTTACTCATGCTGACTCTCCCCGGTAGTTCACATAGACGTCAGTGTACAGCTGGTCGGGCGTGGGGTCGGCCGCCGCCAGCGCACGCTCTACGCCGGCATCGAGTGTGTCCTGTATCTGGGCGTCTATCGAATCCATGCGGCTGCTTTCCAGTTCGCTACAGCGAGCATCGGCCAGAAACTTTGCGATTGGGTCAGACGCTGCGCGAGACGCCTCCAGCTCATCCGCATCACGATATTGCTGCGCGTCTCCTTCAAAGTGTCCGTAGTAACGCGATGCCACCGCTTCAATCGCCGAAGGACCCCCTCCCTCTCGCCCAAGCTTTACCGCTTCACCGACCGCTTCATACACGGCAAAGAAATCACTGCCATCGACTGTGACGGCGGGCATGCCATAAGCCCCTGCACGCTCTGCAATTCGCCCGTCGGGCTTGGGGTTCTTGGTGAACTCTGCGTAGTGGTTGTTCTCGTACATAAATATCATCGGCAGTTGCAATACGAAGGACAGGTTGAGTGCCTCGGCAACCGTACCCTGGTCTGACGCGCCATCGCCAATAAACGCCATAGAGACCATGCCGTTGCCGAGCGTTTTAGCAGTCAGTGCAGCGCCAGCTGCAATGGGGGGGCCACCGCCGACGATCGCATTGGCTCCCAGCATTCCTTTGTCCATGTCAGCGATATGCATGGAGCCTCCCTTACCCTTACACAAGCCATCCTGCTTACAGGCCAGCTCTAACAGCATGTCCTCAATATCGCAGCCCTTGGCTATACAATGACCGTGACCGCGATGGGTACTGGCTATATAATCCTCGAAACCCAGATGCATACAGGCGCCAACGGCGATGGCCTCCTGGTTGCGATACATGTGTATAAAGCCGGGCAACTTGCCCTGCTGATACTCGGCCCGAATACGTTCTTCGAATTCGCGTATGAGCTTCATAGTTCGATACGCTTCGTATAGTGTGTCTAGTGAGTAGTTCAATACCTGCTCCGCTTGGTCTGTTTATTTTTATACTTTCTTAGCTATCGTAACTATCCCGTATAGCCAGCGCCCAACCTTATTACATAGAACGCCTGTATTTTGAATATAATTCAATCAATCTTGCCTGACAACGGTTTTTTGAATATAATTCAAGTTTCCAATAATAATACACAAGGTCAGCACGTCACCCAGACTCTCCGCAAGGCAATTGGGAATAAGGATTTTCATATAATGAATAAATTCCGCAATTTTATTTTTCTTTCTTTGGTGTCATCACTGTGTGTCTGCAGTGTCTCGGCAGATGAACAACAGTACTCCGGCTGGGAATATTATGGTGGCACCCAGTCCGGGACCCGCTATTCGTCACTTGACCAGATCAATAAAGCCAATGTCGACAAGCTTGAGGTTGCCTGGGTTTACAATACCGGAGAGCTGGAGCTTCGCGGCCCTGAGCTAATCAACAACAGTTCTAAACAAAATACCCCCACACTGGTGGCTGGTTCATTGTTGGTATGCACCCCGTTCAACCGGCTGATCGCTCTGGATCCGGCAACCGGCCAGGAGCGCTGGATTTTTGATGCGCAGATTGATCTCGAACACAAGTATCCACAATACAACTGCCGCGGCGTTACCGGCTGGGAAGCGCCGAAACTGGCCGACGACTTGCAGTGCAAACATCGGGTATTCATGGGGACAAACGATACTCGACTCATCGCGGTGGATGCGAAGACAGGGCAGCGCTGCCCCGATTTCGGCGCCAACGGGGAAATCCACGTCAAGCAGCAGCAAAAACTATTAAATCCCGGTGAGCGAAAAATCGTATCAGCACCCGTAGTGGCCAATGACACCGTAATAGTTGGCTCCTATATCATGGATAACGTGAGGGCCAATGCACCTTTTGGCACTGTGTTTGCGTTCGATGCGTACAGCGGCGAAAAGCTCTGGGAGTTTGATCCTATACCCCGCAACCCGAAAGACCCAGCCTACAAGACTTGGCACGGTGACAGTGCATTAACCGCCGGTGCCGCAAACGTCTGGTCTACGATGGTCGCAGACCCCGAGAATGGGCTCGTTTTTCTCCCTGTCGGCTCCGCAGCGCCGGACTTCTGGGGAGGAGATCGCAAGGGGGATAATCTGTACTCCAGCTCCCTTGTAGCTTTGCATGTAGCGACCGGTAAAGTGGCCTGGCACTTTCAATTAGTACATCATGATATCTGGGATTATGATGCCTCATCGCCGCCTATGCTCATTGATATCGAAAGAGAGGGCAAAGTAATACCTGCGGTTGTTCAAAATACCAAACAGGGCTTTTCTTTTGTGTTCAATCGGCTTACAGGTGAACCCGTGTTTGGCATCGAAGAGCGCCCCGTGCCCCAAGGCGCCCTGCCAGGTGAGTGGCTATCACCAACACAGCCTTTTCCCGTTGCACCCCCTCCCCTTGTGCCCACCACATTCACTAAAGAGGATGCCTGGGGGTTTACATTTATCGACCGATGGCTGTGTAGTAATAAAATCGAGGGCTTGCGCTCGGAGGGCATTTTTACTCCACCATCACTTGAAGGCACGATTCAAGTGCCGGGTTCTGCGGGTGGAATGAACTGGGGCGGCCCGGCATTCGATCCCACAAGAAAGCTCATGATTGTGAATACCAATACAGTTGTTCAGGTAATAACGATGATCCCCCTGACAGCGGAGACAGCCGGTAACGGCCCTGAATTATTTCATGGGAGTGACGTTTCATCACCGGATGGATCTCCCTATGGTGTGCTCAGGGAGTGGCTACTATCGCCTCTAGGGTCTCCGTGCACTGCGCCGCCATGGGGCGAGTTGATCGCAGTTGATATGCAACAAGGCACCATCGAGTGGCGAGTGCCATTCGGCTCTATCGAAAAAATGATGCCCATCGAAATCGAGTGGAATCTTGGCACACCGAACATGGGAGGTCCGGTGGTTACTGCCGGTGGACTAATCTTCATCGGAGCCACGATGGACGGTTACCTGCGAGCGTTCGATACTGACAATGGAAAGGAGTTATGGAAAGACGAAATGCCAGGGGGCACACAAACCACACCCATGACATATATGGCCGACGGGAAACAGCATGTGGTTATGGTTTCGGGCCGCCACGGATGGTTCCAAACCCCGGTCAGCGACGCGGTAGTGGCATATCGTCTACCTCCAAAGTGAGACTGCAGGGTTCTCGATACGCCCTATAAAATGTGTTTAATGAGCAGGCGAACACCTGCCCCGGGGCTGCTTCAAATCAGCCAGAATCAACTCAGTCAGTTTCAATTAGATCCAGAGGATAGTCGTAAATACTTTCTGTTCGGTCTTCACCGATAACAAATACATTTTCCATATGTGAAGGCCCATGCTTGCTGCCGAAATACAGAGCGTCAAAACTCAACACCATAGAGGGCTTGATCTCAAAACCCTCAGTGGCAGCGTGCAAGCCCGTGGACGGGAATCTCACTGGGCTTTCCAGCGGCACCCGCCCTATAGAGTGAACAATCATCAGCAGTTTGCCTGGCGCATCGAGCTCGCGAGCGATACCGCAGCGCACCGGCTCACAGATCTCAGCCGAGTTAGCACCCGGCCGCAAATTTTTTACCACCTCTTCGAAGCAACGCTGCACGATGGCATGTTGATCACGGTACTGCTGCGATGCCTTGCCAATATGCGCGGTTCGGTTGATATCGATCCAGATATTTTTATAGCGGCCCTGGGTTTCCAGTATCGCTATCTCACCCCCTTTGAAGGGTGCATCGAAGTGAGTGCGGAACAGGTCGGGTTTGAAGATGGAGTCATAGCTACCGCCAAACAGCATCGGGCTGTTAGGCAGCGGATCAATGCCTTCGTCAATCATATAATGAGCCACCGATTTCTCGATGTCGGCCCAGCTTTTGCCACGGCCAAGCTGTTCGACAGTGAACGCCATGACACGATCGGCCTTAATGCCGCTGTCACGAAACAATGTAATTTCTTCATCGGTTTTAATAGATCGAGCACCCAAAATCAGATCCAGGCCATCGGCATAACGCTGGTCGCAGATCTGCTCTACATTGAGCGCAACACGCATGTCGTCAAACAGTATGGTCTGTTCGCTTAGCCCAAGGTGACGCAGGCAGCCCGCTATCGAAAGAACAATATTCTGTGAACAATCATCGTCTACCACAGCGGAGAATTGCTCAAGCTGCGCAAGCAAATCGGGTGCTAACGAAAGGTGCACATCTTCTGATCTACCGGTTGCACAAAAATTAAGAAGATCAAACGTGCGCAGCCGATCGAACACAACCGGTTGTTCTTCGCGTGCTGCTACAACAAGTCCGATAAGGCTTGCTTCGGGCAGAAACAAAGTCACTGGCAAGTCGGGCGAAGCGGGAACAAACACAGCGGAGATAGGCTCTGTCAAACGCCAGCCGTCCATCACCGACTCATAGCCCGTGACATAGGTAACATTGTCGGAAGACGACAACATAATGCCTGCAACGCCGGCCTCCCTAAGCCTGATTCTGAGCTGGTCTATGACTACCTTAGACAATTACGTTCTCCTTAGGCAATAAAAAGCCGACTGACGTCGGCTTTGATTAAGCGCTACACAGTCTTTAGAAACTATAACCCAGCTGGATACCCACTTGACGAGGCGCTCCGTGGCGAGTGAAATTCCACAAGTTCGCCACCGGGTTGGCAGACACTCGGTACAGTTCATCCGTGAGGTTCTTTCCGTATAAAGATGCCTTGAACCCGCTATCTGACTCCCAGGTTACATAGGCGTTCACCAGTGTCCTCTCTTCAGCTTGGGTATTCGCCTTCTGCCTTAAGATGGGGTTTTCCACTGTTCCACCAAGGCCACTGGCAGGTGCCGGGCTGGTTTCGAACTCGTCCTGATAGTGCGCATTAATGTTGTAGGTGATAGAGCTGCCGCTGGAAAGGTCCTGGAAGTAGGTGAACCCCAAGCCCCAATTCAGCTCCGGCGAGAAGGGCACCTCCAAAGATGACAGGTCGACGGGCCGCACACCCCCATCAAGGCCCAAGTCTGCCGTGTTAAAGGTAGGATCGTAGCTGTCATAGGTATGGTCTAACCAACCGATGTTCAAATCCACTCGGAAATTCTCGGTAGGCAAGTAAGTCACCTCTAGCTCCAGGCCTTCGGCGGTACTTTCCCCTTCATTAATCGCCCGTGTTTCCTGGAAATCGTTACCTGCCGCGTCCTTAAAGGCAACAACGGTGTCGCGTTGCAGATTCTCATACTCAGTGTGGAACAACGCAGCGTTGAATCTCAGGCTGCCGTCGAGCAAATCAGCTTTCAAACCAACTTCCAGGTTTGTGTTCTCTTCTTGCTCGTAAGGTGCACACGCTGTAATCGAGCCGCATGTCTCTGAAAATCCGCCGGCCACAAAACCGGTGCCGTAGCTGAGATACGTCATTACGTTATCGTTCCAGCGGTAGTCCAGAACGAGCCGGTAAGTATTTTCACTCCAGCTCTCATCATCTTCAATATTAATACCGAAAGCGGATTCAGGAAGAACCTGAGTATGCGGCCCGCGATACTGATCGAGAGTGATAAAGTTACTAACGGGGTTTTCCGCAGTACCTAAACTCAGGCGCTTAAAGTCTTTATCGTCATCGGAATATCTAATACCTGCGGAAAGTTGCAGCTTATCTGTAATCTCGTAGCTGCCGTCCAGGTAGAAAGCCGTGCTCTCTCGCTCCTGCTTGGTGTACTGGACCTCAAAGGTGTCACGATAAAACTCTGCCGCGGGGCCAGAAAACACCAGAAAAAAACCAAGACTACCAAACACCTGAAACTCTACGTCATCTTCATAGTACGCAGCGCCCGCCACAAAATTGAATGGGCCGTCGAATTGAGTGCTAATACGGAGCTCATTCTGAAGACTCTCCCTTTCGGAGTTTCTGCTGGCGTCATACAGGCTCGTATACGCCTCGCCGGTGTAGGTACTGGCAAGAACCTCGTCCTGCTCTCGGTAACCCAGTATCCACTTAACCTCGTATTGATCGAACGAAAAGGTCTGGTTGAGATAAAAACCTTCAGCATCTATCTGGTGACCACCAGGAATATCTACGGCAGCATTAGAGGTATAGGATTGGCCAGTGGAGAAAGGATTGCCATTACCAATACCGGGGAAACCCGCGATCGGCCAGAGGTAACCTTCACCGCCATTCTGGTTGGCCGAAGGAGTTTCGTTCGATGTCGCAACCGTATCTCCCTCGTCCTTCACATATTCGTAGATAAAATTAGCCGTGTAAAAATCATTGGGCTGCCATTTAAGCTTCAACTTTATTGCCAGGACATCCTTGCCACCAAGGTCCTCCCCCTGACCTACGTCTGGGAACGCGGAGCGGGATGCGTCGTTGCACTCTTCGGATCCCGGCTGACCCGGAAACGGACACGCCAGGCTCTGGAACTCGCCGCCGGCCGGTTTGTCATTCGTGTAGTAGCCATCGCTTTTATCCTGGATCACCGCGAGTCGCGCCGCAACAGTGTCGCCGATAGGAACGTTAAGCGAGAACTTGAGCTTGCTGAAGTCAGAATCATTACTACTGTACTGGCCATAGTCGCCTTCGACTTCACCAAAGAATTCGCCCAGTACCGGTTTCTTAGTGGTAAAGGCTATCGCCCCACCGGTTGTATTCTTACCAAACAGCGTGCCCTGTGGCCCGCGGAAAATTTCAACCTGCTCCATGTCGAACATTTCGACAAACTGGGACTGAACGTGGTTGTAGGCAAATTCGTCCACGGTGATACCAACCGATGCGTCCTTGGTAACCAGGATAGATATAAAACCGGTGCCGCGCATACCACCGGCGATCGCATTAAAACCATTCTGCGGGGTCAGGTTTACGTTGGGTGCCAGTTCAGAGAGTGCTGTCACATCGTTCTGGAAGGTATTTTCGATTTGTTTCGCGGTGATAGTGGATACCGTTGCGGCCAGATCCTGCTGTGCCACGTCCCGCTTGGTTCCCGTTACCACAATCTCCTCTATCGCGAGCTTTCCTTGTTCTCCGCTATCTTGGGCTAAAGCTCCGCCGCTGATTACAGCCTGCGAAAGAGCTGCGCATACTGCCGATGCCAAGACCTTCTTGTTTAGATTCAACATTGTCGATCCTCATTTTATATTTATATTTGAAAAGCCTGACTATCTTTCGCGTGAGTCGGCACTGCTGCGACCTTCAACCCGTATTTGAATATAATTCAA
>JBLGAR010000111.1:0-14981 GCA_047612385.1 Cryomorphaceae bacterium | reverse complement strand
CTTGGTATTCAAGTTGATTAACTATTACATGAGGCGATGTGCCGATTATCGGAAAATGTAAACTTTGTAATCTGCAGAAAGATATACAGCTGTCTCATGCAGTTGGCGACTCAGTTTTTAAAAAAAATATTTAAAACCAATTCAGGAAAGGGCATATCTCTTAGCTCCGGTAATGAAGCTATTGGTTATAGCAGTGATAGCTGGGCAGAACATCAATTATGTTTAGATTGCGAAAAGTTACTGAATCTAGAGTATGAACAATATTCTCTGGGCGTACTCAGAGGTAAAAACTGCCAGTTCTCTAAATCTAAATTAGGTTTAACATTTAGAGAACTAGATCAGCAAAAGCTAATAATGTACTTTCTATCAATTTACTGGAGGGCAGCCAATTCAGGTCATTCAGCTTATAAAAATGTACAAATTATTGATGATGATAATGAATACTTAAGAAATGCAATTTTAAATAATCTCAAAATTCCAACTGGAAAGTTCTCAATCAAGGTAAGTCGCGTTATAGACTTGAGTAAAAGTAAAGGATTTACCCCATATAGTATAAAGCAAATTGTCGTGTCACCATTTTGTCGTGTTCATAAAGGTACCAAACTCAAAAATGTATCTATATGTTTTATGTTTGAAGGTTTTTTCATCGAACTCTATTTGAAAGGCTTGAATTTGAAGGTTAGATCTCAATATGGTGTGCTTGCTAAAGCTAAAACAATACTGGTTGTCCCTTACCTAAATATTTTTGATATAGAAGAAATATTTGAGCTCATGGTAACGAATTATGGCAAGCACATTGAAGGTAACAGTAGAGTAAAAGCTAACAAACAGGTCAAACTCACTCCAGCAAAAAAAAGCGTGGCTTCCGTTGGGATTGTCGCTATTGCATCAGCCCCTTATGTAGATCGTTAAACGAGCGACTACTTTTGTCACTTAAGCGACGGATTGTTAAAAGTCAGCTCCCGACCCTCAGCGGACAGTGGTAATACTTCATATAAGGTACCCGTTTTTTACGTGGCCTTATATCGGAAATCATTTTTATTTTGTGCCACAAGTAAGCTTAATTGTCGGGCACAAACAAAAAAGCCACCTCAAGTGAGATGGCTTTAGTTCTGAACCAATACGCTAAACGCTGACAGTGTCGGTGCAACGAGGGTTAGGCTATTTACAGCGGCCACTTGGGTATATAGTCGCTGATTTAACTCCGTCGGCAACCCCTGTAGCATCTTGTGACGTGTAAATGTATTCCGCACTTTGAAAATTTAGAGTCACCTTTTCTGTTAAACGATCTTCGCCACCGGAAGCACCGGTAAAATACGAAGATACATAAACATTGTTAAATTTTATAACGACAAATTCTAATGGAGTTGCGCCGGCCTTCCTTACGGTAAGGGTAGCTGTATTGTATGCGCGATTCTCTACCTGACCCATTAGAAGTTCGGGTGAAGCTAAATCAACATGCTTGGTTATGCTCACGTCCTGGACGCAAGTGATGTTACCAGTTGACGAGGCCCCCCAAGACCAGGCTAATACATCTATTTCACCAAGATGATCCCCGTCCTGGGTTTCTCCCGGTACACCCTCGATGTCCAGAAACATATCTACGGCGGCGTAGGATGCACTCGGCAATAACATCAACAAAATGGCCATTAATTTTATATTCATATCATTTTCCTGTCTGGGTATTGTCCATTATCAAAATGGATACTATGGTTGACCACTAACAAAGCAATACCCTTCTAAATGGGTGCCCGTGCATAGAATTACGCCGAAAATTAGATGATAGCAAGAATATGTTTACGGAGTCTAGTGTACCTTGGTACCAGTACCGGGTGAGTATTTGTATTGAAGACTAACCAAACTTGTTGGATACGTTTAACAGGCTTGATAGTCAGGCGGTTGTTCGGTGCGTATGTATCAAGCAGTAGATATTAACAAGCCACCCCCATGATCTCAATCTAGGTGTGTAGGGGATCTGACTGTACAGAAGAAGAACCCAAAGAAAACGTAACAATAATCTTTTACTCTCCCAACAGACAACGTACGGGATAACATTATTGATGGCATTACTTAAATGGATGGTCTCAGTGACCCGACAATTACAGATGCTTATGGCAATAAAAAAGCCCCAGTAGAGGGTATAGGAAGGATAAATACCCTTATTTTTCCAATCTACATTAAAAAGCAGGCTATTGGCAATTGGCTCATTGGTTGTACAATTATTGAGCGCAAACTAATGGTGCGCTAGTGGCGTTTGTCTATGTTCATTCGCTGATTCTATCAAAAACAGCGCTTTAACTTGGCAGTACCCAAAGACCTCGCAGTAGCCGTGACCTTGTAGTAGATTGAGCAAAATCAGGGGGTTATTGATCTTTCCTATACTCATTTGCCAGTACCCAATGAAGGAGTACTAAAGTTGCGGAAAGTCGCTGGCGAATTTCGAAATCCACTCACTGGCCGCTTCCTGAGGGTTTAGATCGCGGCCTTCCAAGCGCATCACTTCCTCGCGATAGTGCTCGATGTGGCAAATCTGTTCGATCATGCGCAGGCGGAATATATCCTTCGATTTCTCGAACTCGATACCGATTTCGTAGCCGATATCGGTATCGGATTTTTCGCACCATACGACATTACCAACTAGGGTGTTGTCACACTCCAGAATGGGAATGCAAACTCGTACGCGATCAGGTACAGCCAACGGTTTGGGCGACACAAAGGCGACACCACCGATACTGATATTGGTGGTTGTCTGGTCGACGGTCTCGTCATTTTCATCCTCATCCCAGCTGTTAGTTACCTGTATCGGTACGCCTACAGGATGGCGGATGAATTTTCGTATAGTCGTATTATCAGGCAAGGGTTACCAACATTTTGTTGAGTTTAGCAACAAAACCTGCTGGATCATTGAGTTGACCGCTTTCAGCCAGCAGCGCTTGATCAAATAATATAGCAGACCAATCGCCAAACTTCTTCTTCGCCGTCGAGCTGTTCCACAGGCACTGACACGTTAACTTACTTTTACTCGAAAAGTGGAGTTTCAGAGCGACCAAATCAGGTTAATTCCGTTAAAAGCGGGGACTGATGACCAACTTAAGGTCACTAAAGCCCAGATTGTGTAGCTTCAGCCCATGACCTTAAGTTAACTTGTCGTTACCTTACCAAGCTTTCTTATATTCTAGACCAATCGCTAGATTGTTGACATCGCTGCGCCGATACTGATTTAGCCGATATTCACTAATAAAATACAGACTGCCGACCAAGAGAACCCCCAATTGGATCTCGGCTACGACGGGATTTTTGGGCATCCCAGAGGGCAAGTTTTGGTTAAACGTTTGGTCGGCAAACGCCGCAAGATACAAGCGCTTGCTGATGGATGGAAACTTCATCATCAACACATGCTCCATCTGCATTACCGTGGCGTCTTCGTGGTCAAACTGAATCGCGTGCAAGTTAATAGAATAAGACAGGCTCAGCGACTCAAAAAATGACGCCAGCGCAGGGGTATTGTTAAGGCGCCAGCGCACCCCAAGGCGATGGCGATTATTGTTACTGCCACTGCGAAAATTCATCTGCAAGGTCAAATCAAATGGCGAATCTTCAGCCACCTGCCAGCGCAGATTCTGCTCAGTATAATAGCTCAACGAATCACTTAAATAATCTTCGCCGGTGGTGCTATAAACATTGGTCAAACTGAAATAAGAAAAGCGTTTGGGCAGCTTTTTGGCAAGATTAAGGGTAAAGGCACTGTCGGTATCGACATCGCTTAAATAAGGATAAAAATTAAAATCGAAAAAGCCATCGCCAGCCCGGGCATTGCCACTGACAAACAAACACGTACAAACCATAAAAAAAGAACATAACCATTTAAAAAGTAGAGTTTTAATAGACATGTATACCTTAGTGAAATGATGTTTAACCTAAACCTTAGACGTAACCTGCGGTAAATCGATGTCTTTGGTTCTTTTACTCCTCGTTTAGCACAATACTACCGACAAACCCCTTAGTGTTGGTCACCGCAGCCTCGATGCTTCCGTTTCAACCGGGGAGTATAAATCGCTCCAAACTTGATGCAGAGCCTGCCCCATGAGAGCAGCGAGTGCTTTGGGTGCCAGAGTCGGATCGCTTCTCGGCTGACACTGATGCCGCGTTCAGCAAGGAGATCTTCGACATCGGGATGGCTGAGGTTGAAGCGATGCTACAGCCAGACAGCGTAGGAAATTATGTCTGGAGGGAATCTGTGGCGCTTGTATGTATTCATTCTCCGATTCCACCAATTTGGGCAGTTAACTTGTATGGTTAATTCCTGGGACAATTCTGCTGTTCAGATCTCTCTCAGAATGGGTAATTACGTTGTCAGCGTTCGGTTTGACTAAGCAGCTACGGCTCAGCATAGCAGAATCTGTACAGCTGCAACTAGAACAAAGAAGGCATCCTTTACAAGTCCGCTTTAGCCCTGGAATTCAACCGGTGTATGCAATACCTGGATTCCAGGCCTGTAGAGGAGGATGTTACAGGTGAAGAAGAGATCGAGAATTTATTACACCGAATCGAAAAAAGCACCGATATGGGATCGGTGGCAGAACGGCTTAGTCAATGTGTTGCATCGACGAGATGAAATCACAGCCAGGAGCGATTCCTCTTTTCCGGCGTTGCCTTGCTCCACACTGACCGTGTAGCTCCCCTGATAGACAACGAGTTCTCGGTTTTTTTTGCTGATCCACCTCGGCTTGATGCTTTACCCCCTGCCGTTCTATGGACTGTTGAACACCCTGGTTTTACTAACGATCTGTTGCATATGGCTGGTGGTGCCGTGTTGGGCAATCATCAGTAGGAAGTCTTCACTGCCTGGCCTCGCGACGCGGCTCATCGCACCGACCTTGCAATAGCTGATTTCCCCAGTGCAGAAAGACTGGTCGATCAGCGGTAGCGTTTCTAGAGCATGAGCCACCCATTTAACGCTTGTTTTTAACAGGTTTAGCGAAGCTTATTCGGTAACCTGCCCACCTTCCGCCAACCTCTTAATATTCATTAACGCTGCATCAAACAGGCCGCGGCGTTGCGCCATATCAGCGTCTTTAGCAGCCTGATCAGGAAAGTTTGATAGGT
Source organism: Cryomorphaceae bacterium (assembly GCA_047612385.1). GTDB lineage: Bacteria > Pseudomonadota > Gammaproteobacteria > Pseudomonadales > Halieaceae > JBALVT01. The sequence continues at coordinate 9,875 of JBLGAR010000111.1, read as the reverse complement.
CATACACTATGGTGTATAGGAGCTTCGAGTTTTTTTCATCAACGGGCCTTGCTTCCATAAACCCATGATAAATATTATAAAACTGACCTTCCTCGATAGGCTGCGCATACCCGTAGGAAAGATCTGTCTGGGCGACCATGATCTCGGTGATCGCTCCACCGAGTAGCACTCGAACAGTGCCTATGTTGCCGTCACCGGAAACAATCTCGCACTCGAGATTCGCCCAGACCCGAATATCGCAATACCCGCCCACAATCGCCCAGAGTTCACTGGCTGATTTTTCAACATCAATCTTCATCTCAAGCCTCGTATATTCCGGCTCTGCAGCGGCAGTGCCGAAAGCGATCAAGTTGCTCAATAAAAAGGCTGCTAAAAGAAAGTTCTTCATCGTTTCATCCTATAGGTTGTTAGTTATTTTTAGGGCCAGGTAAGTCCTTCACCGCGCGAGCGGCCTGATCAATCGCTACATGGGTGTAGGCATCGGCACCGGCATCGGAGTTGGCCACTGCGATACTGCCGAAGGTTTGCCGCGCAATTTCGTGCGGCGCTTCTCCGGGAGCCCAGTCCTCATCCCAGAGGTCCAGGTAGTCGTAAGAGTAACCGTGAGGCCAGCGATTTACCGTAATCGCGAGGATGTCGTTCTCAACATCGAAACCAGCCGGTCCAAGCAAACCATCGAGCACCGTTCGCACCTCACGCTCATAGTCCTCAAAGCCAAGCTCAAGCATGATCGCTCGTGAAGCGCGGTGCTGCGCTTTAACCTCATCGATACCGGCCGGCGGCGATATGGACCCCCAAAAAACCACAGATACCGGTCCAGTATCCTTCAAGTCATGTTCATAGCCACCGGTGTTTATCCCTCGGAACGTAAACAAACGCGAGTGCATCCGACCGGGACAATTAACCGAATCAATGCCTAACTTGTCCAGAGCATGCGTGTCGCGGATCAGGACATTGGTGAGAATTAATGGCCGTTTGACCTGGTATTTCATTGCCTCCTTTTGTGCCGTAGGAAAATCTGGGCACAGGTGCGGAATAATCGCGTGGTAGCAAGCCATCACGCAGTGACAGGTGCTGACCTGGTAGTGCGAACCGTCTTTGATATAGCTCACCGCCACCGCGCCATCACGATTCGCCGCATGTACCACGGTAGAGTTCAAACGCAGGCGAACCGAACTGTCTGGGAGATCGAGTGCGGCATAGTTCACAGTACTCAAACTGACGTTGTCGGCGGTCGTCCCGGGGGCCGCTTTGGGAATCAAAGAACACACCTGCAGCCGCGCAAGACTGGAGTTGCCATCGGGCCACATTGCCGCCGGGTAGTCGAATTCTGAGGCCTCAGGTTCGCGGCCCAGCAAATTCTCGCCCGGCAGGCCACTTTCAATGCACTCCTTCGCCGATAGCGCGCTAATTTCTACACCCCAACTACCGTGCTCCAGCTTGTTAAACAACTGTAGAGCTTCTTCCCCAAGTCCGCCATGATTACGCAAAAACGCCGGGTAAGAGATCGATCGCAGGTAGGCTTCTGCCTCGGCGTCATCCATCTCAGCGAGCACGTTACTGCGCGCTGCAAAAAATTGCTTTAGCTCTTTAAGCGACCGCTCAGATAGCGGCAGCTGATCCAACAGACCGGGTGACAAGCCCTCAGCATCCCTGAGTGAAAATTTTCCAACCAAACGATCAACACCATAAGTTTCCTTATCAAACCAGGTTGCTGGACTGTTCGGCGCTGTGTGCCCGTAATTGAACTGCTTCTTTTCGAGCATCTTTTGTGTGTCGACGCCCAGCCGCAGAAGATAGGCTTTTACCGTATTACTAAAACTCCACCATTCAAGATTGTGCGTGCCGCCAAGCGACAGGCGCATCTGGCCACCCTGATGAAACTCATTGCGCCGAGCGTGCCCACCAAAATCATCGTGGTTCTCGAGCAGCAAGATTTTGCTGTCCTGCCCAAAGCGTTGACGATAGAAATGCGCCGCTGCGAGCCCGGAAATACCGGCACCGACAATAACCAGATCGTAGTTTTCTTCCAACACCTGCGGCTTGGTAAAAGACTTGCCCTCTCTCGCAATAGCGTGCGCTGTTTCGAAGGCACCGGGGTGTGACCCTCGCAGACCGGTGCGCGTGGGCGGATAAATTGCCGGATACTCTGTGAGAGCTACCACGGGTGATGCCGCAGGGTCTAACGCGCTGGCGATGGCACTCGGTATCTGTGCCCCCAGGCTAAGACCCAGGGCCGCTAGTCCAGCATCCTGAATAAGATCGCGCCGAGTGATCTTCGCGCCCATACCTAGCTCGCTGTCCGACTTTTCGCTATCTCGCTTCATGGTGCCTCCTCGATGAACGCGCGTACGTTGCACTACATTCTACGCCAGCATAAGCGGCGGAGCCGTAACAATTTTCATCGGAGACACCGATTGAATTTGAATCCCTACCGGATGATAGAACTCGCGTTTAGCACAAAGCTGACATCTGCTCTGACCACTTTTCGGCCGTCCTATACAAAAATCTTTGTCCAAGTTATGACCGCTTCCGTAATATCGCTTGCCCACTGAACCCCCTACTTGCTCGTCGCCGCTATCGGTGTATTATGCTTCTCGCAAATACCCGTTGGCTATGCTGCACGCGACTCTGTTATGGGGTCAATCGGCAGCCACCGAGTATATATCTTGCCCTCACCAGGAGATAATAATAGTGCTTAGAATAACTCTCATACTGGTAGCTATGCTTGTAACAACGCTGCCCTCTTACGCCGCACCAACATCAGCAACACAAGACGAGCGTGTTTTTCCGCTCGGTGATTCCGGAGCTTTCGACCCCACACCGCTTACTTCTGTATTAAAAGAAGGCATTGACAGCGAGGGGGCAATCTACCGCTATGAGGTGCCGCTGGAATGGAACGGCGATCTCGTTATGTATGCCCACGGGTTTCGAGGTTGCTTAACCGATGATGGGGGCCTTGAGCCACTAACCGTGGACAATCCACCGCTTCGAGAATACTACCTGGCACGCGGCTATGCTTGGGCAGCGTCCAGCTATTCCAAGAACTGCTATGACGTGAAATCCGGCGTCGAAAGTACCAACCGACTGGCGCGCATCTTCACCAGGGATGTCGAGGCACCGAATCGCACACTGATCACTGGGTTCTCAATGGGTGGGCACGTCACCGGTGCTGCGATTGAAATGTATCCAAACCAACGCTGCCAGGCAGGTCTTCCTGGTAATACTTGCCGTCGCTTGGCCGCTATTTTGGGCAAGCTTTCCGGTGGTGTTCTCTACGATGGTGCCGCACCGATGTGTGGTGTGATGGGCGACACCGAGTTGTTCGAGTATTTTGGCGATTTTCTATTCGGCGCTGAGGCCATCGCCGCAGAGATAAATCCGCAGGTGCAGTCGCAATTTCCGCCCGCAGACGACTACCTCACAACCACCCTACCGCTCGTAACTGAGGCTTTGTTTGATGTGTTTCCCAGTCAGCTAACCCCCCAGGGCGAGAAGCTCAAGGACCTCAACCGCCAGATATCCGGTGGCGATCGCCCGATCTTCGACGTGGCTTTTCCTTTCTTCCAAACTTTGCTGTTCGGCTTCGCTGGCAACGACGGCACGAGTGATGGCGTACTGTCGGGCAATGGTTACTACAATGATGAACGAGTCTATCAATTGGATGGCGACCCGGCCGTGAACGCCGACGAGCAGCTTTTGAATGACGCGATTCTTCGCATCAGCCGCGATTTCAGCGTCAATAGGTCGAAGCCTCTGGTACTGCAGCGAGTTCCGAAGATTAGGGGACGCATCAGTGTTCCGGTGGTCTCGACTCATACCCTGGGTGATTTGTTTGTGCCATTCTCGATGCAGCAGATTTATGCAAGAGAAGTGGCGAGCCGAAATCGCTCTAACTTCCTTGTGTCACGAGCCACGCGCGCCGTTAGCCATTGTGAGTTTTCTCGCGAAGAGTTGATACGCACTTTCGACGACCTGGTATTGTGGGTAAACGACGGTGTCAAGCCAGCGGGTGACGACATCCTAGATCCCGTCGCAGTGGCTGATCCGTTTTTCGGCTGCCAGTTCACCGAGGGTTTAACCGGACAGACACCAGAAGCACTGCGGGGCGACGTCTGCAGTCAAGCTCCATGAGCTGACCGTATTCCCGGACCCGAGATGCCCACGACCACAAAACGGACGTGGGCATTTTTATTGCTCGGTATTTGAGTTAAAAAAGATATTTTTCAGTTCAATTTCAGCGGCGGCCAGTTCATCGGTAACAGCTTGCTCCAGGGTTGCGGCCAACTCCAGTTTGTCTGAAGCATCCTGATAGGCATCGGACGCAGGCCGAAACAGGGCGAGCCCTTCGTCCGCGTAGTCTACCGGGTCCTCTCCCCGCTCTTCGATTTCCTCGATAAAACGTTCGAGCGAAGCAATGTCGCGCTCCGCTTGCCACATCAGCGCCTCTGCGCTGCTGCGCTCGGCGACAAGCTCTTTTAGCTCAACTTTCAGGTCACCGATACGTTGGCGCAACTTGATGACTTTGCTGGTTTCCACACCCGACGTAGAATCCTTCCCAACCAACCCGGCTGTCGTCGAGGTTACGGCGGACTTCAAGGACTTAACCTCGACGCTGTGTGACGTGTTCACCGGCTCGCGATCGAGCAGCAACCAGCTAACAGCACCGATAAACAGCAATGAGAGTGCCCCTATCCCCACCGGCTTCAAGGTGTGGCCGCTGCGTCGCAAAGGTTTGAATTCATATGAAAATGTCCGTGAAATAATGTCGGGCAATCATGAAGTATCGACCAAGCTCTGGCAAGTGAGCCCGAATGGTCCACGGTGGCCAGGGCTCTCTATTTCCACTTACTCTAAGAAGAGAAACAAACCTCATCACCTTCCTGGACGTCCAACACAAACCGGTTGACGCCTGATTTCAAACCCAGCTCGCCGCGCAGCGTAACAGTACCGCCAGCAATCACTTTGCTGTAGATGCCGTCGCCACTGACCACTTTGATGACTTCCCCAATACCCAAAGTATTCACGAAATCACCCTCGCCGCTTAAACACGCAACATCAGGCCCGGTTGAGATGCTTCCTCTCATGTCCCTATCTGTCAGGAGATGTTCTGCATTGACCAGGCCGCAGGCATTAGTCTCATCGCCGATTTGTCCGCGAAGTATTCCACTAATTTCAAGTTTACGCGCTTCCAGAGCAGCATCGGCGTTACGCAGGATGAAATCAAAGATACCGGTCTGCGACTCACAGGTTTTTGTATTGGTACATAAAGTAGTGGCGAATCCACTCTTGGGCTGGTGACAGCCTTCGAAATTCGGAGCAGCAAAGACAGGTGTACTTAGGACAGCAGCCAGGGCGGCGGTGGTTAGGGTGCGGGAGAGATTCATAGCGGTATTCATCCTTGTCAGTCTCAGCGCTAGCGGCTCTTTACCGGTATTTTTAATGATCGGCCGCGGCTTTAATGCTCAGAGAAACATCATGTGAATTATTCAGGCTGCCGTTTAGAGAATTGATTTATATAACCAAAATAGGACATGCCGCTGGGCTAGCCCATTTTAGTCAGGGTTATTGGTTTGCAAGGCAATGCCAGCGTCGGCGCAAACACCGTGGTCAATATGTTCGATTGCGTCGTGAATAGTGGGGAACATGGAGTTCTCAGATATGTATTCGCAGAGACAGGAATTGGTCAGGGCATCCCTCACAGGGCCGATCGCATTGGAGATGTAAAGCCGGATTCCCTGCTGCTTCAGATGGGCGATCAGTTTTTCCAGCATCTGAATTGCGCTGCTGTCGACACTGTTCACGGCTTCCGCATCAAAGATGATTGCCGTTAATTTCCCGGGCTCTCTACTCTTCATCCAGCGATACAGGTTTTCTACAAAATAGTCCTTGTTGGCAAAATACAGCGGCGCATCAAAACGGAAGATCAACAAATCTTCACGCACGATAACGTCGTCGAAGCGATTCACATTTCGAAACAACCTACCCCCAGAAATCGACCCCAGCTCAGTCATATGGGGTGTGGCGGTGTTGTAAATGACATTGGCAATGGACAGCGCTACGCCGGCAATGAGGCCCGCCTGAACGCCCAAAAATAAAGTGCATGAAAACGTCACAAGCATTAGCAAAAATTCATTCTTGTTCTGTTTGTACAGCGCCTTCATTTGGGAGTATTTGAATAAGCCCATCACCGAGACAATAATAATCGCCGCCAATATTGCCTTGGGCAGTGGATAGCTTGCGAACATCGGCGTCAGGAATAAAACAATGATGACGATCACTATAGACGAAACCACAGCTGATACTTGAGTGAGTGCCCCAGCTTCTAAAAACGCAGCGCTTCTTGAAAAACTGGCCGATACCGGGAACGCTCTAAAAAAAGCACCTGCAAAATTAGCCACACCAACAGCAACCAGTTCCTGATTGGGTTTGACGCTAAATTTATCAGTGGGTTTTTCCTGAGCTTTGCAGATAGACATGCTGCCCACATAACCCATTAGCGCCACCGTTAAGGCAGTGGGCAACAAGGATATAATTTCATCAAGGGTGATACCTGGAAAATGAGGGCTTGGTAAGCCTTGAGGTATTGAAGCGATAACATCGACCCCATGAGCAGAAGCGTTCCAGATACCAGAAAACAACATCCCGACAATCAGAAGAATCAAACCGAGCGGGAGTTTGGGGAAAATATTTTTCGGAAAAATCATGAACACGAGACCTGCGGCCCCAATACCCACCGTCAACCAATGCCAACTCTGGATGTGCTGCGCAAAGCCAAACGCCTGGTTGAAAATATTACCCCCGGCAGACTCTACTCCCAGAATATTCTCCAATTGACTGCCGATTATGATAATAGCGGCCGCGCTGGTGTAACCCAAAATGACCGGATTGGACAGAAAGTTGGCGATAAAACCAAATTTAATCATGCCGAAAAACAGTTGAATTGCCCCCACCATTAACGTCAGGGCGACAGCGAGATGTAAATAAGAATCGCTCCCCGGTTCCGCCAGGGCGCTAAGCCCAGAGAGAATCAATATCGAGTCTAGCGCGACCGGGCCAATCGAAATCTTATTGGAACTGCCCATCAGCGCATAGAGAACAGGAGGAAAAATGCAAGCGTACAATCCATACTCAGCCGGCAGACCCGCCACCACGGCATAACCCATGCTCTGCGGTATCAGCATCGCCGCAATCGTAATGCCAGAGAACAAATCGCTTTTGAAAGTGCCGCGATGATAGTCCTGCAACCATATCAAGCCGGGAAACAGTTTTAATAGCACCTACAATTCCTCTGAGCGGATTTTTATTTTTGCTTGGAACGGTGCACTATTATAGGCGGCGATGATCAATAGATCATCTGCCATCGCCAGAAAGTGCCCACACTATCTGCTGGGCTATCTCGCCTGCCCGTGAATAGGTCATATTGTGATTGCCACCGACAATCGACACTAAATCCAGCTGCGGCACATCCTTGAGCATCAACTGGGCCCCACTAAAGGGAACCACCTGATCGTCAGTACCCCAAATCGCGGTCACTGGAATTCCAGCGTCGCCGATAATTTTGTAGCGATGCGCCTGATCAGCCATAGGGAAGCTCCGCAAAGTGGAAAGCAGTGCCTGAGTATAGCCGTCGAACTGAGCCTGCTGCTCAAACTTGGCCGCCATATCGGGCGGCGCAAGTCCCACTTCAACTTCTTGCCGAATACTGCTTAACGCATATTGTTTGCCAAAGACAGTGGCCAGCCATTCACCTAATACGGGTGCACCCAAAAGCGAGATCGAGCCTGAGTTAGGCATATACCCTGCGGGCGCGATCAATACCAGTTGATCAACCAGTGCCGGGTTAGATGCTGCGAAATCGACCACATTGGCACCACCCATAGAATAGCCTACAAGCGTCAAGGGTGTCTCCAAATCAAGACCCTGGATCAAACCCGTCAACTCACTTTGGTAAAATGCGGAATCATAGGGACCATCTGGGCGGTCTGAAAATCCCCGCCCGAAATGGTCATAGGTCAACACTCGATGGCCCGCGTCCAACAAAACAGCTGTGACTTGCTCCCAGACAAACTTCGGTGTACTAAACCCATGGACCAAAATAACCAAGGGCGCTTCGGCCGGACCCTCCAAGGTATAAGACAGCACACCTTGAGGGATAGAAAGATAGTTTCCGCCCAGTTCCGCCCTCGCGTGCTCGTCAAGAAGCTTAAGGCCACTGCGGGCATTGAAGTAAAAAAATATCGCCAGCAGGAGCAACACAGCGCCAAGCCATTTGGAGATTCGAAGCACAATCTGCATATCAATATCCTTTTAAAAACCTATCAAACGTAGTCCCTGACTTTCTTCGAGACAACCCACCCTGCATAGATCACCCATAACAGAACCAAAATATGGAGAACATCGTTCTCACTGAACCAGATACCGTGCTCCCACAAAGTCTGTGTGTAGCCTCGAGAAAAATAGGCGTAATACGCGACATTGGTCATCGCAAGTATTGCCCACGATCCGAGCATTACCAAATCCTGTGGATCCCGATGTTTGAAAAACCGGAAACCGTTGACGATAGAAAAGATCGCGAACGTTGGTGTGATAAACAGCACGACCATTTCGTAGGACAGGAAAAAGCGATCGAGCAACACCAACCCTATCATCAGAATAACATGGTGACCCAAATAATTAGCCGCTGCATAAACTAATAGCACACGCCGTAAAATTCCCTTCGTTGAGGAGAAGGAAACTGCGACAAGCATCGCATTGAAGCAAGCCACCTGGAAAGACATGTAAAAATCTACCACCAGCTGGTCGAGGTGCAGGTATCGCGACCGGCGCATTTGAGTTCAAAACCAAAGGCCTGATAACTGGTGCCGGCCAGGAAAGCCCCGATACCACCGAGTAACATTGCAACGGCACACCAGTACTTACTAGCCAGGTCTTCGCGGCTTTTCCAAAACTGAAACCCCGCCCAAATCCACATCGCCCCCAGCAGATAAACCAACGCCGTTGAAAGTGGCTGGTCGAGTACGACGCCGATAACAAAAATATCAAGGCAGGGCATCCTCTGTCACCACTGCTGCCCTGTAGTAGCCGGTTCGCTCAGCAGCACATCGATTCGCCCGCAACTGGCGAGCAGCAACATCAGAGCAAGGCTTATAAAGCGTTTAATCAATACGCTGATGACTTCGGCTCAGGCACAGGCGGAACCAAGACGAAATTGCCCACATGGTCCTTCTTGAGAAATTCCTGTTGCGCATGGGCGATGTCCTTCAGCGCAAAGGTACGGGCAAGCACCGGTACTATCTCACCGTGTTCCACATAAGAAATCAAGTTGGGAAAGATCGGTTCGTCCCACGCAGTACAACCCATCAGGCTAAGATCTTTTAAATAGAAGGTGCGCATATCTAAGGTGACCAAGGGCCCGCCAATAGCGCCGGAGGAAACATACTTGCCCCCGCGTCTGAGCACATCCAGCAAACGGCTAAATCCCTCTCCACCCACGTTATCAAAAACAGCATCGATAGAATTCTCTCCCAGGGCGGAGACTGGATCTGCATCCCGGGTCAGCATCTGCTGCGCACCAAGATTAAGAATTTGCGGGTGTTTAAATTCTGCCGCAACACCGACTATGGTGGCCCCTCGTCGCTTTGCCAGCTGCACCACAGCGGACCCAACCCCGCCCGAAGCTCCGGTCACCAAAACTCGGTCGCCGCTGCCAATTCCCGCCCGGTGCAACATATTTTCTGCTGTTCCATAAGCACAGGGCAAGGTCGCGAGTTCCTCGTCGGACCAGTCGCACTCAATGGGAAAAACCTCATCTGCGGGCACTACTACAAATTGTGCGAAGGCGCCGTCGAAATCCGACGCCATCCACTTGTTTT
>JBLGAR010000110.1:0-15016 GCA_047612385.1 Cryomorphaceae bacterium | reverse complement strand
GTCGTTTATTATTTATCTCGCTATCGAGGACGGCATGTCGACCTGCGCTAAAAAATCCGTAAAAGACGTTCTTGCGGGCCTGTGCCTCGGCTTTTTCAGTCATGGTGCACTGGCCGATGGCACCGTTATCGACAAGGTTTATCATCCCTATGTAGAACCCCTGGAGTGGGAACTTGAGTGGAGAATGATTCACCAGGACGAAGACCGTGTAACCGGTGAACAACGAGCACAAACCCACCGTTTGGGTTTTGGTAAGGCGATTGCTGAAACTGTCTTCGCTGAAATCTACCTAATAGGAGAACAAAACTCTGATACCAGCTTTTCTACTGAGGCCTATGAGGTGGAAATACTGTGGCAGTTATCGGAGCAGGGCGAGCTTTTCCTTGATTGGGCGCTGCTATTTGAGTTCGAAAGAGAGTCTGATATCGATATTTGGGAGTACTCGACTGCAGTGCTGTTAGAAAAAGAGTTTGGACGCTTCAGCGCAACGGCTAATCTCGGATTAGTCTACGAATGGGGCAGTGATATCGACAACGAGGTGGAAACTTTTCTGGCGCTGCAAACTCGATACCGTTACTCCCCGCGCTTTGAGCCGGCCCTTGAACTGTACCTGGGCCAGGACACTCGCGGAATCGGTCCGGTGATTACCGGCGCAGAGCGCCTCGGAAACAGGAAGGCCCTGCGCTGGGAGGCTGGGGTCATACTCGGGTTTGACAAAGACACCGCCGACTACACATTGCGCGCGGTGTTGGAGTACGAGTTTTAGCGCACTATTGAGATTACTTGAGCAGTGATCCCAAGATCCCGCGAAAGAGTTTTTTGCTTAGACCTCGGCCTACTGCGCTGCCCAGACTGCGGACCATGCTTTTAATAAATGCCTCGGTCGGTGTTTGCCGTGAGCTGCTGCGGGAAGTTGATTTTGATTGCTCTTTTGCTTCTCGCTCTTCCAGCTCAGCTTTTTCCTGTCGCTTTTGTCGCTCCGCCGTTTTTTCAAGAAGCACTTCATGGGCTGATCTTGGGTCGAAGGACTCACCATAGCGACGCATATTGGTGTCCTGGTCAAGTATGGCTTTACGTTCAGCCTTTGAGGCAGGGCCCATACGGGAGTGCGGAGGCCTTACCAGCACGCGTTCAACAGGGCTGGGAACACCTTTATCCTGGAGTGTGGAAACCAGGGCTTCGCCGACACCCATCTCAGTAATCGTTTGAACGGTGTCTAGCTTTGGGTTGGCCCTGAAAGACTGCGCTGCAACCCGTACCACTTTCTGTTCCTTGGGTGTGTAGGCCCGCAACGCGTGCTGTACCCGATTGCCCAGTTGTCCCAAAACGCTATCCGGAATATCTCCGGGGCTTTGGCTAATGAAATAAATGCCCACACCCTTGGAGCGAATAAGTCGAACGACTTGCTCTATCTTTTCCAGCAGCGCTTTTGGCGCATCGCGAAACAGCAGATGTGCCTCGTCGAAGAAAAACACCATCACAGGCTGTTCCGGATCGCCGAGTTCCGGCAGGTTTTCGAAAAGCTCAGATAGCAGCCAAAGTAAAAAAGTGGAGTATACCCGAGGGCTACGAACAAGAGTATCTGCGGCTAAAACATTGATCATGCCGCGGCCGTCTCTGGCGGTTTGCATTAAATCCTCAAGACGCAGAGCCGGTTCCCCAAAAAAATGGTCACCGCCTTCGCGTTCTAACATCAACAGCCGTCTCAAAATAGCATTTACAGAGGCTTTCGAAATACTGTAGCCGATGCCCAGGTCTTTGCCATTTGTTCCCAGGTACTCCAGACTGGTGCGCAGATCCGCTATATCGACTAGCAGCATCCCCTCATTATCGGCGAATTCAAATACCAGGGTGATAATACTCTCCTGGGTTTCGTTCAAGTCTAGCAGGCGTGATATAAGCTGTGGGCCCATCTCTGTGATCGTAGAGCGAACTGGTGTTCCCTGAGTGCCGAATACGTCCCAGAAGGCAACCGGATAACCGCGCTGAATGTAGTTCTCTATGCCTATTTTCTCGACGCGTTCGTCCACCTTGGGATGGGGCTTGCCACTTTGGCTGATGCCGGAAATATCACCCTTGATGTCGGCCAGAAAAACCGGCACACCAAGGTCGGAAAAACCCTCGGCTAGACATTGCAAGGTGACTGTTTTACCGGTGCCGGTCGCTCCGGCAATTAAGCCATGTCGATTGGCGTAGCGCGGATTGAGGAAGACTTTTCCTGATTCACAGCCACCGATAAGAATACCGTTTTCCATTTGAATTGATTTTCCCGTGTCTAATAAATTAACCGTAAGCGGAAGAACATAACTCGCTGACACTTTGATAGTGTTCAGATGCTATTATTTGCTACAGATTACATGAAGATTAAGGAACCGTCATTGCCCCCTGAAGATAGCCAATATATAGCCGTCCACTTGTCTGATATCGTCCAGAAACAGCTACTCCGGTGTGAGGGAGACAGTGTCGGTCTATATGGGCAGCTCGCCAGACAAATTAATACCTATTATTTACTGCAATTTGGCCGGCAATCAGAACACCTGAAATCGCTCTATAGGCATTTCAATCCTAGCGCCAGGGTAGGACGGCCGGTGATCGCACCACAGCATAGAGCCGAGTTAAAGGCACAGTTTTTTGATCAGATATCGCTGTTGTTAGAGGCGGCAAATTATCGCGAGTTGTCCATTGAGGATATCAAAAAAGCGATGGAAGAGCAGGCCCTGTTTGATCTGAGTGTGTCGGTGAATCTGGATGATTACGACCGTCTTATGGTCTTCCGTCGCGGCGCGCAACCTAGAACGATGAAACTGAAGCGCTGGCTGGGACGATTTGGCGAGCGCGAAGTGGATTTCGTCAATTACGATCGGGTGGCCCTGGTGTTTAGTGAAAACACCGCTGGAAGTGATGTGCACCTGAAACTGTTTCAGAATGTACCGCGTCACGACATCGAAATACTGCTTCCCGAGCCTCAGGTGCGGATGCGCTTAAAGGACAAACTGATCATTGGTGTTCCTGCCGTCATTGGTGGTGCGGCAGTTCTGCTGACCAAACTGGGTCCCACCTTGCTGTTGATTGGCTCCTTACTGGCCTTCTGGCTGGGTATGTCAGAAGAACCTGTAGAACTGGATCAGGGGGTCCTGATTGCGCTGGGTGTGGGGCTATTTGCGCTAGGAGGACATTTGTGGAGGCAGTTCGGCGCTTTAAAAAACCGCAGGCTTAATTTTTTAAAGGTACTGACGGAAAACCTGTATTTTAAAAGCCTTGATAACAATAGCGGCGCTATACAGCAACTGCTGGACACAGCGTCAGACGAGGAGGTTAAAGAGGTGTTTTTGGTCTACAGTTTTTTGAGTACTGATACTTCGATCTCTATTGCTGAACTGGATACCCGTATTGAGCAATGGCTGTCGGAAACTTTCGATTGTGACGTAAACTTTGATGTTGAGGGAGCAGCCCGCAAGGCCGTTAGTCTTGGATTGGCCTCGAGGCAGGATATGAACTATACAGCCGTGATGGCGCAGGCAGCACTGGAGAACCTCAACGCTAATTTGCACGGGCTGGTCTACCCAGAATAAGGAGATAAGTAAATGCAGTGGAAAGGTGGAAGACGCAGTAACAATGTAGAGGATCGCAGAGGGCAACGAGTGTCCGCAGGCGCCGCGGCGGGTGCGGCACCGCTATTGTTGCGGTTCCTTCCGTCATTAATAAAATCCAAGACAGGCAGGACCGTACTCATAGTGGGTGTCGCCGTGTTTTTCGGTAGTCGAATGCTGGGCATTGACCTTTTGCCCATGTTGCTCGGTGGTGGTGGCAGTTCCGTCGCGCAAAACAGCCCTCAGAAAATCTCCGATGAACAGCTGGAGTTGGGTGAGTTTGTATCGGTAGTGCTGGCAGATACCGAAGATACCTGGAATATAATCTTCAACAAACTGGGAAAAACCTACGAAGAACCCAAACTGGTTTTGTTCAGCGGTAACGTCAATTCGGCCTGCGGCATGGCCTCGGCGGCGGTGGGGCCGTTCTATTGTCCCGGTGATCGTCAGTTGTATATTGATTTGTCTTTCTTCAGCGATTTAAAAAACCGCCACGGGGCGCCCGGAGATTTTGCACAGGCCTATGTGGTGGCTCACGAGGTTGGCCACCACGTACAGACTCTATTGGGCGTGAGCGATCAGGTGCGTCAAGCCAAGCGGGGTAAGTCAGAGGCCCAGACCAATGCGCTGTCGGTTAAGCAGGAGCTTCAGGCCGATTGCTTCGCCGGGTTGTGGGGCTATGCGGCTAATATTGATAGGGCGCTGCTCGATGCTGGCGATCTTGAAGAGGCGCTCACTGCGGCGACCGCCATTGGTGATGATCGTCTGCAAAGAGATGCGGGACGCCGTGTTGTCCCCGATAGTTTTACCCATGGAACCTCAGCCCAGAGAGTCCAGTGGTTTAGAGCAGGGTTTGAATCCGGTGATATAGGTAACTGCGATACCTTCAAGTAGAGCTATAAAGAAGCTTCTGACCCGCTGGGCGGGTTAAGATGCTGCCGCCACATTAAAACGACGATGAAGGCTATCGGAACGCAGCACATCAGCAGCATGCCCTCCCAGCTCATGTAGGTGATGGCCAGTCCGGCGGTCAGTGAGGCGATAGCTTGAGCGGTAAACACCACGGAGTCGTTTAGGGCCTGCGCGCGAAACTGTTCTCCGGGTTCGTGGGCGGTGGGGAGTAGCGCCGTTCCCGACACGAATAGAAAATTCCAGCCGATCCCCAACATCACCAATTGTCCCCAGTATCCCATTACCGTGGCGTCGACCAGTCCAATCGCTACTGTTGCTATGAAACACGCCAGGCCAGCACTCATGAGTCCGCGAATGCTGAGGGTCTTGAACAGCCACACCGTGAACAAAGACGGTAAAAACATGGCGGCGACATGGGATTGCAAAACCCATTTGGTATCTTCCAGGCTGTGTCCTTGATGAAGGTGCATGCTGATGGGCGTAGCCGTCATCACAAACGACATGATCACAAAGCCGGCGACTGCACTGCTTATGGCGAGCACCAGTGTGGGATTTTGGAGCATAACCCGCAAGGGTCTTGCCTCACCTCGGATTGGTGCCACCGTTTGCGCAGCGGGACGGTAAAACATAAGGATCAGTGCGCCGCACAGCATTGATACGGTGGCTAGCCAAAACGAGCCTTGATACTCAACTTTGGAAAGTGTGCGACCTAGCACAGCCAGTTCTGGACCCAGAAATGCGGATACGATTCCTGAGCACATGATGATAGACGCGGCGGTAGGGCCCTTTGCCAGGGGCACCGATTCCATGGCGGCAAATCGAAGCTGATAAATTGCGGCGTTGGTAAATCCTAACATTGCTGATGACAGACAAAAAACCATAAAACTCTGCTCTGCAAGGGCTTTGGCAGAGAGTAACAAAGTGGCGATGCCGAAGGACACGAAGACTAAAAAAGTAGTTTTTCGTCCGAATTTAGCCATGCCTCTGGAAGCGGGTATTACACCAATAGCGGTGCCAATGACCATCAGCGCTATCGGCAGCGTAGCCAGCTGTTCAGACGGTGCCAATTTAGCGCCAATGATGCTGCCGATCAGCAGCACCATCGGCGAGGCAGACATTATAATGGCGTTGGCACATGCCAGCAGCCAAACGGTTTTAAATCCTTTGAACATGACCCCAGCCTAGCGCAAATAAGGCATGACGCGTGGGATTTTTCCAAATAGACTGAAACAAATATTTGGAGGTATTTATGAAAGCTGTTTATGTCTTGGTGAGCGCACTATTTTTTTCAATTTTTGCCTATGCTGAAGATATTCCGACCGCGCATGCTCAAAAAACGCTCGAGATCTATCGTACTCTCATTGGCATAGAGTCCGCGAAAAATTTAGGTAATGTAGCCAAAGTAGCGAACTACTTGGCGGGCGAACTGCGCTTGGCTGGGTTTGACGCAAAAGACATCGAAGTACTGCCGCTGGACGATACAGTGGCCTTGGTGGTGACCTATAGAGGTGATGGGTCATCGGATAAGGCGCCTATTTTGCTGCTAGGCCATATGGATGTGGTTGAGGCTCTTGCAAAGGACTGGGAGCGTCCTCCCTTTGAGTTAACCGAAGACGATACGTTTTTCTATGGCAGGGGCACAATAGACAACAAGTTTGGTGTGACCCAGCTTACCTCCACATTTATTCGTCTGAAAAAGCAGGGATTTGTTCCCAATAGAGACCTCATCATTGCCTTTACCGGGGATGAAGAATCCAGTATGAAAACCACAAAAATGCTGGCCAACGAGCGGCCAGATTTAGCCAAAGCTGAATTTGCACTGAACTCGGATGCGGGGGGAGGCACTCTGTCAAAAACCGGCAAAGCCATTTCGTACAATGTGCAGGCCGCTGAAAAAACCTATGTCACCTGGGACCTCACTGTGCGAAATCCCGGTGGGCACAGCTCCAGACCTAGACCCGACAACGCTATCTATGATCTGGCTCGGGCTGTTACTAAAATTCAGGAATATCAGTTTCCAGTGCGA
Organism: Cryomorphaceae bacterium; assembly: GCA_047612385.1. Taxonomy (GTDB): domain Bacteria; phylum Pseudomonadota; class Gammaproteobacteria; order Pseudomonadales; family Halieaceae; genus JBALVT01. The sequence goes on along the minus strand of JBLGAR010000110.1, from coordinate 8,488 downwards.
TGGAACGAAATGACACTGGCTTACTTTGAGGAAACCGGTAAGCGCAAAGGAGGTGAGCTGGGTGATGCCATGATTCGATTTGCACACAATCCCAAGGACACAACCGCGTCGGATAGACTGGCGTTGGAGTCCTCTTACGTCGGTGTGACTCGAACCACCTGCGTTGCCACTATGCTTAACGGCGGACACGCGGAGAATGCGCTGCCGCAGTCGGCCACCGTAACGCTAAACTGTCGAGTTTATCCTGGAGATCCGGTAGCCGAGGTTGAGGAAACACTCCGCAAAGTTGTGGAAAATGAGGCTGTTGAGTTTAATCAGCTGGATGAAGTGACGGAAAGCCCCATCTCAGAACTCAGACCGGATGTAATGGCGGCGCTGGCAAAGGCGGTTCATGTTCGCTACGAGGGTTTGAAAATTATCGGTTACATGTCAACCGGTGCTACCGACGGCATGCATTTCCGCAACGCCGGTATTCCGACGCTCGCAGTCAGTTCTAAATTTATGAACCCGGACGATGATTTTGCTCATGGCCTCAACGAACGCTTACCAAAAAAAGCGCTCTACGATGGACTGAACCACTGGAGTATTATTTTGAAAGAACTCGCCAGCAACTGACGGGCGGTATCAAATAGTGATAGTCCACCTCAGGGCACTTTGTCGTCTGGGCCAGTGTAAGTGCTGCCAGTTTTTATACCGCAACCTTTGAGGATGATGTGAGTCAGATTATCAGCTATGTCGTCGAAATCAGTAGCCGCTAGACGCGGTTTACCCAGTACTGTTTTCACCTGAACCTCGAAGTCCGCATAGTGTTGGGTCGAGGCCCAAATCATGAAAATGAGATAGAACGGATTCACGGGGTCCATTTTTCCCTGCGCAACCCAACTATTTATGATCTCCGCTTTGCTATTCATCCAGTCTCGATGGTCTTTTTTGAGATAACTTCCCAGTACTGGAGCGCCGTGCAACATTTCGCTGGCAAATATACGCGAGGCGAGTGGGTTGGTTTTTGAATAGGCGACTTTTGCTTGAATGTAAGACTCCAGTGCCTCCCCTGGATCGTCGTCGCTACTGATTTGATCGAAGGAGCTCCCCCACATTTGGATAACGTCAGTGAGAACTCGGGCGTATAAATCTTCTTTGTTTTTGAAATAGTAGTGAACGTTGGTTCTGGCGACACCAGCCCCCTGGGCGATCCGGTTCATAGAGGCGCCGTTGAATCCTCGTGTCGCAAATTCTTTCTCGGCAGCAAGCAATATAACTCTCTCGTTGTCCTTGCGGATTTTGCCGACTTTATAGGCACCCTTGCTAGTCACGATTTTATTCCAGCCTTTTCTAAGTAGCGACAGTTGCGAAATTTAACTTTGCGACCATGTGACACATGTGTCAAGAATTGATCTCACTCCGGGGGTAAATCCGAGGCAGATAATAATCTGTTAAAGCACTGGGGTAACCGATGACTTCGACCAAGCGTCGGTAACACTCTTGCTCGCTCGCACCACGCTCCTTCCACACAGGCACCCGTTTCACCATCGTTTCAACGCGTTCTCGCGGTGTGATAATCCAGGTATCCTGCGGTGTTTCTCCAAACCAAAAATCTGCAGCGCAGGTTTTCATCGCCACGGGCTTCATATACATGGCCAGGTTAAGGACTTTTAAAGCGCCACTATCTGCGATGTATTGAGTGAGAAACGCCATCGTTCCGCCACAATCGCCCAAATCGTCGATGATCAATACCGTCTCGCCGCTGATTGGGATGGATATGCCGTGTTGGACCAGTGGATTGTCATAGCGAACCCCGGGGCCTTTGTAGAGTGACACGCCGATGGTGCCAAACTCGATTTTAGGAATGCCGACATCTCGTCCATCCACGAGGTGGTCATAGAGCAACACACCGGGCAGCATACCCCCCATCGTGACAATCAATGCCTTCGTAATTAGCTGCCCAGAAGAAATGTTGTCCTTTTGATAGCGGTGCACCTGCTGTGAAAGCTCGAAGGTGGCGATGGCTTCAACCTCGTCGGGGATCAGCAGAAAGCTCAGGTCATCGTCTGCAATAGCAACGCCTTCCGGTTTGCGCCAAAAATCCATGTCTATCTCGTCTCTATGACAATGGACTTGCTGGTGATAGACACTCATAAATATTTCCTTATCTGGTCAGTTGCTAGCATAGCTATTATAGTGTGGTTTTCGTGCGAGTGAACGACATGGCAGTAAAGCGATTTATCACGGCTCAGGAACTGCTTGACGATTCTTTTAAGCTGGCCCTGGCGATTGTCGAAAGTGGTTACCGGCCTAATTACATCGTGGGTGTTTGGCGGGGTGGTGCACCGGTGGGTATTGCCGTTCAGGAACTGTTGGATGTTTCGGGTATAGAAACCGACCACATCGCCATCAGAACCTCTTCCTACTCCGGCATTGAAAGTCGTAATCGCCATGTACGTGTCCACGGTTTGAATTATATTGTTAAGCACGTTAATGCAGAAGATTCACTGTTGCTGGTTGACGATGTATTTGACACGGGTCTGAGTATCCAGCAGGTGATCAAGGATCTGGGGGAAGAATGCCGAAAGAATATGCCGGACGTCAAAGTCGCCACTCCTTATTTTAAACCCGATAACAATCAAACCGATATGAAACCGGACTTTTTTCTGTATGAGACCGACAAGTGGCTGGTTTTCCCACACGAACTGCACGGCCTGTCGGATGAAGAAATTCGCCTGCATAAGCCCGAGGTAGCTGCACTGCGCAAAAAGCTGGACCAGCAAAAACACGCATAGCACGCTTCCGTTTACTCCTTGGGTGCGCCTGCGGCGATCCATGCGGCAACGATAGCGCGCTCCTCATCGGTCATTTGAGTCTTATTCATGAAGGGCATGTTTTGTGTGTCCACTGATCGCGTTTTTATGAGAGGTGCCCATTGCTGCATTTCATCGATGGTGTCCAGCATCATACCCAAAGGTGCCGTTGTAAATACATCATCACTGGGCACAGCGGAATGGCAGGTGGCACATCGCTGGGTCAAAATATTTTTCACATTGGATATTTCTGACGTTTCAAATTTGGCTGTGCTTGCGCGCTCGCTAACGACTGGTTTGGGGGAAATTGCATACGCCAGGGTAGCCGCAGCTATCGCGGCGACCACCAGGATAATCGGACGCTTGATACCCTTGTGTTGCAAATTAAAGTAATGCCGTGCGAAAGCGGTGATTGCGATAATCGCCAGCAACACCAACCAGCTGTGCTCATGAGAGTAGGTCATGGGGTAGTGGTTGCTAATCATGATGAACAAAAGTGGAAGCGTTAAGTAGTTGTTGTGTGTCGAGTGCAGTTTAGCCTTTGCGCCCCACGCTGGGTCGGGTGGCTCGCCTTTTTCGATGGCCGCGACTAGGGCTCGTTGCGATGGCATGATCACGCGAAAAACGTTGCCCACCATGATGGTACCGATAACCGCGCCCATATGAATGTAGGCGCCTCTGCCGCTGAATAAATGGGTTAGCGCATAGGCGTAAACCACAGCGATGCCTATCAATACACCGCCAATGGCATAACCGTTCTTTGCCAACGGTGTACTACACAGGACTTCATAAATAACCCAACCAGAGACAAGGAAGCCCAGCCCCAGACCTATGGCTTGCGCTTGAGTGAGATCTGCAACACGTTTGTCGATCAGATAAGAGTCGGCACCGAGATAGAAGATTACAATCAACAGCACCATGCCGGTTAGCCAGGTAGTATAGGCCTCCCACTTGAACCAGTGCAGGGTCTCGGGCATTTTCTCCGGTGCCAGTTCGTACTTGGCAACCTCATAGATCCCGCCGCCGTGAATTGACCAAAGGTCGCCTTTAATTCCTTTGTCTTTTTTCCATTGAGGGGGCTCTTTCAGGCTATTGTCCAACCAGACAAAATAAAAGGAAGCACCAATCCAGGCGATCCCGGTAATCAGGTGTAGCCAGCGAAAAACGAGCTGTAGCCATTCAAGTAGATAACTTTCCATAGTGTGTTGCCTGCTAAATTATGCCTGCTTGTTAGACTTTGCTGTGAACTTTTTTGCCGGCGGAATAGGTTGCCGCGATAGAGCGGTCGTCACCCATGATGGCCAACACGAACAGTGTTTCCAAAAGGTTCTTGCAATGGCCCAACCTGAACTCGAGCAGCGGAGTAGAAGCCTTATCCAGAACGACAAAATCGGCTTCTTTTCCCGGCCCAAAATTTCCTATGAGGTCTTCCATATCGAGTGCTCGAGCACCACCGAGGGTGGCCAGATAAAATGCTTTAAGGGCAGTCAGTTTATCACCACGCAATTGCTGGACTTTGTAGGCTTCTCCGAGGGTCTGCAAAATTGAAAAACTTGTTCCGCCCCCTATGTCGGTGCCAATCCCCACGCCGATATTTTTCTCTACTGCCCGCTTCAAGTTGAATAAGCCGCTACCCAGGAAGAGATTTGAAGTAGGACAGAAAGCAATGTTGGACTGGGTTTCTTCCAGACGGTCCCACTCGTCATCATTAAGGTGTATGCAATGCGCAAATACGCTGCGTCGGCCCAGTAAGCCGGCTTTGTCGTAGGTGTGCAGATAGTGGTCGCTGTCCGGGAACAGTTCCTGTACCCAAACGACTTCATTGGCACTCTCAGACAGATGTGTGTGCATGTAGACATCGGGGTGTTCTACCAGTAATTGGCCAGCTTTAGCTAACTGCTCCGGCGTAGAAGTCGGCGAAAATCGTGGGGTGACGGCATAGCGCAAGCGGCCCTTGTTGTGCCACTTTTCGATTAGTGCCTTGCTGTCGTCATAGGAGCTTTGTGCAGTGTCCACGAGATAGTCCGGGGCATTTCTGTCCATCATGACTTTTCCGGCGATCATGCGCAGATTGCGCTCCTGGCAAGCTTCGAAGAAGGCGTCCACGGATTCCTTGTGAACCGTTCCAAAAACTAGAGCCGTGGTGGTGCCGCAGCGCAGTAGCTCATTCAGAAATCGGTCTGCGATTTTTCTCGCGTATTCTGCGTCGGCAAACTTGGATTCAACGGGGAACGTATAGGTTTCCAGCCATTCTAGAAGTTGTTCGCCGTAGGCCGCCACGATCTCTGTTTGCGGATAGTGAATGTGGGTGTCGATCATCCCCGGCATTATCAGCGAGTTGGGGTATTCTGTGACGACGGTATCTTTTGAAAGAGTTCGAAGCAGTTCTTCGGCAGATCCTGCAGCTACCACGCGTCCTTCATCCACAATCAGCATGCCGTCGGCGAAATAGCGATAGGCGTCATCTTCGGAAACCTGATCGGGGTCGTCGATGAAGTGCAAAACTTCTGCTCGATATGCTTCCATGTTACGAGGCCTTGAGGTTAGGTTTAGTGATCAACATACACTTCCATGTCCAGTGGCAGTTTGACTTCATCACAGTTGGGGCCTTCGCCACCTCTGTCGATCACCAGAAAATCAGTAGTGATGCTCAGCCCCAGGCAGTAGTGGTGCCAAGTCCCCCTATGGTAGTTCACACCTTGGTCAGATTTCGCAAAAAATGCTCGTAGAGCGCCGGCTTCAAATTCTCCCGCTTTCGCTACCACTACAACGTAGGCGTTTCCAGTTAGTGGCATAAAGGCCTGGCTGCCCAGTGGATGGCGCTCCATGATCTTGACGTTAAAGGGAAGTTGCACGGGAACGCTGCGAAAGATGCTGATGATAGCTCCACCCTTGTCGTCGCTTACATCAACGTTGGCTAAGTTGTGATGGCGCTGCGTATTGCCGTAGTTGATGGGAATCAGCTGATTGGCATCGCTAACTTCCATGACATCGCCATAGGGCGCGAAGGCTTCTGCAGTTAAAGGTTCCAGTTTTAGATCGATTCGCGACATTTAACTTCCTCTGTAGGTGGAATAGCCGTAGGGGGCTAGCAGTAGAGGTATGTGGTAGTGCTGTCCGTCGCCGTCGATGTTGAACACAACCTCGGCCCAGGGGTAAAACACGGGCGCTGTGATAGCCTCGAAATAATCACTGACCGCGAAATGCATGCGATAGGTACCACTGGGTAAAACATCTCCACCGGGGCAAAGCTCTGGCACCCGACCGTCCTCGTTGGTCTGACCGCTACTTACTTTGATCCAATCCTGATCGGCTCGCTGGTAAAGTGTGATCGTTACGCCCGGGGCAGGGCAGCCGTTTGCAGTATCCAAGATGTGGGTAGTGATCTGGCTCATAGCAGCTTCTCCAATCTGATCTGAAATATTCTGCGCTGCTCTTCCGCGGCGTTAGTGAGCTCTAGTTCCCGGCTATTGGGAAGCCTGGCATTGAGTAGCGAAAGCATCTGAGCGGCACTTTTCCCGGTTGCGCAAACGATAAAGATAAATCCGAATTTTTCTTGATAGGCAGTATTGCCGTCACTCAACGCCTGAATAACGTCATCTGTGGCCACTTCCACCAGCGATTGCTCACCGGCAGCCAGCTCTTTTGTGTTGGAATACTTTGCTTTTAGAGAGCCCACATCACCAATCTTGGGGTGTCCATCGAAGGCCTCTAGATAATCCTGTTCTTGCAGTCCAAGCCAGTTTTTGTCCGCAGCTTCGATCACCGCCTGGGCAGAATCGTAAGGGCGTGAAGCTACCATATTTTCGATCCAGGCCTGGCTGGTGCAGCACTGGCGAAAGCTGTGGCTGGCGGTTTTCGCATTCATAGTGTTGAGGGTTTCGACGCTCATATTATTGAGGCTACGAGCCCGTCTTTTCCCAATTGGGAAAACCCAGAATTCTTAGGCGACTGACCCCCCCATCGGGATAAATGTTCATCCGCACATGATTGAATTGCTGGTTGGGTCCCACTTGAACTTGCTTGATAAACAGGTGCTCTTGATCGGCATACAGTGGAGTGCGCTCGATGATACTGTGCCATTGTATATCGTCTGCGGTGATATCTTCGCGGTCTGACAAGGTGGCTTCCAAGCTTACTGTGTCTGGGAAATTGCCCTTGAAATGGGCTGTATCAATGATAACTTTGCGAATGTTTCCTGTCAGCCCTAGTTTGATAATACTCCAGTCGTTCATCGGGTCGCGACGTCTTTTGGTTTCCCAGCCATCGCCCATGTTAATGCCCCGGTTCGGCATAAGAAGATTATTCGGAGAACTGTAAAACCTATCGCTACAGGCCAAGCCTCTCCCACCATTGACAACATTGGCTAGGTCGATCAGCTCACCTTCAACAAAGTTATCGCGGATGACTTTTGCCACACCGTAGACACGCAGACGAGCTACACCACCATCGGGGAATATTTTTAGTCGTAGATGGGTACAAGGCTGATCGCAGTTAACTTGAAAATAATTATGACTGTGCGCAGCGGTGGGACTATTGCCGAGAACATCGAACCACTGGGTGTCTTCGCGCAGATCGCCCTCAACCCAGGCACCTTCGAGGGAGGCAAACTCGGGTGCATTGCCACGAAAATGCGTTGTTTCAACATCTGCGCCATGAACAAAACCGGGTATGCCCAACTTTACAACGCACCAGTCGAATTCGCGGTTGCCACTGCGGTGATCGGCGCGACCATAGCTGCGACGCGATTCCCAGCCATCCATCCATTGGCCAGTGGAGATAAAATGGCCCTCTTTGAATACGGGGTCTGCATGCAGAACCAGGTTGGCGCATTCGGCGAACCATTCATCAGAACAAGCCAGCGCTTTACCCCCTACTTTTTCACTGAGAAGGTCAATGTAATGGCTTGCAAAGGGGTTGTCGGGGCTATCGGCATTGCTCATTGCGTATCTTCCGGTGAAAGTTTGTGTTTGAGCAAAGGCTTTCCTACGGGCTCGCCAATCAGCTTACCCTCAGCATAGACCTTTGTCCCTCGCACATAGGTTGATCTGACAATACCCTGCACCGTTTTTCCTTCATAAGGCGTAATCTTGTGGCGATACTTGATGATATCGGCGGTAATCAAATACTCCCCATCGTCGTCGAACACGATTAAGTCCGCGTCGTAGCCGGTGGCAATCTTTCCCTTGAGATTACCCAGGCCAGCAAACTGCGCCGGGCGAGTAGACATCCAGTCGGACACTTCCGCGATTGAATAGCCGCGCTCTTTCGCTTCTGTCCAGACTAAACTCAAACCAAACTGCAGTGAAGAAATACCGCCCCAGGCCTTTTCAATGTCGCCGGTATCAATGTGCTTGAGTTGTGGCGTGCATGGAGAGTGATCGGAAACAACAAATTGAATCGTGCCGCTGGCGAGGCCTTTCCAGAGCTCTTGTCTGTTTGCATTTTCTCTAATTGGCGGGCAACACTTAAAAAGTGTTTTGCCGTCTGGGCATTCTTCGGCGAATAGAGTCAGGTAGTGCGGGCAGGTTTCAGCGCTGATTCGCAGCCCTTCTTCCTGAGCGGAGGCAATAGCGGGTATAGCCTCGGCCGAAGATAAATGTACGATGTGTATGTGGGCGTCGTTTCCCGCTTGTTTTGCCTCTCTGCACAGTTCGATCATCATATCGATGGCATCGTTTTCCCAGGCTTTG
>JBLGAR010000109.1:0-15018 GCA_047612385.1 Cryomorphaceae bacterium | reverse complement strand
GTCCCAGCAACAACGGCGGCTAACATCAAAGCAATAGCACCATCGCCAGCGGCGACCGCTTTGGCTTTTGCCACATGCAACTGTGCCATGCGAGTATCTACCTTTGCCTGAAACACTATGCCTGAAACCATCAGCGACATCGCAGCGAGAAACCAAACAACTATCGCCAGCGCTACGCCGGTCTGTGTCTGTCGAGTTTTCATATTCAACGCTGCACCTTGAATATCAACTCTGGCCAAAATCTTCCCCTGGCCTTGATCGTCATTCGAACGAGAGCAGGAAGGTCATCTTCAAACCACTCGCTTTGCCAATCTGAGTCGAACTCTGCGCGGTAGGAAATATTCAGTTCCTGCATCTCATCTATCAGCACACGTTCTGGCGTTCCAGACCAGTCGACCTTATTTCTCACACCGGGAATTTCCTGCCAGCGAAGTTTTAGCGATTTTTCATCCTGCTCAACGCGCAATAGTAAAGCGCCGCCCCAACCTTCTCCGAATTGCACAAAGGCTTTCCAGCTCATCGCGCCGGCGCTGCCCAAAAAATACGAACCTTCGGTACTACCGCCTCCCATTGATAAACCGGTGCTGGCGCTTCCTATCACTGCAGATTCGAAAGTGTCACGCAAGAAGCTGCTAACAGATCGCACTTCATCTACCCTGTTGGTCATGGCGGTCAAAGTGAATTGGGTTTGCCCGAAAGTACGCAGCGCGGAAATGGTAGCCACCATAATCAGCGATAAAATCGCCAGGGAAATGACCACCTCTACCAGCGTAAACCCCCTTTTATTGCGAGCATATCGAGGCGAACGCATGAGATGCGAAAAAGCGCTCATTGCTTTACACCCTGGACTACAGAGTGCAAGGCGACGCTCTTACTGCCGCCGCGATCGGGCCAACTTACGGTTACGGCTATGGCTTGCAAGGAACCAGCTTGCATAGGCTGGGGCAACTCAAACGGGGAGGCTTGCACCTCCCAGCGAAACTCCCCAGCCGTTTCTCCTCGTGTGCTCAAACCTGAAGCCGGGACGACCGCATAATTTGCGAGCAGTGACCTGGCAAGCTCAACCCCATAGGCATACTTCTCATCAGTGCGCACGTTTCGTGTAGCGCCGCTGACAGCTTGATACAAAACTCCCAGAGAAAGCGCCAAAATAGACATGGCCACAATCATTTCGAGCAGCGAGAATCCCTGGCTATGGCGTTTAGCCCGGCGCATTTTTTTCCTGGGTCACGCGGCCCACCATCCAATCCACCAGAATTTTCACACCCGCCCCTGTGGGGGAAGTGAGATCTATACCACCGCCACTGGAACCGCCCTCCGGGTAAAACCGAATGACACCCACATCGCGTTTATTCAACTGCTGTGCTGAATGAACCTGCACACTAAATCCACTGGGCAGCTGCTTCAGCCTATCTCTAAACCGCAGTTGATTCGTTTTAGGGTTTACTTCGACGTCCTGGGCGATACCGGTGTTAATAGCTGCATAACGAGCCGACTGCAACATAGTCACTACATCACCGACGGCTTCCCGATAGAGTACCGATTGATACATTCGACCCGTCGCAGGCACAGACACGGCCAACACAACCGCCGCAATAGAAATTGCGGCAATGAGTTCCAGCATCGTGAAGCCCTTTGAGCTTCGCAATGTTGAGGTTCGAATTGGCTGCTTGGGTAATTTCATCGCATATCACGTTTACATTAAGCGTCCGAGTTAATCTCTATCTCACTACCAATTACCGACATCGGTATCTTCGCCTTCGCCGCCGGGGTCGCCATCCTGGCCATAGGTGTAGATATCCAATTCTGCATTGTCTCCAGGATATTTATAGTTGTACTCACGGCTCCAGGGGTCGAGAGGAACATCAGCCTTGAGATAGGGTCCATTCCAGCCCGATGCGCGCGAGGGCTTCTTCATCAAGGCATTAAGCCCCTCTTCTGTATTCGGGAAACGCCCTGTATCAAGCTTGTACATTTCCAACGCTTGTTCGAGATCCTTTATCTGAATGCCGGCGGTTTTCACTTTGGCACCCCCGAGAGTATTGAGAACTTGAGGACCTACCAAACCCGCCAGCAAACCCAATATGGCCAGCACTACCAATAACTCCATCAGAGTAAAACCCTGTTGGGATTTCGCAACTCTTGTCCATGTCTTCCTACGGTTTAACATCTATACATCCTCAATCAATCTTTAAAACAGTGATGCAGCCCATAGAGCTGCGATGGCAACTACATAGCAAGATCATTCACCGATAAAATACCAAGTAAAATCGAAATAATGATGAGTGCAATGAAAAAGCCCATCACCAAAATTAACATCGGCTCGAGGAACGCGAGCCCCCGCTTAATGCCCGTCTGAACGTGGCCGTCAAAGACTTTAGCCAATTCCAAGAGCATCTCACCCAAACCTCCTGATTCTTCGCCGACGCGAATCATCTGGATAACCATAGGTGTAAATAAACCTGTATTCTCCAGGGCCACAGACATACGTTTACCCGCTTTGACCGCGGGAGGAAGCACGCCAAGCGCCTCTTTGATCACTACATTGTCAACCGTCTCGATAGCAATCGAGATGGCCTTTAACAGGGACACGCCATTACCGAGCAAAGTGCCCGCTGTTCTTGCAAACTTGGAAACTTCAAACTCAAATACAATCCCGCCTGCAATCGGCGTTTTCAAAAGACGGCCGTCTAGTACAACCCTGCCCGCTTCCGTCGCGGCCCAGTTTCGAAAATACCAACCACCGCCAACTGCCACAACGAGAAGCAGCAAACCCCAGCTTTTAACAAAATCGGAAAAGGCGATTACCCCCTGCGTCATTAACGGAAGGGCTTCTCCCATATCGGCAAACAGGGTTTCAAATTGAGGAACGACAAAACCGAGCATTCCTACAATAGACAGCACGGCAACACATAACAGAATGCACGGATAGATCAGCGCTGACACAACACTATCGCGAGTTTGCTTTGCGCTTTCCAGGTATTCAACCAACCGCTCAAGCACGCTCGACATATGTCCACTTGCCTCACCAGAGCGAACCATATTGATATAAAACGTGCCAAATATTTGATCGTGAGGCTGTAGTGCAGTACTCAGCGCCTTACCTCCTTTTACCTGGACTAGGAGCTCTCGCAGGAGCTGGTCCATAGCGGGCTCAGAGGCCATATCAATAAGGACTTTAAGCGCTCTATCGAGGGGCAGTCCCGCACGAAGTAAGACGGCCAGTTCACTTGTCATCGATAGAACATCTTGTCGACCTGGAGGCTTCCCCTGAAGCTTCTCGGCTTGTTGCGACGCCCCAGAGTTGCCAGCTTCGAGCTTCAGCAGGGTTAACCCCTGAGATCGAAGCTGTCGGGAGGCTAAATCTAATCCGCCCGCCTCGAGGGTGCCCTGCGTAGATTTACCATCTCGTCCGATGGCCTGGTAGCTGAATTGTGGCATGAGTCGCGCTAGGCCGATGCGTAACTTGCAGTGGCGGAAGTTTCAGATTCAGCGCCTGAAGTGACGACAGAGCTTGATTGATCTTGCGTGACTCTCATTACTTCTTCCAAAGAGGTAGTTCCTTCTACGACCTTTCGCAAACCATCTTCATAAAGGGTGATCATTCCCTGACGTCGCGCAGCGGCATGCAGCAAAGTTGCGTCCGCACCGCTCATAATAACCCTGTGCATTTCGTCATCCAGAGCGAACAGTTCGTGAATTGCAGCCCGCCCTGAATAACCGGTGCCCATACAGGCGTCACAGCCAGTAGCCTGATACACAAGCCGGCTATCCTGGGGCATGAATGCACTTAAACCGGATTGCTGAATATTCTCGGAGGACAACTCCACTTGAGATTTGCAGTGCTTACAAAGTGTTCGAACCAACCTCTGCGCCAGCACGCCATTGACGGCTGAGGTAATCAGATATCGCTCCACGCCCATGTCTTCAAGACGCGTTACGGCACTGGCTGCCGTATTGGTGTGTAATGTTGAAAGCACAAGGTGTCCGGTTAGCGCAGACTGCACGCCAATTTGTGCGGTTTCGGTATCGCGCATTTCACCGATCATGATGATATCGGGATCTTGACGTAAAATGGATCTGAGCGCGGCAGCGAAGGTGAGACCGATCTGCGCCTGAACCTGAATCTGATTCACTCCCTGAAGTTGATACTCGACGGGATCTTCAACAGTAATAATCTTCAACGATTCTGAATCTAAAGAAGCCAGGGAAGCATATAAGGTGGTTGTCTTACCGGAACCGGTGGGCCCGGTCACCAAGAGAACCCCATGTGGCCTGGCCAGCAGGTCCTGATATCGAGCCAAAGTATCATCGCTAAAGCCCATAGATTTCAAACTCAAACGGATACTCTCGCGATCAAGCACCCGCATGACAATGCTTTCACCGTGCACCGTTGGAATGGTGGACACACGCAAGTCAATTTCGTGGCCCTTGACCCGGGTCATAATACGGCCATCCTGAGGCAATCTGCGCTCAGCAATATTCATTTGTGACAACAACTTGATGCGCGACGCAATGGCGGACGCCAAATTGGCCGCCGGAGCATCTTGGTGCTCCTGGAGAACGCCGTCGACACGATAGCGCAAATGCAGCCCATCATCGAAGGGTTCAATATGAATATCTGAGGCGCCTATATCGACAGCACGATGGATAATCTGATTGACCAGGCGGATAACGGGTGCCTCGCTAGCCAGGTCTTTGAGGTGCTCAATAAAATCGTCGTCGCTCTGCCCGCCGAACTGATCAATATCCAGCTCGCCCTCGCTTTGCTCTTCTTGAGCCTGGGCATAAAGTTGAGAGGCTCGACTAACGTCGCTCTCCAGACCCATGACAAGCTCAACACGCTTGTCTATTGCCATGGACAGCGCTTTGGCGAGGAAATCGTCCTGGGGAACTACGGCCACAAATTTGACCGAGCTGTCGGTAACTTCTACGGGAACTACGCCATTGTTGGTGAGAAAGTCCTGGGCGATGCCTTCGATGTGAATCGGTGATTCGGGAAATTCTGAAGCGGGCAGCAGGGCAATACCCAGCTGCTGTGACAAGGCAGTGGCAACATCCTGCTCGGAAACCAAACCGAGCTTAATCAAGACCTGACCGAACATCCCACCCATTTCACTTTGGGCCAGCAGCGTCCGCTCAACATCCCTTTCGGATAATTTCTCCTGCTCGACTAACAGTTCGCCTATCTTCTTCATGGCCAAACGCATACCTGTGCAATGTAGGTCAAATGGACGCTGTTTTTGCGCTCCCTATTGCAGACAGTATAACACAGCGATATCGCTCCCCAGCTAGGCAGCCGGGGTGAAGAATTGTAAGCTGGAGGTGTTCAGTGTGAAGAAATGTAAACAGTCGAAGGCGAGCCCTCGCCTGTTATTTGGCTATTAAGCAACCTCAAATAAACCCGCAGCTCCCATGCCTCCGCCGATGCACATAGTCACGACCACGTACTTCGCGCCTCGTTTTTTACCTTCGATCAAGGAATGTCCAACCATACGAGACCCGCTCATACCAAAGGGGTGGCCTATGGAAATCGCCCCGCCATTGACGTTCAACTTCTCATTATCGATACCGAGTTTGTCCCGGCAATAGATCACCTGGCAGGCAAACGCTTCGTTGAGTTCCCAAAGACCGATATCGTCAATGGAAAGCCCATGACGATTCAGCAATTTGGGTATAGCGAAGACAGGGCCGATTCCCATTTCCTCGGCTGCACACCCGGCAACGGCAAGGCCCCGATAAATTCCCAGAGGTTCAAGCCCGCTCTGCTCAGCCATTTTTCCGTCCATGACCACACAGGCAGAGGCGCCGTCCGATAGCTGCGAAGCATTACCGGCCGTAATAAACTTGCCCTCTTTCACAAATGTGCCATCTTTAAACACTGGCTCCAGGGATTGTAGACTCTCAAGTTTTGTGGAGGCCCGATTACCCTCGTCTTTAGCCAGAGTCACTTCTTCGTAGCTGGTCTCTTTTGTCTGCCTGTCGAAAACAGCCTTCACTGAGGCCATAGGCACTATTTCATCATCGAAGGCCCCAGCTTCCTGAGCTGCGGCAGTGCGCATTTGACTCTGAAACGAATACTCATCCTGAGCCTGCCGCGAGACACCATATTTCTGCGCCACCAGCTCCGCTGTTTCTATCATCTGAATATAGGCTTTTGGCGATGCCTCCAGAACAGTTTTTGATACGGACCTATAACTGTTCTTATGCTTATTCTGCACCAGGGAGATAGACTCCACTCCACCGGCGACCGCCACATCGTACTCATTGCACATGATCGATTTTGCGGCACTGGCGATGCTCATCAAACCGGAAGAACACTGACGGTCCATGGTCATCCCGGAGGTCGTATCAGGCAGACCACCGGCAATTGCGCACAGGCGACCCAGATTATAGGCTTGCGTGCCTTGCTGGGCAGCCGCCCCCATGATTACGTCATCAACTAATGCCGGATCAATACCAGCGCGCGCGACCGCTGCCCGAACGGCATGCCCACCCATCGCCGGCGCTTCTGTATCGTTAAACGCCCCGCGAAAGGCTTTGCCAATAGGCGTTCTAGCGGTACTAACAATAACTGCATCTCTCATTTCTTCGTTCCTATGTGTGTTAGATCAAGCCCGCTGACTGGAGCAGGAAACAATCTCGCCGGTCATGTACCCGGAATAATCAGACGCCAAAAACATCATGACGTTGGCAACTTCCCATACCTCTGCAGCACGACCAAAAGCCTCTTTCGAAGCCAGATCTTCAAGCAATTCCATCGGCGTAGTTTTCTTCAAAAACTCATGGAAAGCGATAGAAGGCGAAACTGCATTGATGCGGACACCATGGTCAGCCGCTTCCAGGGCGGAGCAGCGGGTCAAAGCCATTACTCCCGCTTTGGCAGCGGCGTAGTGGCACTGTTCTTTTTGTGCGCGCCAACCCAGCACAGAGGCATTATTGACGATGACACCCGCCCCCCGTGGCTGCATCTTCTTGAGCATTGCGCGAGTCATCCGCATCGTGCCAGTGAGGGTCACGTCCAGCACTCGAGACCATTCATCGTCTTCCATGTCGACCAGTAACTTGGTACCGCCGAGGCCGGCGTTATTGATCAGTACATCTACCCCACCCATTAAAGCTTCAGCCTCATCTATTAATGCCTGCACATCCTCTTCAACAGTGACGTTCGCAAGGCGGCCATAGACGGCTTCCAGTCCGGTAGCAGTTTTAAGGGTCTGGACCGCCTTTTGCAATCGGCCCTCATGCACATCGCTTATCATAACGGCGCGGGCGCCCTCTTCCGCTGCCCTGGTAGCAGCGGCAAAACCTATACCAGCCCCCGCAGCGGCTGTAATCAGTACGGACCTGCCTTCAAGCAGATTGCGTCCCTTGACATAGGGCGGTGGCTCTTTAAGCGCCATGTGTGCTTCTCCCATTTTTTACAAAGTGATATAAGGTGATGAAGTGGTCAACCGCGTGGTTCACGTGGCATACCCAGTGCTCGTTCGGCGATAATATTCCGTTGAATCTGATTGGTCCCGCCGTAAATGGTGTCCGAGCGGGTGAACAGATACATCGATTGCAGTCGGTTGAGCTCATAGGGACCGCCATCGAGAATTTCGCTCTCGGTACCCAATACGTCCATTGCAAGCTTACCGAGGTTGCGGTGCCAGGTAGACCAGTACAATTTATAGATCATGGCTTCTTTCTGAAGGCTGCCATCTTCGCTGCCACCAGAGAGCATTCTCATGCTGTTAAAACGCATGATTCGCAGCCCCACATGGGCATCGGCTATACGCTGTCGGATAGTGGGGTCTTCTGCCGACCCATTCGCCTTTGCGAGCCGAATGATCTCATTGAACTCATTCTGAAAAAGCATTTGCTGTCCGAGGGTAGACACCCCACGCTCAAAACCAAGCAAGCCCATCGCCACTTTCCAACCCTGCCCGGGTTCGCCCACGATATCGTTGGCGTCACACACCGCTTCATCAAAAAAAACTTCGTTAAATTCACTGGTACCCGTGAGTTGCTGAATAGGTCGGACTTCAATGCCAGGCTGGTCCATCCCAATCAGGAAAAACCCGAGGCCCTTTTGGCCTACAGATTGCGGGTCAGTTCGAGCGATAACAAAACAAAATTCTGATTCGTGTGCCAACGACGTCCAGACTTTCTGGCCGGTGATTTTCCATTGCCTACTCACTTCGTCAAACTGAGCCTTGGTTTTAACGTTGGCCAGATCAGAGCCAGCACTGGGTTCAGAGTAACCCTGACACCACAGTTGCTCTCCGCTCACAATACCGGGGAGAAATCTCTGTTTCTGTTCATCGCTGCCAAAAGCAATGAGCGTGGGACCGGTAAGCCCTTCGCCAATATGCCCCATGCGTCCCGGCCCACCGGCTCGAGCGTATTCTTCGTTGAATATGACCTGCTGCTCAACGGTTGCGCCTTTGCCACCATATTCCAAGGGCCAGCCGATACAGGTCCAGCCGCCTTCGGCCAGTTTCCGCTCCCAGGCTTTTCGTTCCTCAACAAACATGTGCTCATCACCAGGCCCACCGCGACCTCGTGTTGACTCGAATTCCCCGCAAAGGTTTTCTTTTAACCAGCTGGAAACTTCATTGCGAAACTTTTCGTCTTCTGCGCTAAAGCTCAGCTTCATAGTACTGCCTCCGTGCCATCGAGCAACTGGCGCGCCAATCGCTCCCGGTGATAAGCGCCGTTACCCAAAAAGGTCTCCGTTGACTTCGCACGCTTGAAATACAGTTGAATATCATACTCTTCGGTAAACCCGACGCCGCCGTGAAGCTGGATACCCGTTCCGGCATTATGAAAGTAAGCGTCACTACACCAGGCCTTTGCAATACTCGCCGCTTCAGATAATTCCGCGCCCAGCGGTCCACCCAAAAGCGCTTCGTCAGCCACACAGGCTGCGTAGTAAATCGCCGATCTTCCCGCTTCGACCTTTAGCATCATATCCGCAGCTTTATGTTTCACCGCCTGATAGGAAGCGATTGTTCGTCCAAATTGAACTCGCTCCTGGGTATACTCAACCGTGGTATCGAGTACTTTTTGAGAGCCGCCGACCTGATCGCCCGCTATAGCGATAGTGGCCAAATCAATAATCTTTTCAAGCTCAGGCCAAGCCTCACCATAGGCTCCCAACAACGAAGATTCATCCACAGAAACATTGTTGAAACTCAAATGCGCCTGCTTGCGGGTTTGATCCATGGTCGGCAGCCACTGGCGGGCCACGCCAGTGGTATCAGCCGGCATGACGAACAGGCAAATTCCATTTTCTGATGAACTGCCTTCAATCCTGGCGGCAACAATCAGCAGCCCAGCGGTATGACCATCTGGAATATAGCGGTACTGCCCGTTAAGCACATAACCACTTTCGCTCCTCGAGCATGTTGTTTCTACTGCGTCGGCGTTCCAGAGACCCGATGTGCCGGTATAAGCCAGGGTCGCAGTGGTGCCAGCAATAATAGCCGGGAGATATTGAGCCTTCTGTTCTTCGCTCCCAGCCACCAAAAGAGAGTTCACACCCAGGCAAACCGTGGAATAGAAGGGAGAACAAAACAAATGGCTGCCCATTTGTTCTAGCATCGCTACAAGCTCAACGTAACCCAAGCCCATACCTCCATACTCTTCGGGAATATGAATAGCCTGCCAGAACATTTCCTCACACACCCGGTCCCACAGTTGTGCACTGTATCCAGATTCTGTAGCCATCGCCGCGCGAACAGCTTCGCTGGTTGACACTTCCGCAAGAAAACTCGCCGTAGTATCGCGAATCATTTCTTGCTCTTCTGTAAATTTAAAATCCATCGTCTCAGTGGGTCCCAGGCCGATTAGCTACCGTAAACTTTTTGCGCCAACACTTCCTTGCCGAGAAGTTCAGCAATGGCATCTTTAACTTCTGCAGGTTCCCAACGCGCACCTTTGTCGACACCCTCGGTGGTGCGCCAGCCGTCTGCAATAGAAATTTTTCCGCCCTCTGCCTCGAACACACGACCCGTCACATCGCTCGATTGAGCGGAAACCAACCACGCAACTAAAGAAGAGACATTCTCCGGTGCCCAATAATCGAAACTACCATCATCCGGCTTGGCCATACGCTCAGCCATTTCTGCAACGGCAGTCGTCATGCCAGTTCGTGCCGCCGGTGTGATTGCGTTCGCAGTGATACCGTAGCGACCCAACTCGGCTGCCTGATTTAGGGTGAGCGCCGCAATTCCAGCCTTAGCCGCCGCATAATTTGATTGCCCGACTGAACCCTGCAGGCCAGCCCCGGAACTGGTATTGATGATGCGCGCATCCACCGTTTCACCTTCCTTGGATCGGCCGCGCCAGTAGTGGACAGCATGGGAGCTAATGCAGAAATGACCTTTGAGATGCACCGACATGATGGCGTCCCAATCTGATTCAGTCATGGAGGCGAACATTCTGTCGCGGTTGATTCCGGCGTTATTGATAACCGCATGCAGATCGGAAAAGTGTTCGATCGCTTGCTTTACGGCATTGAGGCTGTCGTCGTAGTTAGTAATATCTGAGGTGTTTACTTCCGCCCTTCCTCCAGCGGCCACGATCTCTTCGACAACTGCCTCAGCGGCCTCTCGATTAATATCGTTGACGATCACACTGGCTCCTTCGCTGGCCAGCACTCTTGCATGCGCAGCGCCCAAACCACCGCCGGCGCCTGTCACAATCACTACTCGTCCGTCACAAATCCCCGTCATATCATGCTCCCTTATAATCGCTCTACAATCGTTCAATAATCGTAACGTTCGCCTGACCGCCACCTTCACACATTGTCTGCAGACCGTATTTTCCACCGGTGCGCTCTAGTTCGTGCAGGAGCGTTGTCATTAACTTGGTTCCAGTCGCTCCCAGCGGATGACCGAGCGCGATAGCACCGCCGTTTACATTGGTTTTTTCAATCGGATAACCTGTCTCTATCAGCCACGCCATCGGAACGGAAGCAAAGGCTTCGTTAATCTCGACCAAATCAATATCTTCGAGTTTCATTCCAGACTTCTTCAGTGCATAGGCCGTGGCGGGTATGGGAGCAGTTAACATCCAAATTGGATCGTCGCCGCGAACGCTCATGTGGACTATACGAGCCCGTGGAGTCAGCTTATAGCGCTTTAATGCTTGCTCAGAAACAATGAGCATTGCCGATGACGCATCGCAAGTCTGACTGGAAAGCGCCGCAGTGATTGTTCCTCCTTCCTGTAAGGGAGAAAGCTCAGCCATTTTCTCTAAGGAACTGTTGCGAGGCGTCTCGTCCATATCGACGCCGTTTAAAGGCGCTATTTCTTTAGTAAATCGCCCTTCGGCGATGGCCTGCAAAGCTCGCGTATGCGACTGCAGGGAGAACTCCTCCATAGCTTCACGGGATATCTTCCATTTGTCGGCGATCATTTGCGCTGAATTAAATTGCGAGACAGGTACATTCCCGTAGCGAGCCACCCAACCCTGACTGCCCGAGAACGGATCACTAAAGCCCATCGGCACCGCCGCCAGCATTGCCGATGAAATAGGAATCTGAGTCATGGTTTGAACACCACCGGCGATCACAACGTCATTCACACCCGCCATAATTGCCTGCGCTGCAAAATGCACAGCTTGCTGAGAAGATCCACATTGGCGATCAATGGTGGTACCGGGAACTTCTTCGGACAGGCCCGCAGCCAGCCAACTAGAACGCGCAATATCTCCCGCCAAGGGACCTATGGTATCCACGCAGCCAAACATGACATCATCATATTCATTGTCGGGAATTCCGTTTCGCGCCACCAATGTTTTTAACACATGAGCACCGAGATCCGCACCGTGCACGTCAGCCAGACCACCTTTACGTCTACCCGTTGGCGACCGCACTGCGTCTACTATATAAGCATCTGCCATTGTCTATATTCTCCGTATTTCGATGGTGTCTATTAACGCTATTGAAAGGTCTCGCCAGCGCCAAGGGGCGCGCCCTCGGCAAAAATAGCCTCGGCAATTCTGGATTTGTGAAACGCCGCGTCGCCCCAGGTATTGGTAAGCGCCCAGGCCCTCTTCATGAAAATATGTAAATCAACTTCCCAGGTGTAACCCATCGCGCCGTGAACCTGCACGCAATTCTTTGCAGCGAGCTTGCCCGCTTCGCAGGCGACTAATTTCGCATGGGACACATTCTTAGAAGCAGAGCTCAAATCTTGACTGATGGCATAGGCGGCACGATGTACAGGAGCCTTGGCGTATTCAAGCCCCACAGCAATGTTGGACATCAAATGCTTTACTGCCTGGAAAGAGCCAATCGGTTTTCCAAACTGATTTCTATCGCTGGTGTAAGACACCGACAAGTCAATCATTCGCTGGGACAAACCCAAAGCCTGAGCGGCGCAGCCAAGGGCTCCGCGATTGGCTGCTGCTCCCGCAAGAGCGGAGGCGGCCTCACCTGTAATAAGCGGGTCGACTGAAGCAGTGAGCTCAACGCTGAACAATCGTCTAGAGGGATCGACCGATTCATTGTGTCGCAGCGCCACCTGATCGGGAAGCAGAGCATAAATATCGCCGGCTTTTTGCAATAACACTAAATCCGCGACGTGCGCATCTTCTACGAGCAAATTTTGCTCTAAGCCTACAACAATTTTCGCCTCTCCCGAGGCAACTTTCGGAAGCCAGGTCTTCGCCAATTCGCCGCCTATCTCTTTCAGCATTGGCACGGCGACCAAAACGGTATGGACCAGCGGCTCTGGCAAAGCGACGTAACCGCACTCCTGAGCCAGCAAAACAAAATCGAGCTCGCTCATCCCGAGACCACCGAACTCTTCAGGAACAGTCATTCCCACCAAACCCATTTCCGTCAACTGCTGCCAGAGAGCAGGCTCTCGCCCCGTTTCTGATTCCCAGCTTGCGCGAATTCGCTCGGGGGTTACTTCCTTAACCAGAAAGTCCCGGACCAATTCCTGAAACAGCAATTGATCTTCGCTAAATGTAAAATCCATGATCTACCTCGGCATTCCCAGCATTCTTTCAGCGATAATATTTCTTTGTATTTCATTGGTTCCGGCATAGATGGGCCCGGATTGGGAAAACAACCAGCCATCGAGCCAATTGCCTACGCCCACCGCATCGGGAGCGTGGGGTAGCAGTTCAGCTCTGGCGCCCAATATACTCATCGCGGTTGCGTGCATGTTTTGATCGAGTTCAGACCAGAATATTTTGTTGGTAGAGGACTCCGCGCCAATTTTTCCACCCTGAGTCAGTCGACAGGCCGTTTGGTAGGTAGTCAGGCAGTAACTCTCCGCGTCCATGTAGGCTTTTAGTACTGCTTCCTTTACTGCCGGGTCGCGCTCAGCCGATTCCATATTCTGCGTATAGAGCTGGACCAGCCGCTTGGCAGTCTCTTGAAACCTCGCTGGAGACCGCAGCATCAAGCCGCGTTCAAATCCAGCCGTGGCCATCGCAACACCCCAGCCAGCACCTTCATCCCCCAGCCTGTTTTCCACTGATACCTTCACATCGTCAAAGAAGATCTCTGCAAAGCCTGGCAAACCATCCAGTTGGGGAATCGGTCGCACTGTAATACCGGGAGCATCCAATGGCACAAGGATAAATGTTAAACCGCGATGGCGTTCAGAATCAGGATCTGTACGAAACATGCAAAAACACCAGTCGGCATAGACAGCCCGAGTGGACCAGGTTTTCTGCCCGTTGATGACGTAATGATCGCCATCCAATACGGCAGTAGAACGAATAGCTGCCATATCAGAACCGGCATTGGGTTCTGACCAGCCCTGGGACCAGACCTCTTCGCCATTGGCCATCTTGGGTAGAATCCGCGCTTTTTGCTCTTCGGTGCCGTACTCCATCAAGGTCGGGCCTAGCAAAAATATTCCGTTCTGATTAACCCGCAACGGAGCCGCCGCTTTGTAATACTCTTCTTCAAAAATCAACCACTCGACCAAATCGCAACCGCGCCCTCCCAGAGCCTCCGGCCAGGTGATCATTCCCCAGCGCCCTTCATTCAAAGTCGCTTCCCATTTGCGGTGCTGGGCGAAACCTCGCTCAGTATCAAAGCTATCAAGAGGCTCGGCAGGGACATTCTCAGCCAGCCACTGCCGCACCTCCTGACGCAGCGCTTGTTGCTGCGGTGTATACGATAAATCCATTACTGAATCCTACTTTTCAAATTTGACGTCGCGCTTGTCAACAAAGGCATCGCGAGTTTCTTGAGAGTCTTCCATGGTGTATGCCTCGAGGGTAAAACCCTGCTCCCAGCGATACTTGTCTTCTAGATTGCCATCTTCAATGCCCGTAAGCGCTTCTTTGGCCAATTTCACCATAGCGGGTGACTTTGCCGCGATCTTCGCCGCAATTTCCCAAGCACAAGGCAACAAATCCTCCTTGGCTACTACCCGCTCTACCGCACCCAGGCGATAAGCCTCTTGAGCATCGATAAACTCACCCGTGAAATACATATAGCGAACCTTTTGCACTGGGAACATGCGCTGTAAATGCGCGCCTCCACCCATCGCGCCACGATCAATTTCCGGCACACCGAAACGCGTGCAATCCGAGGCGACGATAATATCGGCCGCCCCCGCCATACCGATGCCACCTCCTAAAACAAAGCTGTGTAGAGCGACGATGACCGGTTTGGGGTTGAGATGAATGGCGCGGAAGGTCTCATAGTTACCTTTGTTCACGTCGACAATTTTGTTCGGATGAGCCGCCAGTTCTTTGATATCCACTCCCGCACAAAAACCCTTGCCGGCGGCAGCGATTATAATCACTCTTACGTCTTCGTTCGCACCCAATGCATCGATCTCGTGGGCAATGGCAAACCAGCCTGCAGTGTCGAAAGCATTCACCGGCGGATAATCCAGCATCATTTCGGCAATGCCATCGCGAATAGTTGTATGAAAGGGTTTGGACATAGCGTGTTCCTTTTATAGCGCTGTATTTACTCGTTTTGCCAGTTCGACAAGGCGCGATTCGGCTTCTGCAACAATGGAATTGATCAGTTCTTCGCAACTCAGCAAT
>JBLGAR010000108.1:0-15441 GCA_047612385.1 Cryomorphaceae bacterium | reverse complement strand
TTCATCTGGAATTAGACGATCCGGACGGCTTGAACGCAATATGCGAACAGGGCAGGGCATTGGGATTTGATGGCAAGACACTCATTCACCCCAAGCAGATCGACAGCGCCAATAGAACCTACGGTTACTCTGATGAGGAGCTTGAGCATGCGCGAAAGATTTTGCAGGCTTGGGACAGTGCGCAGGCGCAAGGTAAGGGCGTCGCAGTGCTCGACGGTAAGTTAGTGGAAGTTATGCATGTTGATGAAGCCACGCGCATGCTTAAGCAGGCGCAGCGGCTGTTGGAGTTGGAATCTACTTCTTAATGATCACCGAACTGCCGTGACCAAACAGACCCTGGTTGGCCGTAATCCCCACCATTGCATTTTTTACCTGGCGATCACCGGCTTGTCCGCGCAATTGCCAGGTTAGTTCGCAGATCTGAGCGAGGGCCTGAGCCGGTACTGCTTCGCCAAAACACGCTAAACCACCGGAAACGTTCACCGGTATTTTCCCACCGATTGCAGTATCCCCGGCGCGCAGTAGTTTCGCCGCCTCGCCCCTTGGCGCCAATTGCAGATCTTCAATCCAGTCCAGCTCAAGCGCAGTCGACAAGTCATAGACTTCAGCCAAACTAATATCTTCAGGACCGATGCCCGCTTCTTCGTAGGCTTTTAGCGGGATTGATGCTCTGAAACTGTGTGCATCGATGCCAGCGGCAGCGGCGGAGTCAGTGGCGATATCGGGCATTTCCACCACTTCGCTGGCGAAAGTGGGTGTGGTGGTTGAAATTGCGGCAATCCTGGGTGCATTTCCCTTACCCATTCTCCTAGCGTAGTCCAGGCTGGAAACAATCAATGCGGCTCCGCCATCGCTGGTGGCGCATATATCCATCAGACGCAGTGGATCTGCGACCATGGCAGAGGCAGAGACATCTTCCAGGCTAAAGGCCTTGCGATATCTGGCGCGTGGGTTCTTGGAGCCAATAAGGGAATTCTTTACTTTTACAGCGGCGAAGTCATTGAGAGTATCACCGTACAAATCCATGCGTCGGCGTGCATAAAGCGCAAAGTAGGTTGGATTGGTGATGCCCAGATAAAAACGCACCCAGTCGGGATCTTCTGGACGGTATCCTCCCGCGGGCGCTAGAAAGCCCTTAGGTGTTGTATCAGCGCCCACTACAAGTGCCACTTCACATTCTCCAGAGAGAATTTTACTGCGTGCTGCTGCCAGAGCCTGAGACCCAGACGCGCAAGCCGCATAAGAGGTATTCACCTCTGCACCTTGCCAACCCAGTGCTTGTGCGAATGTCGCTCCGGCCACCTGCCCGGGATAGCCATTGCGTATGGTGGCTCCCCCTGAAACAAATTTGATATCTTTCCATGACACTCCGGCATCGGCCAGGGCTTCTCTGGCGGCAGCAACGCCGTATTCCACAAAGTTGTGACCCCACTTGCCCCAGGGGTGCATACCGGCGCCGAGTATGGCGATCTCGTTCGACATATTACTTACCACTCCAATTCATTGTTGCGCAAAGTCTGAACTTAGGTTTTAGCAGGCTGCCATTTCCAGGTCACTTTTGTGTCCTCTTCAGTTTCATGCAAGGTCTCAAGCACTAACTCCATTGGCATTCCCACTTTTAGATCGTCAACCGTGAGCCCGGAGACTACTTGCCCCAAAACGACCATCTGTTCTTTTTCCAACTGCACCGCTGCTATTGCATAGGGCACATGGGGGTCGGATGCAACGAAGGGGGCAGGGGGCTTATAGCAGGCGTTGGTATAACTCCAGATATGTCCCGTTCGACTCAGCTCAACCTCATCAAACTCTGTGCTTTCGCAACTCGGGTTTTTGCAGAAGTAATTTTGCTTAGGGAAAAAATAGGTTCCACAGCTCTTGCACTGAGTGCCAATTAGATGCGGTTTGTCGTTCATGGTGTGCCAACCGTCTATGGCCGGCGCCAGGGGTTTGTTGCTCATCCGCTGGTCTCCTGTTTTAGCGATCGACAGGGTACTACTGGGGGACGGATTCATGCAAGATTTCTCATAGCGCGCCTGATCGAGGGGGCCGAGTAGCTAGCCCGGGTTTATCAATGCAGACTTCAACCCTGCTTTGCAATGCCATCTCCTTGTCCCAAGATGATGAAGGGTGATTGCGCCCCTGCTTAAATTTCGGCAAAGTGTGAGAATGTGTGGAAGATTTAACGTCATTGATAACCCCGGGCTACAGCAATTGCTGAAGGACCTCGGTATTGATTTGCAGTTGCCCCGGGCTATCAATATTGCGCCTACAGAACAGGTCTCGCTTATTCGCGGCAGGTCCGGTAGTTCACAGGGTGTTGAGCTGGTTTCGGCGCGCTGGTGGTTGACCCCGTCCTGGGCAAAACAAGTCGACCAGAAATACGCGATGTTCAATGCTCGCAGTGAGTCGCTGTCCGCGCGCAGCGCTTACAAGAAACCCTTTCGCTCCCAGCGCGGCGTTATCGCGATGAGCAGTTTCATCGAGTGGCAGACTCTATCCGGTGTTAAACAGCCCTATGACATCTCAACAGAGTCGGGTGCTATGGCTGCTGCCGCTTTGTGGGATGTGTGGGAGGGCGGTGGAGATTCGATGCTCTCATGCACTTTGGTGACCACTGCAGCAGCGCAGTCCTTTTCTCCCTGGCACAGCCGCATGCCGGTGCTTTTAACAGCTTCCGAATGCGTTCGCTGGTTGGATAATACGCAGACTATTGCAGACAACGACAAAATTTTTCGCAGTGAGTTTAAAGAACGATGGCATCTGGCACCGCTGGACAAAGCCATCGGGAACTCGCGGCTCAAGACGCCTGAATTGCTTGAGCCCGCGGGCGAGATCGTTGTTCTAGCCGCCTAGTTGATTTTCTCTTTTAGGAAGAATAGTGATCGCAGTATCTATACTGCATTTTGATTAACGCTTTTAACAAGGCAATACGAGGATACAACAATGGGAATATTTGCGATGACAGGCGGTGCCACGGGGATCGGCGCGGCGCTTAAGGGGCAACTGATAGAGGTCGGGCACGAGGTCATTTCTGTGGATATCAAAGAAGGAGACATTCTTGCTGATCTGTCTACACTCGCTGGTCGGCGCAGTGCTGTGGATGGCATTGCGCAGAGAGCGCCCGGCGGGCTCGATGGCTTTATCCCCTGTGCGGGGTTGCCGCCAGTTGCCAAGCCTCTATCTATGATCGCCCAGGTTAATTACTTCGCGGCCGTAGCTACGGTCGAAGGTTTGCGAGATTTGCTGGCAAAAAAACGCGGCAGTGTATTAATAGTGGCCTCAAATTCCGCTCCGATGATGGCAAACGACAACCCGTTTGTGCAGGCATGTCTTGCGGGCGACGAGGCGGCGGCTTGTGCCGACATTGAAAATCGAGATGGGCATACAGCCTATGCAGGCAGCAAGCGGGCGCTGACAATTTGGATGAGGCGCAATGTTGTTGAGTATGCCTCCGCCGGCGTGCGCCTGAACGCTGTAGCGCCCGGGATTACCAATACGCCGTTGACCGAGCGGGTTTACGCCGACAAAGAGCTTGGAAGTGTAATGCGGGAGTTTGCCGAGACGGTGCCGTGGGGCGGCACAGCGCAACCTGATCAGATAGCCAGCGTGATGCGTTTCATGCTCAGTGACCAGGCTAGTTTTGTGTGCGGCTCTGTTTTCTTCGTCGATGGTGGTTCCGACGCAATGATGAGAACCGACGACTTTTAATGTTCAAGCTTTTGGTCGTGGCTACTACTTGCGGCGACATCGGCGGAGATAGTAGCCGCGATAAGTTCGCTCAGCTGTTGTAACAGTTTGCTGTAGGCAGGCGCGATCTGGGCTGGCGTGACTGTGCCAGCGGGAAGATCTTGCGAAAACGTCGATATTCTTCGAATCAGAAATTTTTCTGCTTGCGGTTTCTGGACCACCCATTCTGCCGTAAGGTTCGCCATTGTGTCATTCGCATTTAGAGATATTACGCTTATCTGGATGCCGTAGTCTGGTTTTTGGCTGCGATACCATGGAAATCCTTGGACATTCTCAGTGTTCAATAAGCTGCTGAGATTCAGTCCTATCACTCGCGCTACACCATTGGTGAGAGGCTCTGCCCAGCGCTCGTTACTGGCGACATGCAGCAGATTTCCCTCGAGGTTGTATACGAGGCGATTTCGGTTCAGGTACTCCGGAATTTCGATAGGGCCTATGCCCAATGAGGGAGATTGTGCACCTGCATTGGGGGTCCCCATCGCGTTGAGAAGGTAGTAGTTACTGACGGGAGAGCTACCGCAGGCAGATAGAATGCTCGCACACAGCACAATGAGTAGTCGGTTTTTAAAGGCTGCCATTAGGGTTTTTCCTCTCGTTTTCCGCGCAGTAAAGCCTCGGGTTGCTCTTCCAGGGTTTTGGCCAACAATTGCATCGCTCTTCCCGCGAGCGCCAGTTCCTGTAGCGCTCTGTTGAGTTCGTATACAGTGGAAGAGTCGTCGGATACCAGGTGGTCTATCTCGCTCACAGCGCTGTTAAAGTTGCCCAGTGCTTTATCCAAACTTAAGAAGGTCTCTTGCGCTGCTTGAGACAATTTTGGAATCTCGGCTGTTGCCGCATCCAGTGTAATTGCCGCCTTGGCAACCAGGGCACCGATCTGGGGTCCAGAGGTTTTCAGCTGTTCGCTGAGCGTATTGCTCATTGTCTCTACCGCAGTGAGCGTTCTATTGAGGTCCTGAGGCATTTTCTGAAAGTCTTCATTGAGAATAAAGGTTTTCAAACCGCGTGAAATGCTGGATAAATCCTCTGCCACTTGCGAGAAATTGATTGAATCAAACTCTCTGCTCAGGCGTTGTAAGTCGGTAGGTATTGTCGGAATCTGCGTGTAGGGAGAATTAGTGTCTGCCAGCACCAGCTCGCTGTTGGGGTGGAAATCAAGCTGCACATACAATAATCCAGTCAGTAAGCTCTGCGTGTTGAGCTGCGCGCGCAAGCCTCTGGCGATCATTTCCTCGATGAAATCTCCCTCGGCATCACCTCTGCGTTGTATGTTTTCTTCGCGAATTTCGGCCTCAACAAACATTATAATATCGATGGTATCGGCATCAAAAATTAGATCGATGTTTGAGATTTGCCCGATCTCCACGCCTCTTAAGGTCACCGGCGCGCCGACTGACAAGCCTTTCACTGAACCATCGAAAACCATGACGACGGTGGTTCGGTCCTGGCCAATACCCGAGCCACTGACAAATAAAATACCCGCAACAGCAATTACCAAAGCGCCCAAAAAAAAGGCACCAATTGATACGTGGTTCGATGTATTACTCATTTTCTTCCTCTGTGGGCGGTGATATGCCCCGGGTCAGGAATTGTCGCACGACGGCTTGGTCCGTTTTATCCCTAAGTTCATTGGGGTTTCCGTAGCCAATCATGGTTCTAGTGTTTGCGTCTAGATACACCGAGTTAGTAGCAATATCAAAAATACTGGGAAGCTCATGGGTTACCATCACGACGGTAGCGCCGAGTGATTCCTGCATTTGTACAATCAGCTCGTCGAGCAATCTAGAACTAATAGGGTCCAGACCAGCTGAGGGTTCATCAAAAAACAAAATTTCAGGGTCCAGCGCGATGGCTCGGGCTAGGGCCGCTCTTTTTCTCATTCCGCCGCTAATTTCCGAAGGGTAAAAATCCTGGTATCCCGCTAGACCAACCAGGGAGAGCTTGTAGGCTACAATATCTTGTATTTCTGAGCCGTTATAGTCTGTATACAGTTGCAGTGGTAGCGCTATATTTTCTGCTGTTGTCATGGCGCTAAACAATCCGCCGGATTGGTAGGTGATCCCCCAGCGCTGGCGCATCTTGTTTTGTTGCTCCTCGCTCGAGTGGGTGAAGCTTACGCCATCGTAAAGAATATCGCCTTTGGCCGGTGATATAAGGCCGAGCATGTGCTTTAGCAAGGTGCTCTTTCCACACCCGCTTCCCCCCATAATGACAAAAACATCGCCTCGGTTAATGTTGAAATTCAGCTCTCGCTGCAAGACGAATGACCCGTAGGCCATGGTCAGGTCGCGTATTCCGATATGAACCTTTGCTTCTTGCTTGGCGTTCATATGCCCAACTGCTGAAACAAAATGTTAATGGTGGCATCAGCGACAATGAGATAAATGATCGCGGTGACAACAGCTTTGGTGGCCGCCTCGCCCACTGCGGCGGAACTGCGCCCCGAGTTTATACCTGCGCGACACCCGGCGATAGCGATGAGAACGCCGAAAATAATGCTCTTGAAAAGGCCGACGAAAATATGAGTGAAGGTAATAGCGGCCTCGGTTTGGTTCAAATATTGAAGGGGTGAGATTCCCATCCCAGCAGCTACCAGGCTGCCACCGAAGACGCCCAACACATTGGCGTAGAGTGTCAGCAGCGGCATCACTGCTACCAGGGCCAACATCCGGGGAATCACCAAAAACTCCATGGGTGAAATGCCCATTGTGGTAATGGCGTCAATTTCCTCATTGGTCTGCATGGTTCCCAGCTGTGCGGCATAGGCAGCACCTGTCCTGCCCGACATCACTACCGCGGTCATTAGAACACCCATTTCACGGAGCGTGCCGATAACCACGAGATCGGCTACATAGATTTCGGCGCCAAATTGCTGCAATTGTACGGCGCCTAAATAGGCCAGGATCATACCCACCAGTACACTGGTAAGGCTGATAATCCCGAAAGCATTTGGCCCAGCCTGGTGAACAAAACTCCAGAAATCTACGAGTCGGGTATTCGCCTTGCCGCTCGCCAGCTTAGACAATGCGACCATCACCTCGCCAATAAACCCCAGCGATTCAGCCAGCTTCGCAACTGCGTCGCGCAAACCGACCATTGGGTTGAGAGAGGACAGCAGTGAGCCGGATTTACTGCCTTGAAGAGATTTATGGGGTTTAACTGCGGTCGCCAGACCTAATAACTGATCTATACCTTCGGGCATTTCACGGGTTTTGAAGACAATGTCGGCGTCAGTGCAAGCATTGTGAAATCGCAGTAGACATGCCATTAGGGCCGAATCCCAGCTGCCTAATCCGGAGCCATCTACGGTGAGTTCACAGGTGTTTGATGAGAGCAGGTCGGCTTCGACTTGAGCGAAGGATTTACCCCCCTGACCTTGCACCCAATTTCCAGTCATCGCTAAAGTGGCGACATTCTGGTCATCGAGATGCAAGTGAAATCCGGCTTGAAGCTGATCCATGCAGTGGCTTTTAATGAAACCTGAATTGACGGCTCAGTGTAAGCGCTCGCTTGGCCAAATGCCAGATGGGGTCACTGAAGGGGAGCTGGCTTTTTTTGTGCTGCAATAACAATGTCATAAGCCTTCTGGTAAATCTCGACGACAGGCTCGCGGTTATCCACTTCTCTGCGTCTTGAAATCATAGTCACCGGGAACAAATAGTTATCCGTTTCCCGGTACCGCAGGGCTTTGCTGCGCCCCAGATGATCCTGGTAGACCACCCAGTGCATACCGAGATCAGCGGCCAACAAATCACCTAAGATTATTCCCATGGCCTGTAGTTCCGGTGTCTGCTGGGAAGTAACCAATCTGCGGTCCAATGCGCGCTGTAACAGCGCTATGTCGTGAGTTTTGTTGCCGTTGAAACCGCTGCCGAAATTTCGGCCGACGAGGTCGTCGATCAGAGATCGTTGAGAAGTCATGCGCTGCGTGCCCACGACCGAAAGTTTTTCTATTAAAGGCGGCTTTTGAGGTGCCGCCAATGGGCTGAGGCTCAGCGATAGAAAAACAGCGCCTAGAATGTGAATTGCGAACCTGACTTTCATTAGACGGAACCTCTTTGGATGAGACGGACTCCTTGCAGCCTGGTCTCTTTGATTATTACCCATGTTATCGGTTCACTCTGACCCCCGCCAGTTGTGTTGCGGCACTATGCATGGATAGTGGTAGATTTCCCAACCGCTTTGTGAAGAAAGACTGGGAACATCGCCTGATCAGGTGTTATCGCTGGTGAATAGCAGCGACTTAAATCCTTGGGATTATGTAATGTCGAAGAGCTAGATCGAAGAAAGCGCGGTCGGCTAAGCGGCTTTATGTTTCTCGGATGAAATCTCGCTGATGGCCCGATAGACAGAGTTCTGCTTGTAAGCGTCCTCCGAGATTTCTTCGTAATGCTCAGAGTCAGTCTCGAAATCATTTAGCTTCTGATTAGCTAGGTTATGCTCAATATTAGAAGGCGTATTGCTATTAGCCTCCTGGCGAATACTCATTGCTTACACTCCGACACGAAAAACGTCACCTGTATGTTATCTGTGACGAAAGTATGGACAGTTTGCATGTCCTATTGCTAGTTCAAACAGCGACACACATCACAGATTCAAAAAATTCTAGGGAGCGGAAGCAAAAATGGCGAGTTGCTTAGGCGCTATTGGTAGTATCCGGAACAAAGCCAACATCCTGGTGGTGTGCGCTCGCACCACTTTTGCGACATCTGTCCAGCGTCAGAATTTTTTACAGTACGAAATGAGGTTTATTACCTTCGGTTATCAAAAATACGCCCGGAATGTCCGCACCACAAAGCAGCCGGTATTTCACATCAATTTCAGGTATTTGGGAGGCCGCTTTGCGCCAGGAGCGGACGCCCAGCACCGCCTAGTGAGTGGGCAGCATTATGGCGAAGCTTTGCTCAATGCTGTCCAGCCGAAGGCGTCCGTTGCAAGCCTTGTTTGCTGGTATCATAGCTGAGGCTCGTCAACCCTAAATAGAGGTATCATATCGATGAATGAGGGATCTAAGGCGTTCTCCCTCAGTTGGTTGTTGATTAGATCAGCTATTGTAGACGTGACTACTTTTTCACAATGCGGCCACATCTCGGCGCCTCCTGGGGTTCGCAGAAGTGAAGACGTATAATATATCCATGCATCAAAATCTACCTTCGGAATGAGATCACGCTCGTGTAGGTGCATCACTTGCTGCATCTGGAAAATCTGCTCGTAAATTAGGTAGAAGAACCTCCGCTTTTCTTTAGCGTCAAGATTCTCTAAAGAGTTTAGGCCGCGAGCATAAATGTCAGCAAGATCTGACTCCATTGCCATGGGTAGAAAATACCGATCCCTTGGCCCGTCGAGGACCGATTCCAGACTTCCCGCCTGCAAACTTTTAGTATTATCCTTAATCTGGATCGCCAGGTAGACGAGTGTAATAAGCACTCCGACAGCTCCAGCAATTTCAGCTACGGCACCAACCAACTCCCAGTTCATGTGCGGATCTCCAAATGATGCCTAAAAGTCAATTCAATAGTCTGGCGAACTATATCACTTTGGCATCTGACGCAGTTACCGCTGCGTGGTTTTGCTCGGATAAAACGGACCAGTTGGTTAAGCCCCTATTGACCGATCTTCATACTCCATAGGACTAGTATATCCTAGGTACCCGTGGAGTCTCTTTCGGTTATAAAAGCCTTGATGACGGCCACTAGGATAAAACTCAGGTTGGATTAACTGTCAGGCGGTTGAGTTCAACGCCCAGGTTAGTGGTCAGGACATCAAGCACGGCCGGGAGACCGTTAATGTCCTGGTCAGGCCCGCAGATCGGCCATCGTGGTGATTTCTCAACCAGAACCAGTGCGTTACCAGAATCTGCCCTGTACAATGCTGCGCAGAAAGTAGGTACATAAGGGTACCCACTAGCAGCTGGAGAGGCTGAACAAGTGTACACAACGATTACCGGCAGTATTGTCGCCCTTGTCACGCCCATGAACAGCGACGATAGTGTGGATTGGGTTGCCCTTGAACGGCTGCTCGATATTCACTTGGAGGCAGGTACCTCCGCCATAGGGGCTGTGGGCACTACCGGTGAGAGCGCCACCTTAAGTGTTCCCGAGCACTGCGAGGTCATTAAACATTGTGTTTCGTATATTGCCGGACGCATTCCTATCGTCGCCGGCACTGGGGCGAATTCTACCTGGGAGGCTATCAAGTTGACCCAGGCAGCCACTGACGCCGGTGTCGACGCTTGCCTCCTGGTTACCCCATATTACAATCGCCCGACTCAGTTGGGGCTTTATGAGCACTTTAAAGCCGTCTCCGAGGCGGTGGATGTTCCTCAGATACTGTACAACGTTCCCGGGCGCACCGCGGTGGATATGCACAATGACACGACGGTTCGTTTGCTCGAATTGAATAACATCGTGGGCATCAAGGATGCTACTGGTGATCTAGCCCGCGGTCGCGAGTTGATTCAGCGGTGCGCTCCCGAAATAGCTATTTACTCTGGGGATGACCCAACGGCTATGGCGTTAATGTTGGCGGGAGGGCACGGCAATATTTCAGTCACAGCCAATGTCGCACCGGCTCAAATGGCGCAGATGTGCAAGTACGCTTTGGCGGGAGATGCACAGGCGGCTAAGAAGATTAACAGTCAGCTTAGTGGGCTCAATGCAGCACTATTTTTGGAGGCAAACCCAATCCCTGTTAAGTGGGCGCTTTCACAACGAAATCTTATCGGTGATGGCATTCGGTTGCCCCTCACGCCTCTGGCGCAGGCGTATCACTCAACGGTGTTGGCAGCGATGGAGGCGGCGGGAGTTTGATGTCCATGGGTAATAGTTTGGTTCGTATCTTGCTCGTAGCCACTGTGCTCTCAATGAGCACGGCTTGCAGTTATTTGTTTGGCGACAAAGGGTATTTTCGTGATAAGTCCGAAGATTACAAATTGTCTCCTGAACAACCCAGGTTGAAACTTCCCGACGGTACTCCAGATGAAGCCTTGCTGGATAGCTATGTGGTTCCGCCCGTCAACGAAAGTCTCGTTTTACCCGGTGAGTTTGAAGTGCCCAGGCCCACGCCTTTGGTGGCTGGGGGAAGTGATGAAATCGTTCGAATTCAGAAGCTCGGAGATAAGCGTTGGGCGCTGGTGAGTATGGCTCCCGGGCAGCTTTGGCCACAGGTTCGTGGTTTTGTTACCGCGGCTGGGGTTCAAATAGCGAGAGTGGATGCGCGCTCGGGCCTAATAGAAACCGGATGGGTCGACCTCGACGATGCCGATATGGACGCCCGCTTTCAGTTTCGAATTGAACAGGGTGTGCAGCGCGGCAATAGTGAGTTGCACGTTTTACAAATGAACCAAGCCGGAGATATCAATAGCTGGCCTGCACAATCCGATAATACGCAATTGGAAGCAGATATGTTGCAGGGGGTTGCGCAATACATTGCTAACAGCGCTGACTCAGCGCCGGTATCCATGATCGCCGAGCAAGCTATTAGCGCCAGTGGGAAAATTTCGCTGCAGGAATCCAGTGACGGCGGCGCATTTATTCGCGTTGGTTTGCCTTATAGTCGAGCCTGGGCTTCATTGGCGAGAGCGTTAGAGCTTTCTACCTTTGAGATAACAGATCGGGATCGCAGCGAGGGTCATTACTACGTCAATTTTATAGGCCCTGAAGCTGAAGATGAAGATGGCTGGTTCGATTGGCTCTTTGATGAAGAGGGGCACCCCTCCGCAGGTCAGAGCTTTCTTGTCAAAGCCGTTGCCGAAAATGACGAAACTGTCTCGATTACTATTGAGCGCCAGGCCAGTGATGAGTCAGATGGCCCATTCGATCGTCGCCAGGAACAGGCCCTATTGGCCTTGATAAAGGGCAATATAAACTAGTGCGCTTGCGAAGCTCGCGCGCTCTATGAGGTATGCCTCTCTCGGAAGTGGCAGCAAAGGCAATTCAACCCTGGTAGAGGCGGGTGATACGCTGGTAATGATTGACTGTGGTTTCTCACTCAGAGAGACCGTAAAGCGCCTGGCTCGCTTGGGTATTGACCCTTCTCAGCTCGATGCGATATTAGTTACCCATGAACACAGCGACCACAGCTCTGGGGTAGCAGCACTTTCCAGAAAATTTCAAATCCCCGTTTTTCTAACTCACGGAACCGCTGGCAGCGGTCGATGTGATAATGCTTTTGAGTTTCGGCATTTTACCTGTGACGAAAGTTTCACCATTAAAGATATCGTGATTCAACCTGTTGCTGTGCCGCACGATGCCAGAGAGCCCTGCCAATACCGACTGTCACACAACGAGCTGTCCCTGGGTATTCTCACGGACTTGGGCAGTATCACGCCTCATGTGGTGTCGTCCTATTCGGGCTGTGATGCTCTGTTACTGGAATTCAATCACGATCAGGAATTACTGCAAAACGGCTCCTATCCCTACCAACTCAAACGCAGAGTCGGGGGTGACTGGGGGCATTTGAATAATCACCAGGCCGCGGCCCTGCTGGAGAAAATTGGCTACGAAAGCTTGAATCAGCTGGTCATCGCCCACATCAGTGAAAAAAATAATAGCCGTGAAATGGCCGAGCTGGCGCTTTGTTCAGTTCTTCCGACCTTGGATATCGTCACGTGGGCTCAGCAGGACACTGGCTTCGATTGGTTGGTACTTGGCTGAACCAATTACGAGTCTTCACTTTCAGCGATAGCTGCCTCGGCACCCCGATCTCTCTTCCATCGCCGATTGCTCCACAACCAACTCTCGGGTTCGTCTCTTATCGCTTGCTCGGTCAATTGCACAAAGCGTTCTGTAATCTCGTGTGATTGCTTGTCGTGTGGAGGTTTCGCCAGCTCATGAAACTCAATTTCATAGTAGCCACCTGCTTTGCGGCGATGGCACTGTGCGAACACAACGGGAAACTGTGTCATTTTTGCGATGGTTTCCGCACCCTGATAAAAGGCGGCCTGCTGGTTCATAAACTGCGTCCAGTGGCTGCGCTCACTGCGGATCGGCGCTTGGTCTGCGACCATGACAAGTAGCCGGAATTCTTTTCGTCGACGCATAATGTTCTTGGCGGACTCGGCAATAGGAAATGGACGTGCACCGAATTGGGTACGAATTTCATATATGAGTTGATCGGCCGTTTTGTTATGTAATGGTTTGAAAACAGCGTCAACAGGTGCATCCAGCCCCATAGAAGCCCCGTGTAGCATCCACTCCCAGTTGCCCTGGTGAATCGACAGGACAATAACGGATTCAGTAAAATCCTTACTGAGTTTCTTGACCAGTTCCGGATTGACGATCCTGCACCGCTCCAGGAAATCTTCAGGCTTCATACGGCGAGACTTTAGTATCTCAAAAGCAACCTGAGAGAGTTGGTGATAGAATTTTTTTGCCAAAACTGTGATCTCTTTCGCGCTTTTGTCGGGAAAAGCATTACTGAGGTTCTGGAAGACTACTTTTTTGCGGTAGCCTGTCACATAGTACAGCAACAGATAGCCAATCCAGGCAAGAAAGTAGATCACTGGGAAAGGTAGCCAAGCTATTGCGCGATAGAAAATCATGGCGGGCTTAAGTCTCACTGTTTAATGTAAAGGTCAGTTGTATAAACCTATTATAGGCAATGCTTGGGGAGAGTTACGGTCTCTATGGCGATCAGGCCTGCTGCTGATGAGCACAGCAGGTCCGAATTGTCAGACAAATTTAGCTCACGCAGAACTTGCAGTTCCAGCAGCGGCCTCAGGTCTACTATCTGATTGTTATCCAGATGTAAGACCTCGAGATTGCTTAGTGCCGCGAGTGGGGCAATGCTGGTAAGCGCATTGGAAGAGAGTTTTAATCTGGATATGCCGGAAAATACCTCCAGCCCTTCCAGATCAGTGATGCCTGCGTGAGCGCAGTTAAGTATCTCCAGATCAGCGGCGCGGGTGGCTTTGGCTTCGGCGACCGCTTGCTCAAGACAGCTCTGAAGTGCGGTATCAGTGGCTGTGTAGTCCGAAAATAGCGGTTTGGGTGTATAAACCAGCTTTTCGTTAATGGTGAAATCGTAGCTGCCACAGGCGGCTAGAAACAGCACTATCGGGAAGGTCAAAAAGGAGCGAAAAATGTGGGGCATGGACGGACCACTCTACAGATTAAATTACTTGGAAACCGTGGATATAAGCCGCGGAGTCATTCGGCGTGGCTCATCTTGCCTGTGCGCTCTATAATGCTAGCGTGTACAGCACATAAAAACGAGTAATAGCATGAACGAATCGACATTTTCAGAGCCACAGCCGTCCAATGACCGGCCCGCAGAGCCCGCGGCGATTAGCATTGTACAGCGTGGCAACCTAAAAAGTTTGGAACAGACCCTCCGCAAGCAGTGGCGATTGGGACAGAGCATCGTACTGTGCTGGAGCGCCGATAAACGTGGCTTACTCGTTATTTTTGTACCACATTATTTTCTGGGCAACTATTGCGCAGCTGAGGGTGCCCGAGAGGACAGTGTTTCAGAGAACGAGGGCTTCATTCGCCAACTGATTTCCGGAAAGCGCAGAAAGACCCGTGATGAGCTGTTTGATATTGCCGAGCGACTGGGAGTGGCCCCTACTTTCATTAAACTCAGTGAAGCACTATCTGAGGAGAGCAATGTCGAGCAGGCTGTAGAAGATTTGATCAAGCGGTATGGCTTGAGTTATGTCGATAATCGCGCGGTGTTGCTATTCGATATTACTGAGTTTTCTTTGTATACCCCGTTTGAGCAAGCCAGCCAGCTCAACAGCCTGTCCTATTCGCTAAACTCGGCTTACAGCAAGCTGCTGGCTCAGGGAGTAGAGGTCAACTTTGCCCGTACCACAACCGGTGATGGTTATTACGTCTGGAACCGGGATTTAAGCGCTTATGCAGATCAGGATTTATATTATTTCCTGCTATTGGTGATTGCCGATAATACCGTCGCTCGCGCAGCGTCCAAAGGGAATACGGTGCCGGTCATCAGGACGGCCTACCACATGGGCAGTCACTATGAATTATACCAGGCAGAAGGGGTGAGCCCGACTGTCTTTAGCTACATTGTCGGCAACGTCACCATAGAGCTTGCGCGAATGGTTGATCATGCGAAGGCTGATCAAATTTTGATCGGCGATTTTAGTTGCGAAATGCCCTTGCGCGATAGTTCGGTAAGCGGGCAGCCGATGAAGATTTCTACACCGGCGTTCGTGAGAAATTCGAACCGTGAGCTCGCTGCTCTGGAGGGTATTCAGCTATCCGGAAAGTCTATTCGCACAATGCGTTGCCAGCTGACCCAGGAAGACAGCGGTGCTGAGGATTCGGTACCCAGGCGGCTGCAGATTACTGATAAGCACGGCCGGTCCCGATATGCCTATAACTTACAGATTGAGATTGGCCTGGAAGGTGAAGATTTAACGCTGGGTCTGGATAGCAAGCAACTCGATGGTAACCAGGTTGTGGATGCGACACAGGAGTTTGCTACCAAGAAGGTGAAAGAGGCCGTCAGCCCAGAAAAAATGTACGACGATTTGGCTCAAGTGCTGAAGAGGCGATCCAAGAAAAAAGGAAACAGTAAGGAATAGTATGACCGCGACTCCAGTTTTAAGAGCGAGTCACATGGATGTGAGCAATACCGTAGATGTTACTGATCCAGAGGCAGTGGGCAAGTTTGTGCGTGGCTTGTTTGAGTCTCGATACCCCGGCTTCAATTTTGCACCGGTGGATGTTC
>JBLGAR010000107.1:0-15565 GCA_047612385.1 Cryomorphaceae bacterium | reverse complement strand
GGAATCCTGAAGGGTTTGACCGACAGTTTGCTGAGTGAGGTTCTTTGAAAATGAAGCTAGTTTGAAGTTTATTTCGGGGGGCGATGAAGATTCAGCACAAACGGTATTTGGTGCTTGAATAATGAGAAAGATGGCCGTCAGAAACCAAAGCCTCATGGTAGTTTTTCGTCGCATATAATTGGTATGGACGAGAGTTTAAAGGATATAGAGACACTTAACCAGACTGACTGTGGCCTCGAAGTGATTGGAGTGTCTATAACGAATTATTCGTAGAAAATTAATTACACAGAATAAAACGCCAGCTGAGGGCGTCAGGTGGCGTAGTCTGTATTAGATGAAGGAATACTCAGATGGTTCTTTTGATGAAGACAGCTGTGTCGCTGTCTATCGGTTTCCCCAGCGGTATCCAGCCTGATCCGAAAAGCTTCTGTTGCCCCAGCGGTATCCAACTTGATCTGAGAAGCTTCTGTTGCCCCAGCGGTATCCAACTTGATCTGAGAAGCTCCTGTTGCCCCAGCGGTATCCAACTTGATCTGAGAAGCTTCTGTTGCCCCAGCGGTATCCAGCCTGATCCGAAAAGCTTCTGTTGCCCCAGCGGTATCCAACTTGATCTGAGAAGCTTCTGTTGCCCCAGCGGTATCCAACTTGATCTGAGAAGCTCCTGTTGCCCCAGCGGTACCCAGCTTGATCTGAGAAGTTTCTGTTGCCCCAGCGGTATCCAGCTTGCTCTGGCAAGCTCATCACGCTCCATTGAAAACTGGAGTTGCTTGCTGTAACTCCCGGGTTATTAGTTTCGGATGAGTTCCACTTGTACCCTATTTGCCTCTGAGCTTGCTGAGCATGTGAATCGCTAGCTTGGGTAGTTGTGTTTATCCCAGGCTGCTCACTCCATTTGTATCCAAGCCGCCCGCTGGCCTTATAGCTTGCCTCGTCAATCGCTAGCGCATGGCTAACTACATGCACTTGGTTCATGGAAGCATAAGCAGTGCTGACCGCGCTGGATTCCGCCAAACAAACCGAAGAAGCTGCTATGGACAGCACTAACGCACCAAGTGTCGCTACGTTTTTCATATTTTATGCCTCATTTTTCTACACGAATAAAATTTTTGCAGTGTTCAGATTGTGACGTGTTTCTCTCACCTAATGGTGTAGTTGAGATAGAAATCACACTCTGTTCTCTAACTGCTTGACTCCGTTATACGACTGGTAGAAGGGCAAAAGAAGATGGGTGCCTAACCTCTTTGGGTTAGTAAAAAAGTCAAAGTGTTCTAATCTTTGGGAGGCTTGGCGAGAAAGTCGTCTTAACTATATGTTTATTAAGAGAAATAAACGGGGCGTCGAGTGATATTGTGTTCTCTTGCTGGTGCAAAAAATTCTCGCCAAAACGCTAGTTTTTAATCGTTTTCGTTCTTTACGGGGTCTTTGGCAAGACGTTCTATTCGAGTCTTTTCATCCAGATATATGCTCTCCCAGTCAAAGCCTGAGGAGGGGGATAGGGGTTGATCTAAGCGACTTGGATAGTCGGGTCGCTCTACATGTGCTTTGGCGCCCCACCTTCGGTTTTCACCGCTATTTTTCTCTGGAATGTCCGGCGACAGCACTTCGCTTAGGTCGGGTAAGCTGGGGTTGCCCGCCTCGTCCACAATAGCCGGTCCTTCAAAATGTTCCTCTCCACTGATGTCTTTGTGGATATCCATGCCCGCGTTTCCACAACCTGTTTGTCCAAGGGTGATGGCTCGTGTTGCACTAACGTAGCCGTTTCCCTGTTGAAATGGGCTGTAGGTGAGCAGGCCATCACGATTTATTGCCGGTTCAGCGCTGGTGATTAGCTTGCATTTAATGTCGTCCGGGCTTAGATCGGGTTCTAACTGCAGTAGTAGAGCTGCTATTCCCGAAACCAATGCGCTCGCCTGTGATGACCCTGTCATAACAAACTCTCCAGTGCGCAGGAAATAATCGGGATGTTTCTTCGTTAGTGTCGATCCTGGTCGTGTTATCCCTGTCATGTGGCCTCCAGGGGCTACGATGTCAGGCTTTATGTGTCCGTCCGGTGTCGGGCCTCTGGACGAAAAATCCGGTATGTAATCATCATCGCGGGTATCAAGTGTCCACGAATCTGTAACAGCGCCCACCGTGATGACATAGGGAAGGTTCCCCGGAGAGCCTATGGTCATGTCGTCGGGCCCCTCATTTCCGGCGGCGGCTACCACGGTAATCCCGCTGGCCCAGGCTTTCATGATGGCCTGATTAATTGGGTCCAGAAAATAGCGCCATCGTGGTCGTGCGGCAAAGGACAAATTAAGTATTTTTACTTGCAAGGCCTCTCGATGGTCCACCACAAATTGAACAGCTCGAATAATATCCAGGAAGTCTCCCTGGCCTTCTATGTCAAAGGCTTTAACTGCAACCAAATTTACGTCGGGTGCTACGCCTTTGTAACTGCCAGTGGGTTCATTGTTTTGGGTGACGGGTAAGCTGTTGGCCAGGACACTGGCCATATGTGTGCCGTGCCCACTTTCGTCAAACACTTCGTTGCCGCGAACATCTTTGATCGCGTCATAGCGCGCTATCACTCGGCTATTACCTTGCGTGTCTTTGAGTAAGTTGGGGTGCTCCCACAAGCCTGAATCAATAATCGCTACCGTAACGCCCTTGCCTGTGATGCCATGGCTGTGCAGGGCGTCAGCGCCCACCACGGTTGGGTAGTAGGTGTTCTCATGATTATTGAGGTAGCCTGGAATGAGCTTGGTTGTGCAATCTTCGGTGAATATTGCTTCGATCGAGAAATCTTTTTGTAGTGCAGGGTTTATTTCGGCTGTGTTTTTTTCTCGTTCGAAGGTCGCCCGAAGTTCTAGCATGCCCTCTAATTGCGGATACTTTGTTTCTTCATAGTCTAACTTCAGGGTGTTTCCGCTGGAGATCGCCAAAGTTTCAGAGATTACCAAGGGCTGGGCACCCAGTCTGAGATCGATCATTCGCCCCATGGACTTTGGCCAGGAAATTTCCAAACTCTGGAGTTTGGCGATTTTCGGTTCTATGTTGTAGAGCCGCCAGCTAATATCTGTGCTGCTAACTTCCAACTCAAGCGCACCACCAACATCGCAAGTGTCATCTTCTGTTTGAGGATTTTTTACGGGCTCGGTTGAGACCGATAAATCATCCAGATATCGGTCTACCAAAGGCGATTTTATTACCGTTTCAAGATTTTCACGGGATATTTTGGCACCCACCGCGTCGATAATAGGCAGGTGATGCGTAACCGTTCCACCGTTTGCGTTGATAAGTTCAGCCATAGCCGCAGCTGAGCTGCCCTGTAGCAAAACTTTCAGTTCATGATTATCTGTTTGGCTCTGCGGGTGCCCGCTGAGCGCCGATGCGGCCAAGCTGAAAGAAAGAAGGCCGGGGAGAAAAATCATACCCTTCATTGAATAAGTATAGCCAGAGAGTTAATTTTCGCTTGATTCAGTAAAGAAGCTGGTAAAGTCCTGCCGCAAAATAGTGGGGACATCCTCAGGATATATGGGTCTGGAGAAATGATAGCCTTGCAGTAAATCGCAGTTTTTTTCTACGAGATAGTTCTTTTGCGCTTCGGTTTCAATACCTTCTGCGATCACCCGTAATTGCAGGGTTTTGGCCAGCGCCAGTATTGCGTCGACGATTGCTGCACCATCTGAGCTATCCAGATCGGCTACGAAACTCTGATCAATTTTCAAGGTATCTATAGGAAAGCGCTTCAGGTAACTGAGTGAAGAGTAGCCCGTGCCAAAATCGTCAACCGCCAACGCCATACCCAGATTTTTAAGTTCACCCAACTTTGCAATGTTGGTCTCCGCATCCGTCATAATCGCGCTTTCGGTCAGTTCAAGTTCAATCCGCTCGGGACTTATGCCGGTTTTATCTAAATAATCTGAAAAATACTGGGGCAAATTTCCCTGATTAAACTGTAATGGCGAAATGTTGATACACACTCGGAAATCTCCCAGACCCAAGCTGTCCCAGTAGGTGCAGTGACGCGCCACTTCCGACATCACCCATTCGCCTAGCTCGATGATTTGTCCAGTGCGCTCTGCGATAGGAATAAATTCCAGTGGCGAAATCATACCGCGTTTCGGGTGCTTCCATCGTACCAGTGCTTCCAGGCTGACCACTTTGCCTGTGGGTACTTCAATTTGAGGCTGGTATCGCAGCTCGAGTTCTCCGCGTTTCATGCCCAGGCGCAGATCTTCTTCCATTTGTAGCTGTTCTACGGCTTTGGCATTCATGCGCTCATTGTAGAACCGGAAGCAGGCTCGCCCTTCAGATTTCGCTGCGTACATCGCGGTGTCTGCATTTCGCACCAATGTATCGGGGTCCGTGCCGTCTTCGGGGTACAGCGCAATACCGATACTGGGCGTTACCACCGGATTGTGCGATTGCAACTGGATCGGTTGAGACAGTGATTGCAGTATTCGATTTGCGACGACTTTCACATGGCCTATGTCTGGCACGTCGGACAAGACAACGGTGAACTCATCTCCGCCGAGGCGCGCAATTTCGGTTCCCTGGTTAGCGCTGTCATCTTCGCTTTCTTCGTCAACCGGCTCGCCAAAATAGTTGACGGCATCGTCGGCGCGCAGCTCCTCGGTTAACCGTTTTGCTATTTCCACCAACAGGCGGTCGCCGCGTCCGTGTCCGATCGAATCGTTAATACGTTTGAAGTGGTCGAGATCAATAAACATCAAGGCCGCGGTTGATTTCCTGCGCTGGCTACGCTTTATGATGCGGCTCAACTGCTCAGTAAAACTTCT
The DNA here is from genome assembly GCA_047612385.1 of Cryomorphaceae bacterium. Taxonomy (GTDB): domain Bacteria; phylum Pseudomonadota; class Gammaproteobacteria; order Pseudomonadales; family Halieaceae; genus JBALVT01. The sequence continues at coordinate 10,778 of JBLGAR010000107.1, read as the reverse complement.
TCTATTGGGCAAACTGGTCAGTGGATCGTAATAGGCCAAATAGCGCAGGCGATCCTCTTGGCGTTTTAGGGCATTGAACGCATTGCTCGCACGCAGCATGTACTGCACATCGCGGCCCAGTAGTGACCAGTTGACCGGTTTGGTTTTGTATTGTGTCGCTCCGGCTTCAAAACCCTGGTCAATCGATTTGCGGTCATCAGAGCCGGTGACGATCATAATAGGAATCGATTCACCTTGGGGCATCAAGCGAATTCTTTTGCAGACCTCTAATCCAGTCATCCCGGGCATTTCGACATCAAGGAACACCAGGTCGGGCCGCTCGCGCACAAAAACATCCAGCGTCTCAGGGCCGTTGGAGGCTTCTACTACAATCATGTCCTCAGCTTCCAGGCACTGGCGAGTGAGCAACCGTACATTCTGGTCGTCGTCACTTACAAGGATTTTAGCTCGGTGTTTTGTCTCGTTACTGGTGGGCATTTGGCCTTCAGGTAATGCTTCTTAGAGTGGTTATAGGCTATCATTACTGTGGCGTCGCGCCTAGTCTGAATGCTTGCCCTCGAGGGTTCGATTATGCGTCGCTAAATGCGCGTACCCATAATCATTTGGGTTTCTGGTAGAAACGTACGAATTGTCTCGACGGCGTCGAGTCCACAGTAAGCACGCAATAAATAGTCCATGATTATGATTTGTAGAGGATGTTCATTGGAAAGGTTCAATGCCATAACTTCGTTCCTGGCAGTGTGTACAGCCAGTCCACAGCCTAGCAAGGCATTGGCCATCTTTTAATATCATCATCGACAATAAGAACTGATCCGTTCAGTAGTGCGGTGCTAACTTGCATGGTTTACCCACTGTTGCTTAAGCGATAGACTCCATTTTTATTGTAAATGCAGAACATGTAAAGAATGTGCTAGGTTTATACAAGTTTGTGCAACCCCACAAGGCTTTGAGATTTTTTGGGTTACGCAGCAACGTTTAGACCATCGCCCCATGGAGCGCAAAATAATAGACAAGTCTTTTTAAAATAGGGGTCCTATCCGCTCGATGCAATTGCATTTCCTAGCGCTACTGCGGCTTGTGCCCCCGGTCTCTTTGCTTATTCTCGTCTATTTGTTTCGAGGATACTTCGGCGAGCTCTCGCCCGAAATGCAAATAGTGGCTAACAATATGCCGTATTTGGCCTGTATTGCTGCCGTACTAATGGCCGTTCAATTCCGGCGTGTACGTATGCTGCTTGCTGCACTTGGCGTAGCTGCGTTGTATTGGCTTATTCAAACTCAGCTGCAAGTGAGTCTTTCCGACCCGGCTGCCCGCAGCGTTTATTTGGGCATAAGTATCTGCCTACCGATCCTGTCACTGTTTTTATTCGTTATTCCTGAGCGTGGTATATGGAATATGCACGGTCTTATCACCGTTGTCGCCTTCGCAACTTTGGCCGCTGCTGCCTTTTATTCTCCGTCATGGTTTCCTGCGCTAAACAAGACTCTGGATGCGCAGATTCTCTCTCGTTCATTAGGAGGCTATTTATTGCCCAACATCGTGACCCTAGTGCTGGCGGCTATTGTTTCTTTGGGCTTGTTTTTATTGTGTCTACGCAACAATGATTCCGAGGCTGCATTAGTGGCCTGCTTGTTGTCACTTTTTTTGACGTTGCAGCTTTTGCACCTTGATTATATTTCGGTCGCAATGTCTGCTGCGGCGGGCGTGTGTCTCATCTACGGGCTGCTACTGAGTTCACATGCGATGGCCTATCGAGATGACCTTACTGGTTTGTTGGGAAGGCGCGCCCTTAATGAACGTCTAAAAAACCTTGGGCGCAACTACAGTATTGCGATGGTTGATGTTGATCATTTTAAAAAGTTTAACGACAAGTTTGGCCACGATGTCGGCGACCAGGTATTGCGACTGGTTGCGTCGCGCCTCAAGCAGGTTTCAGGTGGCACGTCTTATCGATACGGTGGCGAGGAGTTTGTGATCGTGTTTCCACGCAAAGAAGTCGAACAGTGTCTTGAGCCCCTCGAGTCATTGAAAGCAGCCATTGCCGATTATGAAATGTCTCTTAGAGATAGTAAAATGAGGCCTAAAAAAGCTGCACGAGGCAGTCAAAAACGCGGTGCCACTCGGGTGGCCTGCGGGCATGTTTCGGTGACAGTCAGCATTGGTGTCAGCCAGCGGAGTGACGAATCCGACGATGCGATGGCTGTGCTTAAAGTGGCGGATAAGAATCTATACAGGGCTAAAAAGGGAGGTCGGAACAGGATTGCTAGCTGAGCTAGGACATTAGCTGCTCTCTTCGCTTGAAGCGCTGTTCTTCAACAAAGCGAGGGAGTTGCTGCAGCGGAATTGCCTGGGAATAGTAAAAACCCTGTACCTGCTGGCATTGGTGTTGTTTAAGAAACTCAATTTGCTCGAAGGTCTCAGCACCTTCAGCAATAACCGCCATGTCCAGCCTCTGGGCCATTTCTATAATCATGATACACACCGCGGCCTGGTGGGTATTCTGGGGTACTTCTTTGACAAAGCTGGCATCAATTTTAAGTGAGGATATGGGCAGTTCGGTTAGATGTGAAAGTTGTGAAAAGCCCGTACCAAAATCATCCAGCGAGAACGATATGCCCAATAAACGCAATTCATCCATTCTTGCTTTTATTGCACCAGGGCTTTTCAGAATGGTAGTTTCCGTCAGCTCAAATTCCAAACGGGAGATATCCGCGTTGCTACGTTTTATGATGTCTTTCACAACCTCGACAAACCGATCGTCCTGAATCTGTGAGAAAGAAATGTTTACTGCAACATCTACATCTTTCATTCCCTGGTCTTCCAGCCAAGAAAGAGCACTGCAGGCGTGCTGGATTACTTGGTAGCCGATGGTTTTCATCAGACCCATGTCTTCACATTCTTTAAGAAATTCTCCAGGATACACCAGCCCGCGTTCGGGGTGGTTCCAGCGGAGCAGTGCTTCCAGCCCAACTAATTGACCGTTATTGAGATCTATTCGAGGTTGATAGTGAAGTTCAAACTGATTATTGCGAATTGCCGTGCGGAGTTCCGCTGCCAGGGTGCTGTTCCCAGATTCGTCAAATTGCAATCGTTCTGAATATCGAATGTATTTGCCGCCCTCTACCGCTTTGGCCTGTTGCATGGCACTGCGAGAGCCATCTACCAGATCCGAGAAGTTTTTGCCGTCCTCAGGATAAATAGAACCGCCAATGCTCGCGTCGACAGAAACCTGCTGCTCGCTCAGAATCATCGGCCCGGAAATTGATTTGAGCATTTTTTCAGCGATCGCCTGGACATTGCCCTCTGAACTGACATCTTCCAGCACAATGGCAAACTCGTCTCCACCCAGACGGGCGATGCTATCCGTGCTGCGCAATTTGTTGGTTAGACGATTCGATATGGTTTTAATCATCAAGTCGCCGGCGGCTTCGCCATAGTGATCGTTGATGTTAGCAAATTGGTCGATGTTGATGTAGAGCAGGGCGGTGTTAAAGCCGTAGCGTTCTGATCGCTCCATCGCGCGCTCAACATGAGCCCTGAAACCGGTGCGGTTCAATGAACCAGTTAGTGTGTCGCGGTTGGACAGCTGCTGTATTTTTTCTCGCGCGGCCTTCAGCGCAATACTGTAGTCCAGAACTCTGTGGACAAGCGCGTCCTGCAACTGGCCTCGTTCTAAATAATCCTGAGCGCCATACTCTCTGAGCTGCGCAATCACGTCTGCCTTGGCTTCATCCATCAACACTATGATGGGAATGGTGACGTTGTTCTTTTGAGCTAGCCGCAGGACGTATTCAGTCTCCGGGGCGTAGGAAATAACCACTACGTCGTTATCCGGGTCCATCAAGGCTTCTAAGGGGCGCTCAATGGATTCCGCGACTTCCAGTTTAAATCTATTGGGAACGGCACGCTCGAGACAACATGACAGGATCAACTGATCTGTCGTGTTCTCAGAGATGATTAATACCTTGTGCTGGTCCACTGACGCCCCTGCAACTACAAACTAAAACGGCCCTTTAACAATTTGAACGACCATACTGATCATGTTCGCTTGTTTGGGTTTACCTTTATTCTTTATATAACATGGAGTTATACGGAATATTTCATTGAAATTCTAGTCTTTGTTGAATAAAAATTACCAATCTCTGTAAGCTGGAATGACACGGCCGTTATTTTGCCGATACTGGATGGTATTTCGTAGGCTCAGTAGTGGGATCACGCGCCGCTGTGTTAATGATTCCTGGCCCCGCGCACCATTGCCTGACAGGCTCTGCACGTTAAGCTAGCGGCACCATATGACAGGGACTTTACAGCCTCATGAACAACGATCTTAAATTTGAAATTGATGCTGGGGTGGCGGTGATCACCCTGAATCGCCCGGATGCTCACAATAGTATTACCTCGGACATGCTGCAGGGCATTGGCGATGCCTACCGGCGCTGCGATGAGGATGATGATATTCGTGTTGTCGTGCTCACGGGTGCGGGCAATATATTCTGCGCAGGCGCTGATATGAGCGGAGGTGGGGCTACGTTTGACAGTAGCGCCCAGATTGCTGAAGTGAACTCCTGTCCGCTGAGTATGCAGGCCTGGGAAGTGCGCAAGCCGGTCATTGCCGCCTGCAATGGGCATGCGGTAGGAGCTGGCCTCGGGCTTGCTGTGCAGGCCGACATGCGGGTGCTGGCAAATGATAGCAAGTACGGGTTTCTTCAGGCTCGACGTGGTGTGGTAACTGACTTCGCCATGGAATATGTCCTCCCCCGATTAGTTGGTTTTGAAAAGGCCTTTGAACTGCTGGTCAGGGCCGCACGGTTAACGGGAACAGAAGCTGTCGAATGGGGTTTGGCGGGCAGGAGCGTTCCCGCTGATCAGGTATTAGAGACCGCATTGGAAATCGCCAGAGATATCTCTGTAAATTGCGCACCTATGGCAGTCGGTTTGCATAAAAGCCTGCTGTGGCGCGGCCTGGATATGAGCTTGGGTGAGTTGGCTGAGTTGGAAAGCAGGGCGTTGAACTACAGCATGACCCAGCCCGATGCTATCGAGGGAGGCATGGCTTACTTCGAACGCAGGCAACCTCGCTGGACGGGCAGTGTGTCCAGCGAATGGCCGGATTGGTTAAAAAGCTGAGCTAAAGGGCTTCAAGCGACGGGCTCGCAGGAAAATACAGGGATATTGCGGTCTGTTCTCGCTTGATATTGGTCAAAATCGGGGTAAAGCGACAACAGATGCGGCCACAGCGAGGCTTTCTCCTCATCGCTAATTCGCCTGGCGCGATATGCCTTTTCATCACCGCCAACCATTATTTGGATATCCGGATAAGCGACAATATTGTAATACCACACCGGGTTGCTTGGCATGCCGCCCTGGGACGCCACTAGCAGATTGTTTTCCCCGTGGGGAAGGTGAATCAAAGCAATCTGCCTGACTTTTCCTGTCTTTGCTCCTTTAGTCGTGACAATGCAAACGGGGTAGCCGCCGATAAACTTGTTCATTACGCGGCCTTTGGTCAGGCGAAAAACCACAACATTGAGCTTGGTCGCCCAGCGCATAAAGAATCGCACCGCGGGCACCTGCTTTGCTTCGATAGGTCGCACATCCTCCCTCAGAGTTTTGACGTAATCGTATTTCACCATCTTGTATATCTCGTTTGTGAGTGGGGGTGTTAATACAGGTCACAATGTAACCAAGAATTGCCTAGCTGCCAAATTGTGGTAAAATTTTATCCGAAAACTCCCGCCCAATGATGAAATAAAACCATGAGCCTAGCCTCCGATAAACTGGAAACCATTCGCCAGCAGGTACAGATACATCTGGACCAAGCAGAGCAGAAGCGACTTAGCCCTGATCAGGAACGCGATCTGGTTGAGCAAATCAAGGCTCGTCTGATTCGAGAAAACGCCGTGCTTATCGCGCATTATTATACGGCTCCTGCTATTCAGGCTCTGGCGGAGGAAACCGGTGGTTGTGTTTCTGACTCTTTGGAGATGGCGCGCTTTGGACACGATCACTCCGCGCAAACGCTGGTCGTGGCCGGTGTCAAGTTCATGGGAGAAACTGCGAAGATTCTCACCCCGGGCAAACGTGTTCTCATGCCTACTCTGGAAGCGACCTGCTCGTTGGATTTAGGTTGCCCGATAGGCGAGTTCTCCGAGTTTTGTGATCAACACCCGGATAGAGAAGTTGTGGTGTATGCCAATACTTCCGCTGCGGTAAAAGCACGCGCTGACTGGGTAGTGACTTCCAGTATTGCATTGGATGTAGCTGAGCATCTGGCTGAGCAGGGAAAAAAGATTATCTGGGCTCCGGACCGACACCTGGGTGACTACGTGCGCCGGCAGACCGGTGCGGATATTTTGATGTGGGATGGAGCCTGTATCGTCCACGAAGAATTTAAAGCTAGAGGTATCCAGGATCTTAAAAATGTATACCCCGATGCCGCAGTACTCGTGCATCCTGAATCTCCTGCTTCGGTGATAGAGCTCGCCGACTGTGTCGGTTCAACCAGTCAAATTATCAAAGCCGCCTGTGACATGGACAATAAGCAGTTTATTGTCGCCACGGACCAGGGGATTTTTTACAAGCTGCAGCAACAAGCTCCCGATAAGGAGTTTATTATTGCGCCCACTGCGGGAAATGGGGCGGCTTGCCGAAGTTGTGCCAATTGCCCCTGGATGGCGATGAATGATCTGGAAAACCTGGCCGGGGTGTTTGACCGTGATGACAACGAAATATTTGTCGACCCTGTTATAGGTAAGCAGGCTATGGTGCCATTGCGGCGCATGCTGGATTTTGCGCAACAGTTGCAAGTTTCAGTCAAAGGCAATGCCTGAGGGCGAAGCTTATCCGGCGCGGGTCAGAACTTCATAGTCTCGCGTATAGAGCTAATATCTTCCACGCGTTGGCGAATTTTTGCGGTGGTTACGAAATCGCCTTGGGTGAGCTTCAAGGCATAAGTTAACTGTTTTTCAGCCTGATCCAGTATGCCGTTGAGGATAAAGTATTCTGCGCGCGACTGGTGTAAGCCGATAATATTTCCAGATAATCCCTGCACCTCTGCCAGTAAATACCACAGCGCGGGATCATTGGGGTTCTGCTTCGATTGTTTTATTAAAACCTCCTCTGCGATATGTGATTTTTGATCGTCCATCAGTGCTCTGGCGTAAACCATGGTCAGCGCATGATTGCCCGGAGAAATCTTCAGTTGGGCTGTCAATTTTCCAGCGGCAATGCCGGGTTGGTTTTTGGCCAAGTCAATCTCAGCATCTGCGACGATATACTCAAGTCTGTCCCTATCTTTTGACCAGATACTGTCCAGCTCAGCGCGTGCTTCATCGGTTCGGCCTGCGCTGGTCAAAGCCAATACCAGGCCATATCTTGTCGCTGCGACCGAAGTGGGTGTGCCGTCAAGTTCACCGCGAAACTTCTGCACCGACTCTGAGGGGGTGTTGGAGAGCTGATTTGCCACGCGTGCGCGCATTAACTGATAGCTCAGGCTTGGAACGTGTATGGTTTTTGGATATTCTCGCGCCCGGTTTTTCGTATCAGCGATACGGTTCTTTGAGAGGGGGTGTGAGCGTAAAAATTCTGGAACTCGATTGCCTCCGGCGTATCGTGATGCCTGAAGCATTCTTTCAAACATGGCAGGGGCAGCGTGGGGATCCATGCCCGCGTCCACCATAGTCATCATTCCTACGCGGTCGGCCTCGGCTTCATTACCCCGGCTGTAGCGCAGCGCCGAATCTTGTGCATAGGCTTGCGTTGCTGAAAGTGCCGCGATACCTGCGTCGCCACCCACGGTAGCAAGAAGAACAAAACTGGCTAGCAGTGCAGCCAGATTCATAGGAGTTTGACTTCTCTGGCGTTCAACTCCGCGGGAAAAATGTCTCTGGCTCAAGTGAGCGATCTCGTGTGCAAGCACAGTGGCCAGCTCATCTTCTGACTGGGCATACATTAGTAAGCCACTGTGAATCCCTATGACGCCACCGGGTACGGCGAAGGCGTTAATGGTTGGGTTGTCGACAATGACAACTTCTATCCTTCGATCTTCCAATTGGCTGTGAATCGCCAGGCGGTAGATCAGAGACTCCAGATAATCCTGCAGCAGTGGATCGTCCACTGTGGGAACCTGGGAGCGGAAAATACGCAACCAGGCTCTGCCGAGTTGATGTTCGTACTCGGTAGAAAACAAGCTGGTGCTGGATTCTCCCAAATTCGGCAGTTTTAGCTCGTTGTTGGCATTCACTGAGCTTATCGAGAACACCCCGGCGAACAGCACTAACTGACCCAGGTATCTCAACGCTTTTGACACTCGTATACTAATATTCACTCGGGGGTATAGCCGCTCTTTGCCTGAATTTAAGGATCATGACTTATTGTACTCTATGCACTTGGGTCGTTGCCAAATACACAACTTAGCTTCCATAGAGTACCATCCGTTCGTAAAGTTCACGGCTTTTGATAACTGCGACGAAAAACGATTTATACTGTGACAATTAAGTGTTGGTATGGAATCGCGCAATGAGTGAGTTAAACTGGGTTGAGCTGGACGCAAAAGGTTTGTTATGTCCTATGCCGTTGTTGAAAGCGAAACGCGCCCTGAACGGGATGAGCTCAGGTGAGACATTGAGAATTCTGGCGACAGATCAGGGTTCCGTTAGAGACTTCGAAGTTTTTTCAGAAATGTCAGGGCACATCTTGTTATCGTCCGAAGAACAAGATGGTGTATACATTCATCTATTACAAAAATCCTGAGTTGATTGCGGGCGTGCTTTCAATTCCGAGTACTTGGGGCGACACATGTTAAGCATTTTTCGGAAATGGTACGAGCGCTACCTCTTCGAGGAGGAGTCAATACTATTGCTGGTATTGATCGCGCTGTGTGTTCTGGCGTTTATGACCATCGGGAATGTGCTGGTTCCGCTGCTCGCATCGTTGGTTTTGGCCTATTTGATGGAGGGGCTTTCGTCCAGGTTGCAAGCTTATGGTTTGCCCCAGTGGCTTGGGTTTACTGTGTCTTTCCTGGTTTTTGTGGGAGCTTTTTTTGGCATCACGCTGGGTCTGCTCCCACTCGCTTGGCGCCAGCTGTTGTCTCTGGTTGTTGAGTTGCCCCGTATGCTTGATCGAGGGCAGGGGCTGCTGTCTGTTCTACTGGAACGATACCCCGCCCTTTTGGGGGAAGGTCAGTTGGGCCAATTTGTCGAAATGGCGCAGGCGGAGCTGGCAGGCCTGGGGCAGACCGTTGTTACCCAGATCCTCGGCACCATACCCAGTATCCTAACCCTGATGGTTTACATGGTCATTGTTCCTATCCTGGTGTTCTTCTTTCTTAAAGATCGGGAGCAAATACTCTCCTGGATAGGCAAGTTTTTACCCGCAGAGCGGCCTCTTCTGAAGAAGATTTATGTGGAAATGGATATGCAGGTGGCAAACTACGCCCGCGGAAAAGTGGTGGAAATCCTCATAGTTGGCGCTGCGAGTTATGTGTGTTTCAGCTGGTTGGGTCTGAACTATGCTGCCTTGCTGGCCCTTTTGGTGGGTCTATCAGTTATTGTTCCCTACATAGGTGCCATGCTGGTGACCTTCCCTGTGGTGCTCGTGGGATTTTTCCAGTGGGGGCTCACCAGTGAATTTTATTCCGTTTTTATTGTCTATTGTATTATCCAGGGGCTAGACGGAAATGTTCTGGTTCCCCTGCTGTTTTCTGAGGCAGTTAATCTTCATCCCGTTGCGATTATATTGGCCGTACTGTTCTTTGGCGGCATATGGGGTTTGTGGGGAGTTTTTTTTGCGATCCCCCTGGCCACGTTGATCAAAGCCATTATTAATGCCTGGCCCACGCCGAGTTCGGCTGAGGTCGAGTTGGATGTGGCGCCAGCCTCAGACGAAAACTAATTTTTTAATCTATGGAGTCATCGATGTCCCTGTTGTATCTCGGTAGGGGTGTGAAAGCCCTGCTGCCTGCTTTAGCTGTGCTTGTCCTATGCGCATGCTCAATCCTTCCCGGCTCTGGAATTACGCCGGTGAAGAGCCCCAATGATGACAACCAATACCGGTTGGTCACCCTGGACAATGATCTTCAGGTTTTACTGATCTCAGACCCCAAAACCAAGAAAGCCGCCGCCGCGCTGGATGTGCGTGTGGGCAGCGGAGACAACCCTCCTGGAAGAGCAGGTCTGGCGCATTTTCTCGAGCACATGTTATTTCTGGGAACCGACAAGTACCCGGACGCCGCCGAGTATGAAGAGTTTGTTACCGAGCATGGGGGCAACAGAAATGCTTACACGAGCCTGGAACACACCAATTACTTCTTTGACATTAACGAGGCCTTTTTGCCAGAAGCATTGGATCGCTTTGGCCAGTTCTTTATTTCCCCGCGCTTTGATACGGAATATGTCGACCGGGAAAAAAATGCCGTTGAGGCGGAATATCAACTGGGCCTGAAAAGCGATGGCCGTCGTGGGCTGGATGTCCTTCAGGAAGTGATGAATCCGGATCACCCGTTCAGCCAGTTCACGGTAGGATCTTTGGAAACCCTGGCTGATCGTCCGGGCTCGGCAATACGCGATGAGCTGCTCGAATTCTACGCAAAACACTACTCCGCTAATCAGATGAAACTTGCTGTAATGGGCTCTGAGTCTCTGGATGAACTGGAAGCGCTGGTACGGTCTATCTTTAGCGCTATTCCGAACAGATCATTCGAGTATGCTGATATCTCGCAACCGCTATTTCCTAGTGAGGGGCTGCCTTTGCTGGTACAAGTGAAACCGCAAGCGACCCTT
>JBLGAR010000106.1:0-15922 GCA_047612385.1 Cryomorphaceae bacterium | reverse complement strand
TTGTCAGCGCGCTTAACTCTGACGGCGGCGTTATTGTGGCCAAGCAAGTGGCTCACGAGTTAGTGGATCAAGTGGCTGCAGAACTACGGCCCCATTTTGATGAGCAGGGCCGCCGATTTTCCAATGATTTCAATGGGTACAAAACCCTGCGCTTGGGGGGTGTTCTGGAAATGTCACGGGCCTCAGCCGATCTAATCGGCCATCCTCGAGTGATGGAAGTTGCCAGCGCCGTGTTAAAGCCACACTGCGTAAATTATCGAATAGGCAGTTGTACCGCCATAGAAATTCTTCCGGGCGAAGCAGACCAGATATTACACAGAGACGACAGCATTTATCCCATTCGAATTCCCAATATGGAGTCTCAGATTGCGGCCATGTGGGCGCTAGATGATTTTACCTTGGCCAACGGAGCGACACGCACCATACTGGGAAGTCATGACCTTCGGGACGAGTCGAGTGTAGAAGAGGGCGACATCGAACAGGCCGTTATGCCAAAGGGCTCAGTGCTTTTTTATTTGGGCTCAACTATTCACGGTGGCGGTGCTAACAAATCGGATTTATCGCGCTCTGGCTTGATTACTACCTATAGCCTGGGCTGGTTGCGGCAGGAGGAAAATCAATACCTGACTATCCCCAGGGCGGTGGCCGACAGCTTCCCCGAGCATATTCGTCGATTGATAGGCTATCAAACATGCGGTCAATATCTCGGCGCCTACCCAGGTGACCCTGATGGCCATTGGTTTGACGCTTAGGGCTAGCGCGGCAGCGCGCTTGGTTTGAGAGTAACGCTGGTTGTGCATCGTATACATTTCCAAATAACAGGCAGTGTCATTGACTCTCGCTCTTTGGATAAATAGCTTTCCAGTCCTGCTTCATATCGACAACAGTCCAGCCTTTCTCGCTCGCTTCATCTAGACCCTTGTCAAGCTTGCCGATGCTAGAGTTTCGGTCATAGGCCCATTCTCGATCTGCATCAGTATGGTGAAGAAAGAGCATCAAGCGCGGGCCGTCACCTGCTGCAGTGTATTGCAGCATTTGTAAATCGCCATCGGAATTCCCAAATGCAACAATTGGGCGGCGACCGATATGTGAATTGATACCGACGGGCTTCCCTTCTTTGTCATCTACGAAATTAACTTCGGCCAGCCGCATGAGCACTGGTTTTCCATCATCCATTTGAAACTGGGTCTTGATGCTGCTGCCGACAACCTGTTCGGGCGGTATGCCATAGACGCTCTCAGTCCAAGGGCGCATGAATTCGATACCCCCTCCTGAGACGATGAAGGTTTTGAAGTCGTTTGCACGTAAATAGTTGAGGAGTTCCAGCATGGGTTGATACACCATTTCCGTATATGGCTTTTTGGTTAATGGGTGTTTTGCGTTCGTCACCCATTCGACCACGATCCTTTCGAATTCCTCAGTTGTCATGCCGGCATGGCTCGCCATGATGATTTCGCCCACTGATTTCATGCCGCCTGCTAGAACATCTTTTACATCACCCTTGAGCAGAGAAGCGAATGGTTCCTCGGTCTGCCAGTGTGGATGTTGCGAAGCAAGCGTCTTTATGCGGTCGACCGCGAAGTACAACTGGAAATACATTGGCTGCTCGGCCCATAGGGTGCCATCGTTGTCGAAGGTGGCAATGCGTTTAGAGATAGGCACGAAATCAGGAGAGTCCTTCTTCGTCACTTTTGCCACAAACTCCATGATGGATTGTTTTGATTTACTATCATTCCAAGTTGGCAGCGGGTCAGGGGTATCAGCTATCGCCATGCCACCGAATGTAAAGGTGCCCCCCAGAGTTAATAGCGTAAGGAAAGTTTTTAAAATGCTCATGCGTTGTTCCTTGAAGAATGGGGTGACTTGGTAAATTGGATGCTATCTTGTCCAACAGTCAGGCAAAAAATAACCCGGGTTGAAATATCAAACCCGGGCCACTGCTTTCTGAGAATCTAATTTCGCACTGATAGATCCATCAACTTTTTCAGGCCACCTTTTGCTTTTTGCATTTCGATGGTTCCGTAGCCGATATTGCTGGCACTCAAAGAACCGCCAGGCTGGAACGGATAGCCTGGAATAGTGCCAAAGAATTTCTGCACAAATCCCTGCGCGGGAACCATCAACCACATATTGTCAGCGTACCACCGCACGTACATACCAGACTCGCGTGAGGCGCTTTCAAAGGGGTCAGCTCTCAGGTTGGTGATCACTGGCCATGCCGGCGTTTCTCTAAATGCCTCATTGATGGCACCTCTTTCGGTTGCAAATGCGACTTTCCAGTCGTCTACCCGTATCGCGTTGAGCAGCCCGCTGGCCGCAAAGTACATAATCTCTCTTCGTGGTCCCTTTTCCGCCTTACCTTCAAAATAGGGTTTGAAGTTATAGCCATCGAGGTGCACTCGGAATTTCTTGCCGTTGGCTCGATAGCCACTTTTTGATGCAAGCTTTTCTTTTACATCAGGAACGCCAGCCGCGGCCAGCAACGTGGGCATCCAGTCTTCCTGGCTCATAATATCGTTAACAATGGTACTTGGCTTGATGGTGCCGGGCCATTTGACCATTTGTGGCACTCTCATCCCACCTTCCCAGGTTGTGCCCTTTTCACCGTAGTAGGGTGTTGCGCCACCATCGGGCCAGGTAAATTTCTCCGCACCATTATCGGTCGAGAAGATGACGATAGTATTGTCATCTACGCCCAGTTTCTTGAGCTCATTAAGGAAACTGCCGACCATGTCATCCAGTTCTACCATACCGTCAGGGTAGAGGCCGATTCCGGTAATGCCACGGTATTTTTCCTGCAAGCGTGTCCACACGTGCATACGGGTGAAATTCATCCATACAAAGAAGGGTTGGTCCGCTTCGACCGCAGTGGCCATAAACTTTTTGGCAGCTCCACCGAATTCAGAATCAACAGTTTCCATGCGCTTTTTGGTCAAGGGACCTGTGTCTTCAATCTTGCCATCAGCAAAAGAATGAATCACGCCACGCGGGCCGAACTTCTTGTGAAATTCTGGATCTTTCGGATAGTAGTAAGTTTCTGGTTCCTCTTCGGCGTTCAGGTGGTAGAGGTTGCCGAAAAACTCATCGAAGCCGTGATTGGTGGGCAGGTGCTTATCCTGGTCACCCAGGTGGTTCTTACCAAACTGTCCTGTTGCATAACCCTGTTCTTTCAACAAGTCACCGATAGTGGGTGCCCAATCGGGGATACCCTGATCACTGCCCGGCATACCAATAGTCAACAAACCGGTACGGAAAGGCTGTTGGCCCAAGATAAATGACGCTCGGCCAGCCGTACAAGACTGTTGCGCATACATATCGGTAAATAAGGCGCCTTCGTCCGCAATGGAGTCAATATTGGGTGTTTTGTAACCCATCCCGCCTCGGTTATAGGCACTGGTATTCCAGACACCAATATCATCGCCCCACATAACAAGAATATTGGGCTTATTTGCTGCCATTGCGGTGCCGCTTAGCATCAGCAAAGCTAGCGCCCCAATCATTAATTTACCTTTTTGTAGCATGTCGTTCTCCTGAAGGAAAAAAGATTCCGTAAACTCTATATTTTTGATTTCGGGCTCTAAGCCATTAACGCAATAGTTAGTGTTCGGCGGCAAAAAGGATGCTCAAAAGGGGATATAAGCGTTTCCGCCTGGAACATAAGCGAGGCTATCTTATTGAGTAAGCGTTTTGAAGCTATAAGCAACCCTTTATCGTAGCCTATGAGTACCTATATTTCCAATGCCTTATGGATCAAGAAGTAATAACATTTTGTTATGAGATTTACACTTAAGCAAATTGAACACGCAGAGGCATTGGCGCGCCACCGTAACTTTCGCGAAGCAGCCGTGGAACTCTCTCTCAGCCAACCGGGGCTGGGCTAGTATTTCTGGAGAAAGCTCGTCAATTGCTAGTGGAGTCCAGTGAGCTTGAAAGGGAAGTGGGTGCCGCACTAGGGCTTACGTGGGGTCACTCCGCGTAGCGACAGGGCCATATCCAGGAGAATTTCTCGTACCGGAAGCTTTAGCTCGGCTAATAGGACAGTACCCGGAGCTCACCTAGCGAATTTCTGAGATGGACTGGAGTGAAACTCCGGATAGTCTGTTAACTCGCGACGTCGATATCGCCGTTGCCGATATTAGTAGCGTCGATGATGATCCCAGGTTTGATACTGAACTATTGATCGACGATCCGCTTTTCTACGTTTGTAGACGGGACCACCCACTCGCTAACCGCAGCGGCGTAGACCTAAGCGAGGTTAGTTCTTATCCGCTGGTAGCAAACAGCGTACCCTCTAGTATGACCAGCTTTCTAACCAATCCGGGGCCATCAGGTTCGATCAGCCGAGACACAGGCAGGTTTGAGCCGAGAGTTGAAGTGACGACATTTTCAGCGACCAAGCGCGTGCTCTTTACGTCAAGTGCCGTGGCGTTAACGCCGATAATACAAGTTCAACCAGAGTTGAACAACGGCAGTCTGACTCTGATTCTCACAGAGCCTGTACCCTTGAGAATGAATTCGGGTTTCGTATACCTCACCGGACGCACGCTTAGTCCTGCAGCGATTCGTTATCTGGAAAAAGTAAGAGCGATAAAGTTGCTGATGGACAGGCGCTCCACAGAGTTTGAAGCGAAATTTCTACCGGTTTAAACCGGGAATAGACTTGATGAGGTTTTGTAAACGTCTTTATAGTATCGCCAAGTTAACTTGTATGGTTAATTCCTGGGACAATTCTGCTGTTCAGATCTCTCTCAGAATGGGTAAATAAAGGCCCACCTTCGGCGGCCACCGAAGGCCTTTTGCAGTAGTTCGACAGTTAACAGGTCCTGTAAAGAGACCGGTGCCAAGTAGGAACGCTGCAAAACTCGCTAGGCATAACTCGAATAGTCATGTGGGCCTCGAGCCCGTATCGCAAGTTAGAGAAGCTGATCCTATGAACAATAAAACTCAAGAAGAAATCAATGTTGGTATCGATACCAGCCAGTCTCAACTCGACATTTATGTGCGGCCAACGGGGGATTACTTCTCGGTTGAGAACACCCCGGAGGGAGCCAAACAAGCCGCAAGAAGAATTCAAAAATACCAACCCACTCGCGTACTGATTGAGGCTACGGGTCGCCTGGAATTGAACTTCGTCTGCGCGGCACAAAATACTGGGTTAACGGTTGTAGTTTGCAATGCAGGACCAGTCATGCAGTTCGCAGGTCCACTGGCCGATTGGCGAAAACGGATAAGTTGGATGCGCAGGGTATTGCCCATTTCGGTGAAGCCCTGCAGCCGTTACTCACAATCATCAAGCCAGATAAGCTGCGAGATATCAGTGACTTAATCACCGTGCGCAGACAATGCCCGGACATGAGCACTATGCAGAAGAATCGGCTATCGCGTATGCCAAAAAGCGTACAGCCTCCGATTCAACGTATCCTGAAGTCGATTCAGAAGGAAATTGAACGCATTGACCACAAGCTCGACAAATTAGTTGCCGAGATACCGCAGTGGCGAGAGCAACGGGATCTACTGATGAGCGCCAAAGGCGTAGGTAAGGCGGTGGCCTATACGCTCATGAGTGAGCTATCGGAACTTGGCAAGCTCAACCGGAAGGAAATCGCTGCCCTGGTGGGTGTTGCTCCAGTGAATCGCGACAGCGGCTCCTATCGGGGCAAACGACGGGTGTCAGGAGGGCGTAGTAAAGTCCGCACGGTGTTGTATATATCGATGTGGTCGACGATCCAATACGACCCCAAAATTAAAGCCACCTATGAGCGTCTGCTGGCCGCTGGAAAACCCAAGGAGGCAGCTCTCGTGGCCTGCATGCGAAAACAGCTAACTATCCTGAATACCATGATGAAGAATGGCACTCACTGGAACGAAAAACTTGCCTAAACACTTGACGAGGAAGCATAGTCACTTGGCAAATTGATAGAATTAACCAATGAGCACCTACGAGCGCTAAAGATTCCCACGCCTAGGAGGCCTTCAAATAACATCAGCTACAGAGCTTGGGACCACTACCGATTTACTCTCAGACACGCAACTAGCTCCACGCAAATACGGGCTGATCGTAATGCAAAACGGGGGTATGTTTCCCAAGGATTGCCACCTCTCTAAATTGATAGAGCATTGCAGCGGTGGGCGCATAAATACGCATGTCGCCAAAATTCATGGACAACACTTGCCGTTCACTTTCGGGGATGCTTTCCAGATGAGGCGAGTCGGCCCGCGATAGCTCAGAAAAGGTAAACGGGTGTATAGAGGCCACTTCCCCTGCGTTGGGGGTTAATGCAGAGGCAGTCACATCGCTCCATAAAACAACCGGAGTAATAATATAGCCAGAGCGCGTTACGTAATCGTCCAGCTTGCCTAATACGTGAGTTTCGTCCAGGGGAAGATTAACCTCTTCGCGCAGTTCTCGTAGCGCAGCCTGTACAGAGCTCTCACCGGCATCAATCCTTCCACCAGGCAGCGCCCACTGACCACCGTGGGCCCTTAAACTCTCGGCACGCTGAGTGATGATGACGGCAGCTTCTCCGTCGTGGTTGAAAACAGTTAGTGTAACAGCGGCCCTGCGCAACCCCCCCTGGTCCTGACGGGTATCTTTGAAGCCACAAATATTTGAACTAATTTGCTCTCGTGTGGCGTTTGTAAAGTTGTGGTTATTCAGGGCTTTCATTGGCTACCGTTTCGCCACACCCAGTTCACCCAGAGTAGATGCCATATCCTCGGCCGAGGTTTTTGGGGTTACTGAAGTATCGATTTTCACCACGGTGCCAGTATCGCTAATATAGATAGTGTGGCGCTTGGCATGCCCCAGTGTGTGTAATACACCATAGTCCTTAGCGACGTTCTTGGAGGGATCACTCAAAAGCGGAAAGTCAGCCTTCGTCTCCTGTGCAAATCCCACACTGTCTTCCAGCGGATCTACGCTGGCCATGAAGTAAGTGACGTCGTACTTTCGGATCAAGTGCCCATTTTCAGCTAGTGATTTGCACTCTATAGTGCAGCCGCTCGTGTAAGCCCTTGGAAACCATGCGATCACCACGGCTTGTTTTCCCTTATAGTCCGCTAGAGCGTAGGTCTTGCCATCCGAGGCATGTAATGTGAAATCTGGTGCAGGGTCCCCTACTTTGAGATCACCCGCATGGGCGTTGATGACAACCAGAGGCCATAAAAAAAGAAGGACGAAAATTTTCATGTGATACTCCTTGAATGTTGAAAGGTACATCGAGAGTTTGATGATATCACTCGATCATCGCTGGTTATCGATAGCAGGTGAAAAATCGGCAGCGGCGTTAGGCTGGTTCGAAAAAGCCGCGGAAGAAACGCTAGAGGATGTTAGGGATAAAGCCCGTTTTACTCAACCAGAATTTTTGCCTGAATAATTTTCAGCATCTCGGAGGTTTTGCCGCCACGGCTACCGCGGGCTTCAAGGGCACTAAGTACTTCCGCACCTGATATCAGCTCGCCAAAAATTGTGTGCTTACCGTCAAGAAATGGTGTGGGCACGAAAGTAATAAAAAACTGACTGCCGTCTGTTCCGGGACCAGCGTTTGCCATGCTCAACAAACCGGGCTTTGTGTGAGACAGGCCAGGCGCAAACTCGCCATCATATTTATAGGCGGGGCCACCACGGCCAGTGCCAGTGGGGTCTCCTCCCTGGGCCATAAAGCCGGGAATCACTCGATGAAAAATGAGGTCATCGTAGAATCCTAGTTCGGTAAGATAAACCGTGCTATTTACATGCTTTGGCGACTCATTATGGAACAAGCTAAACGTCATAGTGCCCAGATTGGTCTCCAGTTCCCAAACATAAGTTTTGCTGGGTTCGAACGGCATCATCTCGGGCTCGGTTACATCCGATTTCCAATTAACGTGTGTCTTGTCGACCATGCTGTTGACAGATTCTTCCGATACTAGCTCGGATTCCACAGGCTGTTGGCTATCGCCACAACCGATCAATAGTCCAAGTAACCCTATGACTGCTAATATTCGCATCAAATTGTTTTCCTAAATTGGGGTGAAATCGTATTTGCGCTGCGAGCTTAATCCGCAGCTATTCTATTGCAGTTTACTTGAATCCAGAAACCTAAATGCGCATATGGCATCTGAATTTAAGGTGAGCTAATGTTTGAATGAGAGCGAGCAGCGAATATCTGTGTTGCCTGTCGAAAGCATACTGTATTGACTTAGGCGTTTGCAGAGTATCAGCAAGTTAAGCGGCTGTAACTGCTAGTTCCTATGCAGTAAACCTTCCCTCCAGATAGTCGATAATTTCCCCAGATTCATACACCCAGCTCACCTCGCCCTGACCATCCTCAACCCGCAAACACGGCACCTTCAAATCACGGCCGCCCGCCAGCAACTCTTCTTTGGCCGACTCGGACCTTTTTACATCTCGAGTCTCGATAGTCAGACTCTGGCGCTTCATGGCCCTTCTGACCTTTACGCAAAAAGGACAGGCTTTGTACTGGTACAAGATCAAGCTCGATGTCTGCTTATCAATAACGGCTTGTGCATCAGCCTCCCGCTTTACTCCCCTAGGTGTAAATATCCAGTTGAAGAAAAGGATCAGCGAGCCGAGTAGCCAGCGAATGATTGCCATGGTGTGTGCCTGAGAAGAGGGTTGACGAGATTGTCCCGGAGACTGCATTGTATAGCCGCGATACACCCGCCGACTCCAATCTACGAGTCCGCACCCATAGTCGGATGCTCTGCGCGGTTATAAGTCTTTGAGTTATAAACAAAATGGTGGGCCCAGAAAGATTTGAACTTTCGATCTGCCGATTAGAAGTAGCAGGGAGAATGTCGAACCTGTTTAGTAAGTCGAAGAAAGCTAAGGCCTTTTCTCCTGACAGTGCCGTAGTGTAACCGAAACCGAACCTATCCCGAACTTTGTTGTGGGGAGTTTCGGCAGTTTTGTCAGCGCTGTTTGTCAAAGTAGTTGTCGCGTCCAATTACGCGGCGACCTCTAAGTCACCAATGTCCTTTTCCGGGTTCAGCTAGACGCTCTCCGGCAGGTCCCAGTCCCTGATGCCTCGAGACCAGGGTCTGGGGTTTGATGCCTTGGCCGCCTCGTAGACTATCTTGCGGTTATCCATTACATGATCGGTTTCACGGCAATGACGCTGTTGCGGTGTCGTGAACTTCAATCCGCTATGCTTTTGCTCAGTGTTGTACCAGTGCTCAAACTTCAGCACCCATGTACGGGCATCGCCCAAGATAGCAAAGCCTTTGTAGGGGTAATCTGGTCGATACTTACAAGTCCTGAAGATCGACTCGGCATCCGCATTGTCATTGCTGACACGTGGCCGGCGGTGCGACTTCACCACTTCGAGGCGATGGAGGGTCTCCACCATCGAAGCATCCTTCATCGGGCTGCCATTGTCGGAGTGGAGCACCAGCGATACACCACCGATATTTTCTCGAAGATAGGCTCTGCGTAGCAACTGCGCAGCTTGTTCACTAGACTCCTCTTCATGGATTTCCCAGCCGACCACCTTGCGGCTGTAAAGATCCAGGATCAGAGACAGGTAGTAGAAAACTCCCTTGGCAGGCCCGGGTAACCAGGTTATGTCCCAACACCAAACCTCGTCGGGTCCCGTCGCACAATGGGTACTCAATGGCCAGTTCTATCGTGTCCGACTGCGGCCCCGATGTTGTTGCTGACCTTCCTCCCGCAGTATCCGGTAAAATGTCGATTCAGAGGCAATATAGCGTCCTTCATCTGCCAGTGCAGGCACTATTTGGCCAGGCGGTAAACTTCGATAGGCTGTGCTGTTGACAGGGTCCAGCACAGCCTGACGTTCCTGCGGCGTCAGCTTGTTTTTGGGTGCTGGGCGATCAGCATCGGGGCGACCATCGGTTCTCACTTCGCCCTCTAGAGTCCACCGCTGAAACGTGCGCATCGAGATGCCCGTTTCTCTGCAGGCACTGGCAGTGCGCTCTCCTGCATCCGTCGTTTCCTTGATCAGTCTCACTGCTCGCTTGCGATCCAGGGCGCCGATCATTCGTCCTCGTCCTCCCCCAAATTGCATGCATCTTTTTTGAAGGGCCAATAACGCAGCGGTCTCGGCCAGCGCCTCGTCTTTTCGACGCAATTCGCGTTTGAGTTGGTTCACCTCTCCGCGTGCCAGTTGTGTTTGCCTCTTCTCTTCCTTGGACTGATTCGTTGCACGTGCATTACCCTGGAGAAAGTTCTCTTTCCAGGCGGCTATCTGCTCGGCAAAAAGTCCCTTCTTGCGGCACCACCAACCCCTTCGCTATGGCGTGTTTTCGCCAATCATACAGGGGTACCTTGGAGGTACCTGTTTCCTCAGCTAGCATGGGCAACGGTGCATTCTCGGGTTGCATCATCCGCTTGAGCACCGCGTCTTTTCGTTTTTGTGAATAGTGTTTCATTGCTCATTCCTGAGCGCCCCCCAAATATTGATATAAAATAGACACGACAACTAGCCTGACACGGAGGGTCAGTAAGCCGAAGAAAGGTAAGAGAAAACCAAAACCAAAACCAAAACCAAAACCAAAACCAAACTCCGAACCTTGGCCGAACCGAGCTTGGACACCCTCGAGCCTTTATAGAACCTTATAAAATTTTATGCGCAACATTGATAGCGCGATTTGTTGTGAAAGGGGGAGCACCCCGGGGGAAGTTTTGAGCGTACCCGACGCCGGTTACGAAGTGGCGAGAATCCTCCACCAGAGTTGCTAATGCCGCTTATAACGTGAGACTTGGCGAATTTGGCGTCGCCGGCGACAACCGGCCGACGGATTTAACGCGCGACATGTTATCCGCAAATCCCGAGTGGATCGAAGACTACGCCTTCCCCGAACGTCCAGGCAGTCTCTTTCACGATTTAGTAGACTGGAGCTGGCTCGATGCCGTGGTGGATCAACTTGTTGCCGTCGGCATCGTGCCGCTTCCACTGATTGGGGATGCTCCTGCCGCACCGAAGATCTCAGGCCCGGAAGGCCCCGCGACTATCGCGCCCCAACAGCTCAGTTACCGGGCGCAGGAATACACAGGCATCGGCAGGGAAGCTTACCTTGCACATTTGGAGCTCCATGCCGCCGCCGCCTCGAGACGCTACTCTCAATCGCCGGAGCGGGTCACTTGGTGGAATATCGAGAACGAGCTGAACATTACCTATGTGCACCTGGTCGTGGGGTGGAGGGTGGGAGACGCCTGGCTCGAGGAAGCGTTTCGCAACGAGGTGCCAGCATCTTTGTCTAGAGGAATCAAGCTCGGCTCGCCAAACGCGCGAGCTACCCACAACGTCAATGCCTGCCTCTTCGACCCGAACTGGACTGACTCCTTAGCCCGCTACGCCGAATACCTGGATGCCGTGGGCCTCGGATGCAATCCAAACTATCTCTCTCCGGAACCATTGCAGTCCGATTTACTGATTGATGCGGTAAAGACGGCGTCCGCCCTCGGGGGGGGCACTGGGCAAGCCGATAATCGTCTTAGAAACAGGCTACCCCTCCGGTCCCGCGAGTGGAGGCTGGGACGAAACACTCCAGGACGAATACGTATCGAGCGCGCCGGTCGACTCAATGAACGCACGGGCTTCGGCCTACTTCCACTTCCTATTGAACGACCGAGACTGGCAGATCCCCGAGGGTGACGTGACGCAAGTGGAAATCCACTGGGGACTGGTGCGGGTGGACGGCACGTACAAGCCCAGTTTTGAGGCTTTTAAGGCCGTGATAGCTGACCTGACGTTGGTTTTGGATTCGCTTCGAAACTTCGAGTTTTACTTGCACAGGCTTTATGTGCAAACCCTGACTTTCTACTGCTAGACGAGCCGACTAATAACCTCGATATTAATACCACTCGATGGTTAGAAAAAACCATAAATAATCAAAAAAATACTATGGTAATCATCTCGCATGATCGTCATTTTCTGAATAGTTTTTGTACTAACATGGCTGATTTAGTTTATGGCGAGTTACGCATGTTCCCCGTAAATTATGATGAGTATATGACGGCAGCGAATCAATCTCGTGAACAGCTTTCAAGTGAAAATGCTAAAAAGAAAGTTAAGATTGCAGAACTTCAACAATTCGTAAGTCGCTTCTCCGTAAATGCTTTAAAAGAAAAACAGACAACGTCCCGATAGAAGCAGCTAGGTAAAATTGAGTCAGTGCATATTAAGCCATCAAGTCGTGTAAACCTGTATATTGTTTTCGAACAAGAAAATAAATCATTCAACAATATTTCGGAAGTGAAAGGACTGAATAAACGCTGCGAAGAACCATTCTTTCATGACGTTGACTTAATGGTTGAAATGGATAGGAATATTGCGATCTTTTGACCAAGCGGGATCGGAAAATCTAAACTTCTTCGCTGTTTAGAAAGCGCTATCCAGCCTGGTAGTGGTATGGTTAAGTGGTCACAGAATACTACATTAGGTCTTTATGCTTAAGATTATGCGTATGAGTTTGAAAATGGAAAATCATTGTATGATTGTATGAATCTATGGCGTAAAGAAGAAGATGATGAGAAATCTATACGCTCGGTATTAGGTAGATTGCTGTTCTCAAAACACGATAGTGAAAAATCCGTAAAAGTGATTTCAGGTGGTGAAAAAATTCGGATAATCTTTGGAAAATTAAGTTCAGGATATTATTAAAATGCGATTCCTGGCTTATCAGAATCAGTTAACAGATGAGTTGATTTAGAGTATGGTCAGATAAATATTAATTATGCTCTATCATAAAATTGAACCTGTCGGAATGTGGCAGTAAAGCCCGAAAATAGAGAACATCACAGTAGTACCACACCTAAAGCTCGCTCTAGAAACGACGGCTTATAAATATTGGTAATGCATAATGAGTCTGTTGATATTTCAAGTTATTATTAAGCAGTGGGATAAAAGCCAGCGTTCACCATCACATGTGAGCGCACGTGCGGCGATACCCATTCGCTGTATCATCGCCGCAGAGCCGGCTTATTTCGTATTGAATAAAGCCTGTATTATTGATCAGCACGGAGATGACATACCAACCAGCATTTTTGAAACCGGTCGTATAAAGACTGCAGTGCTGCAAGACGGACGCATTAGATTCGATCGGTTTCAGGTTTGCGGCGACACCGAGGGAGATGTATTAGAGTATTTGGCTAAAGGCAAAGAACCTCAAATTCTCGGGCCCTTGAATATGGGGTGGATTCAATGCCAATATAATTGGCGTTACGGAGTCGAAGAGGGAGGCCATAATTATTGGATGTATGAAGAGGTAACCCTTAATGCAGTTCGTGCAGATCAGCTCGATGTCGACTATTTTTTAGAGAACGAACCTCGAATCATTTTTGAAGACCTGCTCTGAAGATCTATTTTGATAAAAAATAAGGGTACTGCCAACTTAACCGGCCTGACTTGATAGAATCGGCAAATGGATACTGTTAAATTGCACTTAAAACTGACCCACTGAGGGTGCAGTCATAATCTTGGACCGATTTATTTTACATATCCCAAACTCATTCGAAATTCTGAAGGGCTTCTAGAGCCCAATGACAGCTTGAGACGTTTTTGATTGTACCACCGAATATATCTGTCCATTTCTATCATAAATTCTTCTACTGTAGATTTACTCCAATCTCTTGGATAGAAAACTCAGTCTTAAGGCGACCAAAGAAACCTTTACAGACTGCGTTATCAGGCGAACATCCTTTACGTGACATAGAACGTGTCAATTGAGCATCACGCATTCTACTAATCCAGCCAGGCCATCGATAATGAGCCCCCTATCCGAATGAACTATAGGATGTTCTTTAGAATGAAGAGAACCGATAGCATCATCTAACAAGTCGTTTACGAGCTCTGCGGTGGGGCGCGTTTCAGCGTTCCAATAGACAACTAACCGGTCGAAGCAATCAATTATCGGCGACAACTACTGTCCTTCGCAATTAGTTGTAATGCTTGTCACCATTGCCTTTCAGGCATTTCCTGTTTAGTGACTCATGATGTTGTTTTTCATCCAAATATTGCGAAATCGGCTTGCCCGAAAGCTCAATCTTGTTGCGTATTTGGCGGCTGAGAATCTTGCTCCTCGCCAGCAGCTAATTGTATTGCAGAGAAACCAGAATCGTCTGGCCTTGAAAGAACGAGATAGGCTGTTTTGGAGAGTTTTATCCAAAACTTGGCGAAGTTGGAGAGAGTTGTTGGTGATTGTGCAGCCTGAGACTGTCATAGGTTGGCATAGAACGGCCTTTAGGCTCTATTGGCGACATAAATCCAGCGGAGCTAAGCTAGGTAGACCGAGATTGGATGCTGAAGTAAAGTCTCTCGTGCTCAAATGAGCTTCAGCAAATCCTTTGTGGGGTGCCCCAAGAATCCATGGTGAGTTACTGAAGCTTGGTATTGAGATATCAGAACGATCGGTGTCGGGAATCATTAAGCGAAGTAATCCTAAACCACCATCACAGGGCTGGAAGACTTTCATTAAGAACCATATGACGGATATGGTTGCTGTCGATTTTCTGGTTGTACCAACAATTCGCTTTAAGATGCTATTTGTCTTTGTTGTTCTGAGCCATGATCGGCGGCGGGTGATTCACTTCGGGATAGAGACAGGATTTTCGGTCGCGTTTTTCAACATCGCGTTAAAGCAATGGGTATCGAAGAAGTATTAACGGCACCTCGAAGCCCATGGCAAAATGCTTATGTTGAACGACTCAATGGAAGTATTCGACGAGAATGTACTGATCAGGTCATCGTTTGGAATGAGCGTCATCTGAAAAAAGTTCTTCATGGGTATTTCGATTACTATAATAATGATCGAACTCATTTGGGAATCGAGAAAGATACACCAATTGATCGTCAAGTATCCACGAAGACTTCGATAGGGAACTGATTAGTCGAATTGCCGCGAGTTGGTGGGTTTCATCATTGGTATGTGTGGCAAGACGCAGCTTGAAATTCTCTGGATTAGTATTTGCGAAGGACACGGCTTGAAATTAGTATTTGGCACAGGACACGCTTCTATACTCACGATTTAATCCAGGTCGGGTCGCGTTTTTCCATAAAGGCAGCGAGGCCTTCTTGGCCTTCTGCGGAAGCCCTGATGCTGGCAATAAGCTGACATGTATCCTCTATTAAAGCTTCACTGATCCCGCGGTCTGCAACGTCAAAAACCAACGACTTTGTTGCTTTTATGGCCGCTGGGCTGTTTCTTAACAGCTGTTCGACAAAATGATTGATGGTGTTATCCAGATCATCTTTTTGCGCAATTTCACTGATTAAGCCGAGCCTTAATGCCGTATTGGCATTGAACCTTTCCGCAGTAATAAAGTAGCGGCGAGCTGCCCGCGAGCCAATGGCGCTGATAACATACGGGCTGATGGTTGCCGGAACTAAGCCGATTTTGACTTCACTTAGACTAAAACTGGCGTTGGCGCTGGCAATCGACATATCACAGCAACTGATCAAGCCCACCGCTCCACCTAACGCAACTCCTTGTACCCGAGCAATGGTCGGCTTTGGCATAAAATTCAAAATTTTCAACATCTGGGCCAATGCGGTGGCTTCGCGGAGGTTTTCTTCACGGCCATAACTGGAGATGCGTTTCATCCAGTTCAAGTCTGCGCCTGCCGAAAAGTTCTTGCCTTCTGAGGCGAGAATAACAACACGAACGGACTCGTCACTCGCCGTAGACTGAAAAGCTGTGGTCAATTGCGCAATAATGGCGTCATCAAAGGCATTATGATTGTCCGGATTGTTTAGGGTGATAGTGGCTACACCGCAACCATCGACGCTACAGTTTACAGTGCTCATAATATTCTCCACTAGCCAACAGGTCTACAAGCCGACTGGCTTGTTGCGTATTTCTATTCATACCTGCGCATCACATCCGGAAAACACGCAAGTTCATTCTCGTCAACTACTCTCTTCAGATGAGAGAAGCAACGAGGGTAACTCGGACCACTATA
>JBLGAR010000105.1:0-16548 GCA_047612385.1 Cryomorphaceae bacterium | reverse complement strand
GTCAGAGTAAGCGTATCGGAAAACTCATGGATGACATTGGTATACAGCTGGTTGCGCTCTTCTTCATTTATTATGTTGAAACGTGGACCATAAAAGAAACCACAACGAGCGCCAGAGGGTTGAGGAATAAGAGCACCCCCATTTTCTACACAGTTAGGATCAGCTACGTTCTCGCCGGGGCCATAGCTTCCCGCATAGTCACCGGAGGCGACGGTATCAGGGCCAAGCAGAATAAAGGAACGTCCAAGGCCACTAATAGCATTGTCAGCAATAAAAGGCCTGTCTGCTACGCTCAAAGGATCCTGACGCAAAATCGCGCCGGCGATGTTTACCCGCGTTTGATCGTTACCAAAACCCCACAAAAAACTGGCTTCCGTGGTGTCCTGATTATCGTCTGTAGTAGTTTGATAGCCCCCGTTTACTTCAAAGCCGTCAAAGTCTTTCTTCAGTATGTAGTTGACCACACCCGCCACGGCGTCAGAACCATAGGCAGAGGCGGCGCCCTCTTTCAATATTTCTACCCGCTCCAAAGCGGCGATGGGGATTGTGCTGGTGTCCACAAAAACGCTGCCGTCATTGGCTAACGTAGCGGCAACAGTTTGCCGCCTGCCGTTGACTAGCACCAAAGTGGAACTTAGGCCCAAGCCTCGAAGGTTGACGTTACTGGTACCTTGGGTTGCTCCAGCTGTAAATGAATCCGCTTGGTTTTCCGAACCTGAGTTAACACTCAACTTGGCGGTAATCTCGCCGATAGTGAATGCACCACTTCGATTGATGTACTCGTTATCGACTACGTCGACTGGCGATGCAGCATCAGAAGCAGAAGACTTAATATAGGAGCCGGTTACAAATACTTCCTCCAAGGCTTCCTGAGCATTCACCGCGGGGGTGAGTGCAAAGGCTAATGGAGTGATAGCAGCAGCAAGCAGCGTTCGTTTAAATACGGGATTGGGTAGAATATTTTTCATAATGTCTCTTCTTTAATATATTTATGTTAGAGCGCCGCAACAATATGCTCGTGTAGTCGACAGTACAAGCACTTCGTATTTAAGTCCGCAAGATTACCATTACAAACCTTCGGTAGCAGGAGAATCCACGGTAAATTACCTAATATGGACACCGTCAGGATTGTAACAATCCTCTCCGTAATTTAGGGACGGCGGGAAAAAAATGCCACACCTTGAGGGCATAGAACCTTAGTTCGTTTCATTGGTTTATGATTTACTAATCCCTTCCATTTTTCCGATATTTCCTGCACCAAAAGAGAGCACTCAATGATTACACTACACGGCGCTTCGCTGTCCATTTTTTGTCCATAAAGTTCGGATAATTATGGCCCTCAAGGGCCTGGAATATGAGTATTTTCAGTCGATGCCCTGGAAAAATCACGCGAAACTTGCAAAAGTCAGCCCGCTGGGAAGATCCCTGCCATGCGCGAGAGCGAACTGATCAACGACAAAATTCCGATACTGCTGAAATACCTGGAAGGGGAACTGCCCGCCGAGGGGTTTTTGTTTGGCGACCTGGGCGCAGCGAATAGCGCCATAGCCTCCCCTTTTATTAACGCCGGTTACGCGGGCTACAGCATAGATGCACAAGCTTGGCCCATCACAGCCGCGTTTGCGGAGCAGGTAAAAACTCACCTCGTGGTTGCAGCTGTACTGAATGAAGAGCAAAAATTTGTTGCGGCGATGCAGCTCCTTAATCAGAATGCGTTGAGCTACAAGCTTTAACTGGGTTCCAGCTGCACCCACAGCGCATCAGCCGCCGTCTCACCCAGCCGTTTCACAGAGGCGGAGTCTGTGTAAATACCATCGATTAAAAGACGACTCATCCCGTGCAGGGTACCCCAGGCCAAGTGAGTGAAGCGCAGTACATCCGTATCCTTGGCGATATATCCACGATCCTGCAGACGCTTCAACCGCTCGACATCAGATCTCAACGAACTCCGGGCAGAACTTACCAATGTCTTCGAGAGACTTTTTGACCGCCATAAATTCCCCCCAAACATCAGGTCGTAATACTCGACGTTGTTAACGGCAAAGCTCAAATAGGCTTTTGCCCAAACAAGCATGGCATGATGCCCGCCCTGCCCCCGCCCCTTCTCCAGGGCTGCTTTCATTGCCTGATCAAAGCGAACAAAGCCTTCCTCCGCCACCGCACAAAGCAGACTATGCTTATCTTTAAAGTGGTGATAAGGCGCTGTCCGCGAAACCCCCACATTGGCGGCTAAAGTACGCAATGACAGCGCACTTTCACCCTCTTCACGGAGGATACGGGCTGTTTCATTGAGTAAAACCGCTTTTAGGTCACCATGATGATAAGGCGATTTAGCGTCAGCTCTAGATTTTTTCATTTTGGCAACCTATCAGCTTATCTTGACGCTGTCAAAATATAGAGGTATTGTAGCCGCACTTATCTTGACACTGTCTAGTTTTGAGGAAATGAGCATGAGCAATAAAATACCCCGCAGCAACGAGAACGACTACACCGGTGAAATCATCGCCGAGCGTCAACAGTTTCTAGAAGAAAAGACGGGAGCGAAACTAAATCACACCAAGGATTTCACCTTCGATCCCCAAAGCATGGAGGGCAACTGCGAGAACCTGTTTGGCGTAGCACAACTGCCTATAGGTGTTGCCGGGCCGCTAGTGGTCAATGGCGAGCACGCACAAGGGGAATTCTATGTACCCATGGCAACCATCGAGGGAACGCTAATCGCCAGTTACAACCGCGGCATGCGCGCTATCCGCGAAAGTGGCGGAGTAATGTGCACGGTCGTCAGCGAAGCCATGCAGCGAGCACCTGTATTTATGTTCCGGGATGCCAGAGAAGCAAGAGATTTCGGAAATTGGCTGAAAGAGAACTTCGAAGCCGTAAAAGCTCAGGCAGAATCTACAACTTCAGTGGGCAAGCTGCTGGAAATTGAGCAGTACCCCGTGCACGGAATGGTCTACACGCGCTTCGACTACAGCACGGGTGATGCCGCAGGACAAAACATGACAGGTAAGGCCACCTATGTGGCATGTGAATGGATACGCTCACAATATCCGGCTCTGCGCAGCTATGGACTATCAGGCGGAATGGACTCTGAAAAGAAAACCTCCTTTGTAAACTCATTAAAGGGCCGAGGACGCAAAGTAACAGCGGAGATAACACTGCCAAGAAAGGTATTGAAGGATGTACTGCGGACGACTCCGGAACAACTGCACTCCGGTATGGGCATCACCACCCTCGCCGCGTTCTTAACCGGCGCGTCCAACAACGCCGCCCATCCTGCCAATGGCCTCGCAGCCCTGTTCATGGCGACCGGCCAGGACATGGCCAACATCGGCGAAGCGAATCAGTGCAGCGTGTACAGTTATATCACCAAAACTGGCGATCTAAAGTACTCAATCACACTGCCGGCGTTGATTATGGCAAGCTATGGCGGCGGAACGAGTCTAGCCACACAGAAGGAGTGCCTGGAATTAATGGATTGCTATGGCAAGGGCAAAGCCTACAAGCTTTTGGAAATTGCAGCGGCCGTTGTGATGGCGGGTGAACTTTCACTCACATCTGCAGCTCGCACAGATAAAGAAACGGGTGACAATGAGTGGGTAACCGCTCACGAGAAGCTCGGAAGAAACCGCTAGACCCGCCTCACCCGCCACTGATCCGAGGCATAAGGTACACCTCAGAGTCAGGCGGGATGACCGTATCCCAGTTGTCGCGATAAATTTCACCCTCGATCGCGACGGCTATCCCTGCATCAAGATGGGCTTGCATACGCGGATAGCGCGCCACTAAAGACATCAATAGTTGGCGTATGGTTGAAGCTTCAAGCTCCAACTGATCTTCTCCATCAAGCGCTCGGCGAAATGATGAAATAAAGGTGACCTTAACCATCCGCTCGATCTGCATTTTTGCACGTAACGTTACGAGGCATCTAACTGCTCGAGAGCCTTAAGGATCCGTGGAGGAGACATCGGCACATGATCCATGCGCACGCCCACCGCATTCGACAAGGCGTTGCCTATGGCAGCCAATGGCGGAACGATTGAGGTTTCACCCACGCCGCGCACACCATAGGGGTGCTTGGGGTTGGGGATCTCGAGTATTTGGGTATCGATGAACGGCAAATCGGAACACACCGGAATTCGGTAGTCGAGAAAGCCCGGGTTTTGTAAACGGCCGTCCTCTCCATAGATATATTCCTCGTTGAGAGCCCAGCCAATGCCCTGCGCGGCACCTCCCTGAAACTGCCCTTCTACGTAGGTAGGATGAATCGCCTTACCGGCATCCTGAATAACGGTGTAGCGTATGACTCGCGTAGCGCCGGTTTCTGGATCCACCTCAACATCACAAATGTGGCTGGCAAATGACACGCCCGCATTGTCCGGAACAGACTCATTGTGACCGGCTATCGGGCCGCCAGTCTTAGCTGACTCAGCGGCGATATCAGCCAGTGACAGCGCCTTAAGCTTAGCGTGCTTCTTACCCGTTGCTTTGGCGTGGCCCGACTCCCAGACAACATCCGCAACGGGAATCTCCCACATAATCGCTGCGCGGGCGCGCAAGACGTCAACCGCTTGACGCGCTGCAAAAATAGTCGCCATCCCGGAGGAGAAAGTTCCGCGGCTGCCCTCGGTCATATCGTTGTGCCCCAGAGAACCTGTATCACCAATATTAGCTCTTACGTGCTCATAGGGAATGCCCAGCTCCTCTGCGGCAATGAGTGACAGTGATGCCCTTGAGCCGCCCACATCGATAGTTCCGACGGTTAACGTCACCGAACCGTCCTCAGCGATGTTGAGATCCGTACACGTTTGTCCGCCAAAATTGAACCAGAATCCACAGGCCATACCCCGGCCTTGGTTTTTCTTTAGCTTGGCGCGCATATGTGGGTGTTTCTTAACGGCTTCTAGCGTTGGGCCGATTCCAATAGGGCCATATACCGGACCGTAGGATGCGCGTGTTCCCTCTTTGGCGGCATTCTTAATACGAAAATCCAGCGGGTTCATTCGCAGTTCCTTCGCCACCAAATCGATCGTACTTTCCACGGCGAAAGCAACCATAGGCGCAGAAGGCGCGCGATAGGCGGCCACTTTGGGTCGGTTTACCACCACGTCGTAGCCTTGAGTTTTCACGTTGGCCAGGTTGTAACAGGCGAAGGCTGTCATTGAACCAAACATAGCCCACGACCCCGGGAATGCACCGCCTTGATACCTGAGCTCAGCAAAAGCAGCAGTTATAGTGCCATCCTTCTTAGCACCAATTTTTACATCGATCGAAGTAGAAGACGTTGGGCCACTCGCACGGAATACCTCCTCACGTGTCATCACTACTTTTACCGGCCGATTGGCCTTGCGCGATAATGCCAGGGCTATTGGCTCCATCCATACATGAGTTTTGCCGCCAAATCCCCCGCCAATTTCCGACGCGGTAACCTTCAATTTAGCCACATCCATACCGAGCAGATTGGCGCAAACACTGCGATAGCTGAAATGACCCTGGGTGGTTACCCACAACTCGCCCGTGCCATCGGGATTGACACTGGCGACGCAAGCATGAGGTTCAATATATCCCTGGTGCGTCTGCTCAGTTTTATAGCTTTTTTCGATGATTACATCAGCCTGAACAAACCCCGCCTCTACATCTCCGTGGCCAAATTCACTTACACTGAACAAATTAGACGGCTTGCTGGGTTTTGGCTCAACGCCAGTCGTATAGATGTAGTCGTGAATAACCGGCGCGTCGGGCTTCATAGCCTCATCCACGTCTGTGACATGGGGGAGCAGCTCATAGGTGACTTTGATCATCTGCAACGCTTTCTTTGCAGTCTTTTCATCCACTGCTGCCACAGCAGCAATGGCATGCCCGTCGTAAAGCGCACGACCTCTTGCCATGCAATTTTCCAGTATGTTTCGCGCCTCGCTATCCCCGTTAGTCAGGTCCGGCAGGTCAGCGCAGGTAATAATCGCCTTCACGCCACTTAACTTCTCGGCACTGGCCGTAGAAATTTTCTTGATCCGAGCGTGCGCGTGGGGGGAGCGCAAGAAGAGCCCCACCAGTTGCCCGGGAGCATTGTGGTCTGCGCCGTACTTGGCTCGGCCGGTAACCTTGTCAATGCCATCCGGGCGCTTTACGCGCGTACCGATGACCTTGAATTTCTGGTTGGTATAACTCGGGTCGTTTGCCATGTCAGCTTCCTATCGATATTCGTTGCATCATCTGCCCAGCGGCGCCAGGCGAATATTCAAGCTAGGTTTATTTGGCCTTCTTCTTTCGGCCATTCTTTTTCTCCAACTGCCGAAGCTCCTTTGCACTAGCCTGCACAGCACGGACGATTTTGTCGTAACCGGTACAGCGGCAAAGGTTGCCTGCCAGAGCATATCGAATTTCGGATTCGCTCGGATCGGGATTGCGTTCCAGAAGTACCTTCGCGGCGATGAGAAACCCGGGCGTACAGATTCCACATTGCAGGGCCCCAAGCTCAATAAAGTTTTCTTGCAACGGGTGCAGTTGGCCGTTTTCTGCCATACCTTCAATGGTGGTGATTTCCCGGCCGCTTGCTTCCACCCCCAATACCAGACACGAACACACCAAGCGGCCATCTAAAGTGATACTGCAGGCACCACAGTCCCCGGTGCTACAGCCTTCTTTTGCTCCGGACAAACCCAGCCGATTACGCAGCGCAGACAGCAAACTTTCATCTGCCGGACAGGCAAACTCCACGGCATCGCCGTTTATTGTGGTTGATACCAAATGAGCGGCCATCAGGCACCTCCTGCGCGTTGAAAAGCAATTTTAGCGGCGCGCTTACCCAGTACGCCAGCCACCTTGGTTCGATACTCGACGGTACCGCGTTTGTCATCGATGGGACTACAAGCCGCTGAACATGCGGTGGCCAATTTTTCCAAAGCCTCATCGTCCAAGCGAGTCCCGATGATGGCTCGTGCAGCCGCCGGCACTAGCACAGCAGTTGGGGCCACAGCACCCAGAACCACCCTGGCGGTCTTGACCCTACCTCGCTCGAGCGTCAAATACACCCCGGCGCTGACTACCGCAATATCCATTTCCGTGCGCGGGATAAAACGCAAATAGGCGTCACCTGCTCTGGCCGGTCGGGCCGGCAAGACAATGGCTTCGATCAACTCCCCCTTTTTTAGGGAGGTCTGCCCTGGTCCAGTAATAATTTTCTCTACCGGCACAGTGCGACGACCAGAACTGCTCACCACCACCGCTTTTGCACCAACGGCTATAAGAGCCGGCACGGTGTCGGCCGCCGGGGATGCATTACAAAGGTTACCGACCATCGTGCAGCGGCTCTGCACCTGGTCAGAACCAATCAAGTTAGTGGCTTCGACCACCCCGGGCCAGGCCTTGGCGACGGCTTTGTGCTCACCGAGCTGCGCACCGGACACGGCGGCACCTATGCGAGTGCCCTTAGCTGAGTGCGTAATCGATCCCATGACGGGGATGTGTTTAATATCCACCACTAGCGCTGGCTCGACGTGACCGAGTTTCATTCGGACCAGAAGATCGGTCCCTCCGGCCAGCACAAAAGCAGCTCCAGCTTCGTTCTCCAGCAAAGCTGCAGCCTCTCGAGTGGTCGCGGGGGTTTCATATTTCATTTGAGTGTCACGCTCCGACAGTGGTATGCACCAAAGAACCCAGTATGGCTCCGCGCATAAAATTGATCAATCACATTACGCCGTTTATAACGATCATGGCTAGACTATTATTCAGAGTTCTGTCCAGAGCTCTCTTCAGCCTTGGTAACTAGAATTTCTGGTAGGTCTGTCCAGTCCTTACATCACAACGTGGGACATTCCTTAAGCTGGATTTTCCACAGTGCACCCGAGCCAATACTGTGGCGTTGCGCAAAACTATCTTCATTCAACGCCAGCGAAACATTCAACAAACTGTTCACATACAGCAGCGGTTGCCCCGCGGCCACCGCTCCAAACGATTCGACATAGGGAACCTCAAGCTCCAGCCTAAGGACATCGCCTGCATAGATAGCGATGCATACCGTGTCACCCAGCTCAATCTGCGCCTGCTTTAAAAAATCCTGATGAATACTGGTCCACACATTCCCGTATTGCACATCCAAAACTGGAAGATTGCCGTAAACCGCACCGTCTTCAACACTCGCTTCCTGGTACTCAATAGAAAAAATCTGATTGGGGAGCGCAGGGCCAACTTCAGCGAAGCTGATAACGCCTGCTGCCAGCCTAGCACCGGTGTAAGCGTAAACATCTCGGCCGTGGAAGGTGTACGAATCAGTAGAACCTGGAATTCTATTCACCAGCTCATCAATCTCTCGCACCGCCTCTATGCCCTGTTGCTCGGCAACTAGGGTGAGCGTGCCGTTGTCCGGTGTAACGAAGTAGTAACCCGCTTTAGTTTTCATGACAACCGACTTTCTTTTTGTGCCAACCCCGGGGTCTACCACACTGACAAATACAGTTCCCACCGGCCAATACGATGAGGATTGATACAAACGGTAGGAAGCCTCCCAGACATTGTAGGCGGGTATTTCATGCGTTAAATCAAACAAGGGCAGCGACGGCTCGACCGAGAAAGCCACGCCCTTCATTGCGGATACAGCGCCGTCTTTTTGGCCAAAGTCTGACTGAAACACCAGCGCTACAGTGCCATTACCTGCAGCACAAAGGCTGCAACTCAATAGCAGGACCAAAGTGGCCAAGCTACGACCACTGGTTTTCACCCCAGTGGTCAACCCGATCACAAGGCCAAGTTCCCGAACTCTGGGAACATACCACTTAGTTTCCCTATGAATACCACTTCGATAGTTCTTCATACTTCTTGCACTGCGCTCTGGGCAGATCCTCCCTGTATCACTATTCACTATAGATCGATTAGGCTTTGACGCAGCACCGTGCTGTAGACCCCTAGAATAGACCTTCTATTTGTCCAGCATCATTCACAAAGATGGAGTTAGCTGCAGGTACTCTTGGCAAACCAGGCATACGCATTACGTCTCCGCAGACCACCACCAAAAACTCCGCGCCGGCGGCCAAAACCAATTCACGAATGTTTAGGTGATGCTGGCTAGGCGCACCCAGAAGCTTTGGATCCGAGGAAAAGCTGTACTGTGTTTTTGCAATACAAATGGGAAAGTGCCCATAGCCGTCACTCTCGTACTGCCGAAACTGGTCTCGAATTTTCTGGTCCGCAGATATGTCATCTGCACCGTAAACCGAGCGTGCTATATGGCGAGTTTTGTCCCACAAAGTCATGTCGTCATCGTATAAATTGCGGAACTGCGAGGGCCCCGATTCCGTCAAACTCACTACCGTTTCTGCCAGGTCTGTTGCACCCGCTCCGCCTTCAGCCCAGTGCCTACACACATGAGCCTTGGAACCGCACTTAGCCACATACTCAAA
Organism: Cryomorphaceae bacterium; assembly: GCA_047612385.1. GTDB lineage: Bacteria > Pseudomonadota > Gammaproteobacteria > Pseudomonadales > Halieaceae > JBALVT01. The sequence goes on along the minus strand of JBLGAR010000105.1, from coordinate 7,153 downwards.
TATGACATCCATCTCCTCCTGGGTATCGCTGACAAAATGGTTGATGGCAACGGTCACAGGAATACCGTACTGGCCGGTGTTGCGAATATGCCGCCCCAAATTTTCCAGTCCCTTGCGCACAGCCTCAACATTCACTTTAGTGAGATCTTGCTTGGCGACACCGCCGTGCATTTTCAAAGCACGCACCGTTGCCACTATCACCGCAGCATCGGGCTTCAATCCAGATTTTCGACATTTAATATTAAAGAATTTTTCAGCGCCTAGATCGGCACCAAATCCAGCCTCCGTTACAACATAGTCACTTAACTTTAGAGCCGTTTCGGTAGCGATTACCGAGTTGCAACCATGGGCAATATTGGCAAAAGGTCCTCCGTGTATGAAGGCCGGATTGTTTTCAAGTGTCTGAACCAAATTGGGCGCCAGAGCATCTTTTAGCAACACTGTCATGGCACCCGAGCCATTAACCTCCTCGGCAGTGACAGTGGCTCCGTCACGTGTATAACCAATAACAATTTTATTCAGACGCTCCTGCAAGTCCTTAAGATTGCGAGACAGGCAAAAAATGGCCATTACTTCAGAGGCCACCGTAATATCAAAACCTCCTTCCATAGGATAGCCATTGGCCGGACCGCCTATACCGGTGGTTATCTGGCGCAACTGACGGTCGTTGATATCAACCACCCTGCGCCAGGTCACCCTGCGCAAGTCCAGACGAATATCGTTGCTCCAATGCACATAGTTATCGATCAGCGCTGCCAAAAGATTGTGGGCGGCACCAATGGCGTGCATATCGCCCGTAAAGTGCAAATTGATATCTTCCATGGGAACTACCTGAGCATAACCGCCGCCGGCAGCACCCCCTTTCATCCCAAAGCACGGGCCCAGACTGGGCTCACGTAAACAGACTGTAGTTTGTTTACCTATCTTATTTAGGGCGTCCGCGAGACCTATGGCAGTCGTGGTTTTACCCTCTCCGGCAGGTGTAGGGCTCATCGCAGTGACCAGAATAAGTTTGCCCTTGGGCCGACTGTCCAACTGTTCCAGGTAATCAAGGCTTACCTTGGCCTTGGTGTGTCCATAGGGAATCATTTGCTCGCGGGGAATGCCAAGCTTCTCGCCTATCTCCATGATGGGACGCGTACTAGCTTCCCGGGCTATCTCGATATCGCTTTTGCTCATTGCTGCCTCTCTTATTTTAGATTCTTAGCTACAAGGCCGTAAACGTGTGCTGGGAGATAGTCCGCTAATACCCTACCTTTGGTCAATAGTGACTAAAGGCAATAAATCGTCGCTATTGCGGTCGGCAGCAGCTGGTGTTTTGCTTATATACTGCTTGAACTTATTATTTGGAGAAATTCGCAAATGCCCTCTCCCGACTTACTCAGAATATGCCTCGCAGAGCTCGCAGCGCAAGGATATACACTCATCCCCGATTTTCTTTCTCACGAGCGACTCACCCAAGTGAATACCCAGTTTGATAGGCTGCTGGGGACCAATAAAGGACGCAACGATTTCGAAGGCAAAAAAACGGAGAGAATTTACACATTGGTCGCCAGAGATACTGTATTTCAAGATATCGCTGAAGACCCAATCATCATGGCACTGTGCGATGCAGTGTTTATGCCCAATTACCTGCTCACCGCCAGCCAGGCAATTGTGATTGCGCCGGGTGAGACTCCACAGCCTTGGCACACAGACGATTCTTTCTACCCAATCCCAAGACCTCGACCGATGATCAGTTTATCCACAATAGTAGCGGTGGACGATTTTACGGCGGCCAATGGTGGAACTGAAATTGTACCTGGTAGTCATCTGTGGGGAGACGAAGAGCTGGGCGACCACTATCTGGGCTACAACATCGACGGCAAATCTATCTCACAAGAAAGCTCGCCAAGACAGTTTATGCCAGTAGAGATTTCAGCGGGAACCTGCATTGTGTTCGCCGGTACGCTACTACATCGCGGTGGCGGCAATAACAGCGGGGACAGCCGCCGGGCATTTTCGAATCAGTACTGCCAGCCTTGGGCAAGACCCCAGGAGAATTTTTTCCTGGGAATTCCGCCCGAACAAGTCGCCGCGATGTCGCCGAAAGTTCAATCACTACTGGGCTATTCAATTCACCCGCCTTTTATGGGACAGGTAACGGCCTATCACCCTCTTAAAACCTTGGAGCCGAATTTTGTTGCGCCAGTAATGCGGGAAAATTAGTTTTCCAGCGTTTTTCCTGCGTTATTTGTGACTTTTTGCACACCGGAAAGACTTTTCTTGACGCAGCGCAGCGGTGAGAGCACTCTACCGCCGTGCACAAAGGCACCAATCCAAAAAACTATTTAGTGAGCTCCATGACTACTTTGATTCTAAAACAAACACATATGGCGACTCGGTACTGTTCCAGTACGGTGCTTCCGTCAGTCTGTTTTTGGGAGCACAAAGTGGTTTGAGGATGCGATAAGCATAAAGTCTTTTAAAAAGGCCTCCGAGAACCCAGTTTCCGGAGGCCTTTTTCGTTTCTAGCAGAAAATTTCTCCGTTACCTGGGTACTCAAACAATTAGGACGAGTACCGTGAAAAGGTCACTGCACAACAACATTAAAATCATCTACCTGATGGGATTTTTCCACAGCTTTATGGTGGTCATCCCCCTCTTCGTGCCGTTGCTGCAGGGCTACGGCTTGTCGATGAGCCAGGTACTGCAAACCCAGGCCTTGTTTGCTTTGACCATCGCACTGTGTGAAGTGCCCTCGGGTTACATCGCCGATATCTGGGGACGCCGGCGTGCGCTGGTGGTCGGGTCGGTGTTGAATGCTGTTGGTTTTTTATCCTTGATCTGGGCCGATACTTTTTTCGACTTCTTAATGTACGAGGTGATTCTCGGTGTCGGCATTAGCCTCATCTCAGGTACCGACCTGGCGATACTCTACGACACAGAGTTACACCTTGAAAAAAAGGGTCTGCAAGAAGGTGCCGGTGCTAGCAAATCCCTGAGCCGCCTGATCTCCATAGAAGCAGGTGCCTCTGGCATTGCCGGTATATGTGCCAGCCTCCTGATCTTGTGGTCTATGGAGTGGGTGATCTGGGTACAGGCTGCAGTGGGCTTTATGCCACTGTTGCTCGGGATGTTCCTGGTGGAACCGCCTCGGCAAATCTCACAAGGTGATCACAAGCAGAACGCCAGACATATAGTGGAGCTGCTTTTGTTTGGCAAACCCGTGGTGTTGTGGACAGCTTTCGCAATCTCGGTGTTTGGATTACTCGCGCTCTACTCGTTCTGGATTTACCAGAAGTACTGGGAGATGCAGGGTATACCCCTGGAGAGCTTTGGCTACATCTGGGCAGCGTTCGCGCTAACCGTAAGCGCCTCGGCACGCTATGCGGGAACACTCGAACAGAAATTTGGCGCTCGCCGTTTACTAATGGCCATCGTCTGTCTGCCGATTATTGGCTTGCTGGGCATGGCATGGGGAACAGGGTGGTTCGGAGTGTTGTTTGGCTTTGCGATTCAGATTACCCGAGGCATTAGCTTGAGTCTGTTTTACGAGGCGCTCAATCGACGGGTCCCGGGAAATTTCCGGGCCACCGTTAACTCATTGGTAAGCCTGGGCACCAGAGGGGTTTTCATCGTTACGGGGCCACTACTGGGCTACGCACTGGATCACTACGGTATAACCAATACGCTGATGGGAATGGTCGTGGTTTTCGCACCGCTATTGTTATTGGTGGTGCTACCACTACTAAGCCGAATTAAGCGAGAAGTGACTGAGGAGGAAATGACGGTTGCCAATGCTAACTAGATCGGGTTTATACGGGTATCTTCGTCCCTTTGCGGGATGCCCGTTTTTTTAGCTTGAACAGATAGGCATAGCGTCGCTGAAACTGGGTTAAAATTCGCCGACCCAAAAGAGAGACCCTTCACTCATGGGTGTTTCACCAAGTGACAGCGCGTCGCTTTACAATAAACCTGGTTTACCGATGATAGTGGTAGAGCATCAGCACTGCCGGTCCGTCATTGCTTTGCAGGGCGCCCAACTACTGGAATCCCAACAGCCTCGCTAACACCATCGCCGACCTTGGGCCCGAGACCTGGAGGCAATTTGTCTGCCTGGAACGCGGTGCCGCCCTGGGAAATAGTTGGAACTTAGCTGCCGGTGAGCCCATGGGTGCAAGTATGAGTATTGCTATGGAGTAGTTGTTCTTTTCAAAAAGTTTGGCTCTAAAAAAATGGTTAATGAGTTTGCTGAGCCCCGGCCACCCAGGTATTACGCACTCGAAAATCTTCGTCAAAGTGCACAAAATCGGCTCGATAACCGCTGGCGATACGACCCAGCTCGTGGTCAAGTTCAAGGAAGACAGCCGGGTAGAGCGCCGCCATGCGCAAACACTCTTCTAGTGGTAAGCCTACAGAACTGTTCATAAACCGAACGCCGTCGATCATGCCAATGGCACTGCCGGCCAAAGAGCCCTCGCTATTAATTAGGCGCCCGTCGAGTTCTTCTATGCGCTCACCATAGATTTCGAAGAACGAATCCTCACTGCCAACGGTGGCCATGGCGTCGGTCACAAGCAGTAACTTGCCCGCGGGCTTCATCCTCTGCGCGATGCGAATGTTGGCAGGATGTACGTGATGGCCGTCGGCAATAACACCAACCCAGGTATTGTCACTATCGAGCGCAGCGCCCACGGTACCCGGCTCGCGGGCCACCAGTGGGCTCATAGCATTGAATACGTGTGTGAATCCTTGTAAGCCCTCAGCAATGGCGTGCATTATTTGCTCATAGCTAGCGTTGGTGTGACCGGCACAAACATGTACGCCGGCGTTTGCCAGCTGCTTGATCTGCCCAGGTTGAACCTGATCCGGTGCCAGAGTAACTATGACATTGAGATCAGCAAGAGAACTCAGCCAATCAATATCTTGCGCCGCAGGCGAGCGGATCATACTAGCCTTATGTGTGCCTCGCTTCGCCGGATTAAAGAAGGGACCCTCAATGTGAATACCCAAGACCCCAGCATTGCCATGAGCACGCGCATCGCGCACCGCCTCAATACCAGCTTGCTGATTGTCGCGGGTGTCGCTGATCAAAGTCGGCATCATACTGGTCGTGCCCGTAGCACGGTGCGCTGCCACCATAGTGTCTACCGTTTGCCGGCAGGGCGAGTTATTCAACATCACACCTCCCCCACCATTAACTTGTATATCGATAAAGCCCGGCGCGAGAGTACCCGCCACCAACTGTCGTATTTCGATATCTGCGGGGATTTCGCCATTGGGGATAACTTTTACTATGCGATCATCTTCAATCAGCACCGCGTGATGTTCCAGCAGACGATCTCCGTCGAAGATACGTTGGGCTTGAATCGCAAAGGTCATAGTCACGCTGGGCCTGTTCGGATAATCATAGTTAAAGGCAAAGCAAGCCACCTCCGTCCCACTTTCGCGAACCGGAGTTTCGGCTGAAAATACATTTAGAGACTACACTGTCTAACTCTGCCGTGCGAGATAACAGTGTCAATAGCGGCATTGGAATTATTGACTGGATCCATATTTCGAGTAGTCTGAATAAAGACTCAAAATTTCACTCCCCCGTAAAAGTTATACTGGAGCTGTAAATGGAACAACTATCTGGACAGGACGCGATGTTCCTCCACGCAGAGCTAGACGGGCTACCCCAACACATCGGCGGAGTCAGCATCTACAATCAAGATACTGCTGAGGATGGCGTAGTTCGTTTTAAGCAGATTCTTTCCATGCTGAAAAGTCGGGTTCATCTGTCACCTATCTTCCGGCGCAAACTGGCCTTTGTTCCCGGCGGCATGGGGCGCCCCTACTGGGTCGAAGACCCTGACTTTGACCTTGAATACCATGTACGCCACATCGCCCTTCCCAAACCGGGTGATTGGCGGCAGCTGTGCATTCTGGCTGCGAGAATCCATTCGCAGCCCCTGGTACGCGATCGCCCGCTATGGGAAATCTACATTATCGAAGGCCTCAACAACGTTGAGGGGCTACCTGAGAACTGCTTCGCTGTACTACTAAAAGTGCACCACTGCGCAATGGACGGCGCCACCGGGGCGCAGTTTATGAATATTATTCACGACCTCACACCGGAGACTGCACAGCCCGAACCAGCCGGGCCGTGGCTGATAAACCGCCCATCCAAAGCCAGAATGCTAGCCCGAGCCTACATCGATGCCTGGAAGAAACCGGGAGAAGTCATCGACATGGTGCGTCGAGCCGCCCCCGCGATCAAACGTCTTCGCGACGGTAAAAAGCAGCATAGTTTTCACACCCTTGATGACAAGCAAAAAACCCGCTTCCAGGGAAAAATATCCAGGCACAGAGTAGTAGAGGGACGACGATTCGATTTTGACGAAATACGGTCTATTAAAAACACTATTCCGGGCGTTACGATCAATGATGTGATGCTCACAATCGTCGCCGGCGGCCTCCGAAAATATCTGGACAGCAAAGGAGAATTACCGACGAAGAGCCTGGTGACAGGTTGCCCCATCGATGTACGTTCACCCGATGAAAAAGCCGCTGGCGGCAACATGGTCGGCTTTATGAATGTTGCACTTCGCACTGAAATAGAAGATCCGGTAGAGCGTTTAAAGGAAGTTCGCAAGGAGACTATATCAGGCAAGGCCTATGCAGAAGCGATGGGCCCGCGCATCATGATGGACATCACAAACGTCATGCCAGGGAACGTGCTGTCGATCGCAATCCGCGCTGCCAGCGCGACCGGATTGGTAGAGGCAAATGTGATTCATAATACTATTATCACAAATGTACCAGGGGCACCCGTCCAACTTTATCTGTGCGGAGCAGAGATGGTTAACTCATTTAGTTTGGGACCTTTGCTGCCTAACGTGGGATTGTTCCACATTGTTTACAGCGCCGTTCAGAATAAACAGGGAACAGTAACTTTATCATTTACGGCATGCCGTGACATGTTGCCAGATCCAGCGTTTTACGCAGACTGCCTGCAGGAATCTTTCGACGACCTCAAAAAGAAAGCGTTGAAGAAAATACCTAAAAAGGTGTCGAAGAAAGCTTCCTAGGCAGCGCTTGTCTGGCCGCGAGCTGCTATAGCCACCGCTGTAGCAACTGATACACATTCACCCGAGCCTTCAGTCGGCTCGCCAGCATAAACATACCT
>JBLGAR010000104.1:0-16851 GCA_047612385.1 Cryomorphaceae bacterium | reverse complement strand
CAACCTCCCCTAGGCGCGCCATTGGCGTGAGCTCAACCATGGTTTTTTCTATTTCCTCAGTCAGCACCGTGTTTAGCGCGTCGGTCTTGGTTGACCCTACCGCGATCGCGTTAACACGCACTTTCGGTGCAAATTCCTGAGCGAGTTCTTGAGTCAACAAAGACAATGCGCCTTTTGCTGTTCCATAAGCGGAGAAGCATGGCGTCGGTTTATGCCCCGCTATAGATGAGATATTTAACATTGCGCCAGATCCGGCCGACTCCACCATGAGAGGAGCGCAAATCCGTGACAATTCAAAGGCCGTGCTGACATTAAATCGAAACGCGGCTTCAAATTCTTTCGCAGTGGTTTGAAGAACGGGTTTGGGTGGAAACCCTCCGGCATTGTTAACCAAAATATCGATACGGCCGAACTCTTCCATGGCGGCGTCCGCCAAGCGCTGTAACTGGGCCGGATCCAAAACATCGGTGGGGACGACAACAGCGCGCTGGCCAAAGGCCTCTACGTCCTTCGCTACCGCTTGCAAGTCCGCCTCGGTGCGCGCCCCGATCACAACGTGAGCTCCCGCTTCGGCAAAGGTGCGCGCGATGCAGGCTCCGATACCTTTGCCCGCCCCGGTGATAACTGCAATCTTTCCATCAAGCCTAAACTGATCGCTAACTGACATCGTGATTCCTCCCAAAAAGATGGAACAACCATATCATCGCACTATGAAAAAAGGTAAGGGAACTGCCCAGGGGGACAGTCCCCTTTAGGACCCCCACCAGGGGTTGCAGGGGTCGGAAACTTATCGGACGGATTATTTGTCGACGGCGGCAAGCTGCGCGCTAGAGACATATCTCAAAGCACCGCTCATTGCTCGATCGAAACACTCCTTGTTCTTGGTCGCCCGGCTAAGAGAGCCCACATCGCGTCTCTGTGAAGATCCACACACCTGCTCCGCAGCACGACTCAGGCGATGATGTAAAATCTTCTGCGCTTTGGCATCTGCCATGTCGAGGTCAGAATAAGACACGGTTATGGTACGTAAGCCGGAAGAAGTCACCCCCACATTACCGCCCGCTTCGGCACTAGCACTGGCAAGACATGTGGCACCGGCGAACACTGCTGCGCACACTAAATTTGATACTGTTGATAGGTTCATAACGCTCTCTCCTGAGAATTGTTTGAGTCATGCAAAGTTCACAAGACAGTTGATTCAAATACTTCGTCTGCCTTGTTTGTGAAACCAGATTAGGTAACTTTTGCCACCGAAAAAAGAGTGTTTCGACAGATTGAGATGGAATGGCGACGAAGCGATTGCTGGGTGCGATGAACGGCAAGTCAACTCCCGCCAAAAGACATTGACCGCTTGGCATTCCAGCGACAGATCCGTATATTGTCGAGCCATGAAATACACTAATACAACGAACTTCGACCACGCCCGAGAAACAAGAACCGGGATTCTGATCACCAATCTGGGAACACCCGAGGCCCCGGAGCCAAAGTCGCTACGCCGCTACCTGAAAGAATTCTTATCCGACCCCAGGGTCGTAGAGGTGCCCCGCCTGCTGTGGTGGTTTATTCTCAATCTTGTAATATTAAATATCAGACCGAGACGATCGGCCAAGGCCTATGAAAAGGTGTGGTCCAGCGAGGGCTCTCCCCTTATGACACACACCAAAGCGCAATCCGAAGCGCTGAAAGTATCCATGTCGAAACAATACGGCGAACAGGTCATTGTTGATTTCGCTATGCGTTATGGCGAGCCCTCAGTCGCTGGGAAGATACAGAGCTTGATGGATCAAGGGGTTACGCGACTTCTGGTGCTACCCCTGTATCCCCAGTATTCGGGAGCTACAACAGCTTCAACCTTCGACGCCATTGCCGACGACTTTAAGGCGCGCCGATTGCTACCCGAACTTCGATTCATCGGACACTATCACGACTACCCGCTCTATATTCAGGCACTGGCAAACAAGATTAAGGCTCATTGGGACTCTCATGGCCGCGCACAAAAAATGATCTTCTCCTATCACGGAGTTCCGCAGGACTATTTGGATAGTGGCGACCCTTATCATTGCGAATGCTACAAAACCACTCGATTGGTAGCGGAGTGTTTGGACCTGGAAGACACGCACTACAGCACCACTTTTCAGTCAAGGTTTGGCAGGCAGGAATGGCTCAAGCCCTATACAGACAAGGTACTGAAAGCGCTGCCGGGAGAAGGCGTGAAGTCTGTGCAGATCTTGTGTCCAGGTTTCTCTGCTGACTGCCTGGAGACTCTGGAAGAAATCAATGAGGAAAACAGAGAATATTTTGAAGAGGCCGGCGGGGAACGATTTGAGTATATCCCCTGTCTGAACAGTGACCCGGAACATATTGAAGCTCTCGCGCAGCTGATTACCGACAACCTTCACGGGTGGGTCAATATCGAGACAGACCCTTCAAAAACCAGCGCCCTGGCCATTGCTGCCGGTGCCCAGAAATAGGTGTTATCAATGACCAAACGAATACTAGCAGGCATCGCCTTAACGCTCGGCATTCTCCATAGCCTGGGCCTCAAAGCTGAGGTTCCCGACAACGCCGTCTGGATTGACGTCCGTTCTCCAGCGGAGTATTCCCAGGGCCATTTACCCGATGCAACGCTTATACCCTACGACGGAATAGAAAAGGGCATTGCCGGGCTGAACCTGCCCAAAGATACACCCCTGTATTTATATTGCGCGGTTGGCGGACGGGCTGAAAAAGCTAAACAACGCCTTGAGGCGATTGCCTACAGCAATGTGACTAACGTGGGTGGGTTGGGGGATGCTCGCAAGCTGGTAGAGACCGAAGATAAGTAGAACTCCATCTCGGCCAAACCGCTCCCCATGCAACGGTGAACGCCAAATCCAAACGAAATATGATGCCGAGGGTTGGCTCGTGCTTTACGTGTGTCCAAACGCACACTGGCGCGGCGACTTGAAAGCGAAAACACCCGGTATCGAAAAATAAGAGATCAGGTATTGCTCGAACTCGCCCAGCGCTACCTGCGAGAATCCAGGCAGTGGGTTGAATCTATCGCAGGACTGCTTGGCTACTACGACAGCGCAGCCTTCAGGAAGGCGTTCAAACGATGGACTGCTATGACCCGCAGAGAATTTAGAGGGCTACGGCACTAAATCCAGCGCCGAACCCGCGTGCAATACTCGGGAAAGTCTTCCGGGAAAATGCCTCTGAGCATGGCTTCTTCGGGCGCAATAAATCGAAACTGAATAATCACCATAAATACGATCGGTACGACTATTGCGGCAGCGATACCCACGGTAATCGCAGTGCCGAGCAACACCGTTGCCATCCCCAAATACATAGGATTACGTGTCATGCGATAAACGCCGGTAGTCACCAGCGAACTGACGTTCTTAAAAGGAACCAGATCAGTCCCGGCCCGCTTGAACAAAGTCCCCGCCAACAACAGCAGGCCCAGACCAAGGAAGATGATAATACCACCGACAATTTGCCCTGCTGTACCGGTAAAGCGCGGCCCGAAAGACATCTCGTTAAGCGCAAAAATGGCGACAAACCCAAACACCAGCCAGATGGGCGGATAAATTATTCGCTTGACCATGAAACTCTCTCCTGTGCATGACTACTTGCAAGATGAGCACCGTCGGGTTCAACGCTGCCGATCGCGTACGCCAATATAATACCCAACATGAAAGCCAATGTTAGCTTGGTTTTATCGTGACTATGAAAGTGCACTTCCGGCAGCAGGTCGCTCAAAGCAATACAAATGAACGCCCCAGCGGAGAACGCCAGAGCGGCGCCCACTACATAGTCCTTAGCTTCACCCAAATACCCCACACCAAAGAAAAACAGCAGCGCACCCACCGGACACATAAACGCGAAAATGGCGTTTGTTGTGCCCCGGGCAGTTCGACTCCAGCCACCCGCCTCCATCACCGTGGTGATGGACATAGCATCGAGTGGTTTATGCAACAGGATGGCCAAGAATACCCCAATCCCCAGAAAGCCAGATACATCGCCTCCAGCAGCCTCTCCCTGGATGACAGCACCGAGCGCAACGCCGTCGATGATCGTATGCAAAGCCAAACCAAATGCTATTCCCAACCAGCTCAGCGGATGCGCCGAAGCCTCTGCGCTGGCGTGATTGTGCCCGTGGTGGTGATCGTGATGCTGATCTTCCTCTGAGCTAAAATCATGTTGGTGGAAATGAAACATCCGCAACAATACAAGCATGACGATTAGGCCGATCATCAACCACCACACAGACACATCCGCAGCAGCGGGCCCACCGACCATCGCAATACTGTGGGGCAGCAAATGGTAAAAGGCGACACCGAGCATCAGGCCTGAAACAAAACTCATGACAATCTGCGTGCGCGTATGTGTCATGCGCACCCAATTGGGGAGCAATCCACCGACGAGGGAGAAAAGTGCTATCGCAAGGCAATAGCCTACAAGTAATGCAGCGGGCGTAACGATCATGATGTCCAATTTATGTTCTTAGAAAAGCGCGCCATTATTCCACAATACTACGCAGATGTAAGCGCTGAGCCCCTGCGTTAGATCAGCTAAAGTAGGCGAACAGCAGGAATCCACCCAACGCTAGCCCTGCCAGAGGCCAAACCCTCAGCGACAAAGTGGGGAAAGCCTTTACCCGATCGTTCAATCTATCCCATACCTGAAGGGGAATCGCGACCAGGACCATGCCACTTAAAGCAGCAATCCAACCTATCACGGCAACTTCCTCGGAAAACCGGACTTTTGATGCCGATGCCAGAAGCGCAGCTCCCAACAGCAACCGCAAGAGTGCAACGAGAAACAGCCAGCGAGTCGTCAACGATTGTTCGATAAGCGCTAGCATCGCCTGTGGCCTCACTGCCAGATACAGCGATATTCCGACCAGCAGAACGCCCGCAATCAATACAAATTCGCCCATATCTATTCCCGCTCTGATTTAAGACCTTCACCTGTCGAAGGAGCCAGTGCAGTATATTAGGCTGGACAGGAATGACCACCGCCGTCTTCGCTGGCGGCCGCTCATATCATTGACTTTAAAACTAATGATCATTAGTTTGAGCCGAACAATCCAGTGTCCAGGAACAGACTATGTCCATCTACGAACCCATAGAATCAAACGATGCCCGACGGCACCTGCAACTGCGCAGCCCGATCAATATGGAGCCCACCGGTGAACTGATTTGCGCCAATGAAGAAGATGTCAGCGCGGCCATTCAAAAGGCTCGCAAGGCTCAACCTGCCTGGGCAGCAACTTCCATGAAACACCGCCGCGAAATTATTGAGCGCGCCCTGGGAATCGTGCTGGCAAGACAGGACGAAATTATCGACACAGTCGTATCAGAGACAGGCAAAGCTCGCACCGATGCCATGAGCATGGAAGTGTTCTCGGTAGCTGATTCACTGTGCTATTACGCCAAGAACGCCGAGAAGTTCCTCAAGCCAGGCAAGCGCAAAGTCCATGGCATCCTGGGGATAATGAAGCAGTTGCGAATCGTCTACAAACCCCTGGGGGTCGTCGGTTTGATTACTCCATGGAACGGACCCTTCGTTCTGGTGATGAACCAGGCGGTGCAGGCTATTCTTGCCGGAAACACTGTAGTGGCAAAAGGCTCAGAGGTGACACCCTATTCCGCCAAACTAGCAGAAACGATCTTAAATGAAGCAGGGCTACCTGAGGGTGTACTGCAAGTGCTTCTAGGTGACGGCGCTACCGGTGCCGCTATTGTTAATGGTGGGATAGATAAAGTGTCCTTTACGGGCAGCGTTGCCACCGGACGCAAAGTGGCCCAGGAATGCGCCAAGCAACTGATTCCCTGCAGCCTGGAGCTGGGAGGCAACGACGCGATGATCGTCTGCGCGGATGCCGATCTGGACCGCGCAGCAGATGGCGCCTGGCTGGGTTCGTGCATGAACACCGGTCACTACTGCTGCGGCACTGAGCGTATCTACGTCGTCGCCGAAGTCTACGACGAGTTTATGCGATTAATCATGGAGAAAGGAAAAGGCCTTCGTCAGGGCAATGCACACGGCTGGGAAGAGGACGTGGGTGCGGTATTCTGGGACCGTCAAATGACAATAATCGAAGCTCATGTTGAAGACGCTCGCGCCAAAGGTGCAAACATTTTAATGGGCGGGCAAAGAAACCCGAACTTGGAAGGCTTGTACTACGAGCCCACTGTCATTACTGAGGTGACCAACGAAATGGACATCATGGTGCTGGAGACTTTCGGCCCTATTTTGTGCATTCAGAAAGTGAGCTCCGAAGACGAAGCCATCGCGCTGGCGAACGACTCAGAGTTTGGTCTCAATGGTAATGTTTGGACCAAGGACAAAGACAAAGGTTATAGACTGGCTGTGGCGATAGACACCGGTTCTTGCAGCGTCAATGACATGGCCGTGAGTTACGGAATCCCAGCCGCGCCGTTCGGCGGCAGAAAAAACTCGGGCGTGGGTCAGGTCAATGGCAAAAAAGGCATTCGCGGCTACTGCCACGAGATGCCCATTGTGATCGATCGTTTCGGCGGCAAAATGCAAAACGCCTATCCCTATACCACCAAAAGCGCCGAGGGGATGAAGAAACTCATGAACTTCATCTGGGTTAAAACGCCCCTTGGACGCTGGTTGAGCTAGCCCGCTTCGCGCTGTTCCGACTCTTGAAGCTTCTGGAACTCACCTAACATACTCTGCTCATAAGCCTGCGCTTCCTGAGTGTCCAGCGGGCGCTCGAGAGCGGACCAATCGATGTCGCCATCCGTGGCCAGATTCTCATACTCCAGAATGCCAAGCTCTTCGAATTTAGGGCGAATTTTATCGGTCATCAATCCGATGCGCGCCAAATTAGGAATCACTCGTTGAAACAACAAGTTGCGGAAGTGTGACATCACGAAACCATCTAATACCTGCTTCCTGGCTTCCTCCACATCCCACCCAAAGTGCGCAAAGACATCGGTGGCAACAAGCCGCTCGCGGCTGATAACACAAGCTTCATAGGCAAATAAAGCGCGCTCGTCACGCTCTTCTTCGGTCAGTGTCTTAACGTATTGTTCGAGATAATTAACACCAAAAGTGACATGACGTGCTTCGTCTCGGATAACGAGATAAACAATGTCTTTGAGAACCGGGTCCAAAGTAGTCTCGCGCGTGGTGTTAAACGCTGACAACGCCAAGCCTTCGATCACAATTTGCATGCCGATGAATTTCATATCCCAGCGCTCATCCGTGAGGATTTTATCGAGAATACTTTTTAAGCTGGTGTTAATCGGGTAGCTCAGACCAATACGCTGCTGCAGGTACTTATTGAACACTTCAACGTGACGAGCTTCGTCAAAAGTCTGTGATGCAGCGTACAGCTTGGCGTTGTAAGTAGGTGCGCATGAGACCAGCTGGGACGCTACCAATAACGCACCCTGCTCACCGTGAAGAAACTGAGAGAGGCTCCAGGCATTCATGTGCAGCCAGAACTCTTTCTGAGTTTTTTCATCCATCGCCAGGTAGGGCTCGTACTCGTGCAAGTTCATCATTTCAGGGGAGAGTTCTTCCTCGGGCCAAGGTCTGTCCCAATCGATATCCATTTCCGGATCCCAATTCAACTGCTTGCCCAGATCATAGAGCTTCTTGATACGATCATCCTGAATGGTGTAGTTCCAGTTGTAGGCACCTGTCAGTGGCGTCTGAAAAATTTCCGCCACGTGATCGACCTGATCGTTGGTAAGGACATCTTCCAGGTCTGGATTTTCTTGCGGGTAATCAGCACCGGGATAGTGCTGAATTTTTCTAGGTGTCTCATCAGTCCATTTAATCTTCAAGGCAATAACTCCAATATCGGTAGGATTCCCGATCACTATGCACCTTCACTTTTTCCCCAACAAGGTAAGGTCTTGTCAAATAGGGGTCATTTATGGCCAAATGGAGTATGCCAAAAGCCACCACGCCAGCGCAGTACATTTTAATCCTGATCGATATGATTGAGCGTTTGGGACACGATCGCCGCGACTTACTCAGGGGTACCAGTCTGGCTCGGACCGGAATTTCAGGCATTGGCGCCAGAGTCAGCGAAGAAGATTTCGCGCGACTGGTTGCCAATGCCTTCGAATTAACGGGCGACCCCGCTCTGGGCTTGAAGCTTGGCTTGCGCCTCAATTTAAGCGCCCACGCCGTACTGGGGCAAGCCTTCATGACCTGTGAAAATTTGGGCGAAGTGTTAGCGCTATTCCTGAAATATTATCACCTTCTATCCCCGGCGCTGCATCTGGAATATGAGGTTCAGAACAAACAAGTCATCTTGACAACGGTTAGTACGCCCCTTGAAAACCCGATCGAATTTGCCTACGAACTGATGTACGCCGCTATCCTGAATACCCTTCGTGGCATGCTCAATATGCCCGACTTGAAACTGAAGGTAGAGGTTCCCTACCCTGCACCCGGTCATGCAGGGCTTTACTTCGAAACTTTCGGCGACGCCGTCTATTTCGAACGACCACGCGGCAAGGTCTCCTTTGAGCGCGCATTACTATCTACCCCCTTACCGTCCTCAAATACTGCTCTAAGAGCACTCTATGAGGAGGAGTGCTCCAGGTTACTGGCTGACCTGGAGGAAGAAGATTCAGTCTCTGAGCAAACCCTGCGCTTGCTGCGAAAACTCGAAGGCCAATATCCACAGATGCCAGTGATAGCGCAGATGCTAAATTTTAGCCCCAGAACCTATCGGCGGAGATTGGAAGAGGAACAGCAGTCCTTCCAGGAACTGCTAGATCAAGTGCGTGCTGAACATGCAACACGGTATCTGCTGAACTCGCGGCTACCTCTGTCTTCAATCGCCTACATGATCGGATTCAACGACGCTTCGAACTTCCGCCGAGCCTATACCCGCTGGACTGGAAAATCACCGAGCGAAGTTCGCAATGACAGCTAAGGCACTGTCGATCTACCTGGGCAAGGACGCAGCTCGGCAAATAGGAGAACAGGGGTGGAACCCGGAAGCGTTCTCCCTGTTGCTGGGTGCATCCGGTGGTCCCAAGTGGTTTATTTTGAGCCAATTGGATCGACTGCTATTCGGTGACTTTTTACAGCGCAGTAATAAACCCCTTTCAGTTTTGGGATCTTCCATCGGAACATGGCGTCACGCCTGCCTGACGATGAACAATCCCGTTGAGGCGATCGATGCACTGGAGAAGGGCTATCTCCACCAACATTACGCTCAAAAACCGACGGCCGTTGAGGTCAGTAAACAAAGCCGCAAAATTCTTGAGCGAGTGCTCGGAGATACAGGTGCCCATGACTTGACGAATCATCCGCGGATAACCACGCATATAGTCACTGCAAGGGGGCGCGGTCCAGCGGGAGCGTCGGCAGCGCCGCTATTGGCCATGGGTATGGGAGCAGCCGCTGTTGGCAACTCCGTCAGTCGAAGAACCCTGCCACTGTCTTTCCAACGCATCGTGTTTCACAGCGGTCTTACAGCACATTCAAATTTTGACTTCCAGGATTTTAATACCCGATACGCTCCACTAAATAGCAACAATGTGGCTGCAGTGCTTCATGCCAGTGGGGCCATTCCCTTTGTGCTGACAGGAGAGCGAGATATTCCCGGTGCACCCCCGGGACAGTATTGGGATGGTGGAATTATCGATTACCATTTTGATCTGAGTGCGTACTGCGGCGAAGGCTTGATTCTCTATCCGCATTTTAGTGCAAATATCACTGCGGGATGGTTCGATAAGTTCCTACCCTGGCGCCGGTCATCATTAAACGACACAAAAAAATTAGTGCTGCTATGTCCGAGCAATGAATTCGTGGCGCGCTTACCGCAGGGGAAAATACCGGATCGCTCCGACTTTACCCGTATGGACCACGAACAAAGAATTAAATACTGGGAAGAATGCGCAGAACAAAGCAAAGTGCTAGCGGAGGAATTTGCTGAATTAGTTGAACAGGATGATCCACTTAGGGGTACCCATATCCTGACTTAAAGAGAAGTCTGAATTAGCTAATCTTCTCATCGAGATATCGCTGCACTTCTGAACGCAGCACGCCCTTAAAGGCTGAAGCTAGCATTCCAAGCTTTACAGAAACGTCGATATTACCATCGGCAAAAGACAACATGCCATCGATCCCGGAACCCTTAATTTTTACACAGTCGCCGTCCCAACGGGACTTCACACCATGCTCTTTTTCCAGCTTACATGCGAGGCCCTCAGCTGCTTCGCGCACGTCTTCCTTGGGCATTGAATAAGATTTTCGCAAGCGGAATCCAGCCATGGGAGACCCTCCATTTTTTTTGTTGTTGTCGTATTTGCAAGCTCAATAGTACGCCATTTACCCGCGCTTAACGACTCGGACACCTGAACAGCTCAGTTACAAACTCAGTAGGTCACAAGAAGAACTGCCCTGAGTGAATAGAAAAACGATCACCACAACATTCTCGAGCAAGCATGCGACTGACAATGTCCACATTCTCGCTATAGGCAACAAAGCGTTTGTCACCTGGCAGATCAAACACTGCAACGGCTCGCCAGGGTGTCTCTCCTTGATACAACACAGTATAGCCCGCCACAGTTCCTGGGCCCGCGTAATCGGGAACGATCTCACACAAAGCAATTTCCGAACGCACTCGCTCCGTCACATCGGCGAATTCCCAGCCACCGGGATTGGGTGTAGCTGACCATAATGCGCAGGCCTGTTTGGTTAACATGCCACTCACACTGGTCACCAGGCCCACCTCAGCCGGTTGACGACGCAGCAGTTGGGCCATTTTGACAGTGGCCTGAAGGACAAAATTGTTTAGCGGACCGCCGCCAAAGGTCATCGCGCCCGTCACCGAAAAATCGCCCTCACCCCTCATACCGAACTCTTCAAGCTGCACTCTTATCGCACTGGGAAAACACGAATAAAGCTCTCTTAAGCGGATGTCATCAAAACTGACACTCGCCATTTCCATCGCGACCTCACCGGCAATGCGAAATCCTGCACTACCACCAAGGTCTTTGCGGGCTGCCACCACGCTCATAAAATTTGATTCGGTGGAAGCTCGGGGGAAAATCCATTTTTCTCGCGGTATATTCATTTCCCGGGCAACCTGGACTGAACAAAAAACAAGCCCCGCAGCCTGGTCAACATTCCATTGGCTGTTGTGTAATTTGGCGTAGGGAAATGCCAGCATACGATTTTTGGAGGAGGATTCACGAATGAACTCGGAGGCGACGGTTTGATCAGCCCAAGCATCAGGATTCTGTGCGGCAATTTCGCTAAAGCGAGCGTACATTTCCGCCATTTGGTCTCGATGCGCGTCGACGCTAAGACCTTGCTTGTGCCGCAAAGCACTATCAATAATCGCGTAAAATCCCACTGGCATGCCGAGACCGGTCGCTGACTCCACCGTGGACCACATCTCAGAGTCGGGATGCAGAACAGTGTCCGCCTCAACGTCCTCCTGCACAGTGTCAACTGCTGCCCCACCGCTTTTCAAGGCGCATAAGGAGCGGTATTTGGCCTCTGCCCCCGCAACCAAAGCAATCTTAATTTCACCATCGCGAATCCGCTGGCATGCTCGGGTCATCAGGGTTTGTTGCAGGACTCCGATTTCACCTAGCACTGTGGTTGCACTTGTCGCACCCAATGCGACAGACAGCAGGCGAGCGGGATCGCTATACTTCCACAGCCCCTTTGGCACCAAGATCTCGTCGGCACGACGCAGCAATGCCTCGGCGCTGTCGGCGTCCGGCATCGCGTCAGTCGCCGCAGCTGTCAGAGCGCGCTCCATTAACGTCACTGCCTCGCGCGCATCCTCAAACCGCTCCAATTTTTGCTGAATCGCTGCAACACCGACTAACACCGGCGTATTGGGTGCGAACTCAGCCATTGATAAACTCATCGGCGTACCATTGCAGCATCGCAATTTTTTCATTCAAGGGCTTATCTGGGTCCATCTCGTAGACATTGCGGAACCCAATAACGACATCGGTAACGCCAATGCTTTCCAACTTGGAGATTCCCTCCTGGCTAAAGGCATCAGCGCCAGTAGTGAAAACTCGGAACGGTCGATCAGCGGTTCCGTATTCATCTCGCAATTCGCTAATGCGTGAAATATAGCCGGTAAGCTGTTCCATATTGGCGCCGGCGCACATCCAACCGTCACCGACTCGGGCGGCACGCTTAAGTGCGATGTCTGCATGCCCACCGATGAGTATGGGCGTTTTTTGAGTAGGTGTTGGGCACATTTTGTTCGATGGCATGCTCAACATCTCACCTTCATGACCAAAGAACTCACCCGTCTCCAGGCCGCGCAAAATGGCAATCTGCTCATCGAAGCGTTTTCCCCGCTTCTCCCAGGGCACATTGCACACCGCAAAGTCCTCTTCCCAGGGGCTTATTCCAACACCAAAATCAAAGCGATTTCCGGACAACAGCTGAATACTTTGCACTTGCTTGGCTACCACGGCCGCCTGGCGCACCGCCAACTTGTATACGAAGGTCGAAAACCGCACTTTTTCGGTAACCGCGATCATTGCCGCCACGGCTATCAGGCTTTCTAAGAAAGGAACACTTTCCAAAAACTCACGGCTGCCATCTTTGTTGTAAGGGTATTGGGAGCTCGCGACCTCGGGATAGCAGATACTGTCGGGAATCGTTATTCCGTCGAAACCGGCCTCCTCGGCGGCTTTGGCCAAGGGTAAGTAGTGGTCGGCATCACACATGCCAATTTGATAGCTAAAATTCATGTTAACTCCATTGGATGAGGCTCGCTGAAAGCGCAGACTCTGTAAAAGGCAAACTGTAGCTGTTAATCCCCCAAGGGTCATGAGAACCTTGAATTTAAACTGGGCTGGCCTCAAATACTGTACTCCTTACAATAGCCGCCCAGCCCCAAACTTGCCGCTGGAGATCAGGACCCACTGACATGAGCAATTCCGACGAAATCATCGAATCCAAAGGGGATAGGTCCCTGCGGTTCCTTTTTGACAACACTGATATCCGTGGGCAAAGCGTCCATCTAGACAAATCCTTCCAGAAAATTCTTGCCATCCATCAATACGCACCCGGTGTAAGCCAGCTGATGGGGGAGCTGCTAGTGGCAGCCGTTTTACTCAGCACCACCTTAAAATTTGAAGGCAAGCTGGTTCTGCAGATTCGCAGCGATGGGCAGATTCCCCTAATCATGGTGGAATGCACCAGTGACCAGGACATTCGCGCAATCGCCAGAGGAGCCGAACAGGCAACCAGCGACAACTTTGACCTATTACTCACAGATGGCCAGCTAGCCATTACAATCGACCCGGATCAAGGGGAACGCTACCAGGGGATTGTCCCGCTTTCGGGCGGGTCCGTGGCACGCTCTCTGGACGCCTATTTTGAGCAATCGGAGCAGCTGCAAACACGGCTGTGGCTGGCAGCCGACGGCACGCACGCTGCCGGCTTCCTGCTGCAACAGCTACCTACGCAGATAGTCACAGAATTATCTGAGCGCGAAGAGCAATGGAATCACGCCTGCACACTGGCAGAAACGGTAAAAGAGAGTGAATTGCTACTTTTGAACGCCGAGCAAATACTCCATCGGCTATACCACGAGGAATCTCTGAGAGTGTTCACCCCGGCAGCGGTCCAATTTCGCTGCAGTTGTTCCCGAGACCGCACCTACAGCGCACTGTGTGTTTTTGACGGGGCGGAGCTACGCGACATTCTCGATGAACAGGGCAGCATTTCGATGGATTGCGAGTTTTGCAATCAGCAATACATCTTTATGGAAGAGGATCTGATGTCCTTGTTGCCCGCAGACGAGGGCAGAACTTTGCACTGAATCTGAATTTTGTGCCCAAAATATGATTTTTTACCCAATCTGTTTCGCAGATTCCACCGCTTCTGACATAATGACGCCCCGAACGGATCCAGGAGCGCAGTTAAACGGCTCTTATTGGGCCAAAAATAAATACCCGAAACAGGACATGCAATGATCGCCGACAACCAAACCATCCAGGAATTCACCGATCTGGGCATCCCACAACTTGTCGAGGAGTCCCTGCGCCGGGGCGAAGGAACACTATCAGATACCGGAGCGCTGCTGGTAACAACAGGCCAGCGCACGGGCCGCTCTCCCGCTGACCGATTCATTGTTAAAGAACCCGGCACGGAAGACAGCATTAACTGGGGTGGTGTAAATCGCCCCTTCGACGAAGACAAGTTCTCCGCCCTTTGGGAGAGAGTAGAATCCTACATCGCCGGTCGCGATCGATTTGTCTCCCATTTGCACGTGGGTGAGCACGCCGATCACTACCTGCCCGTTAAAGTGACTACCGAAACTGCCTGGCAGGGACTATTCGGGCGCAACATGTTTATCCGTCCCACCGTATTCAATGCGGGTCGGAAGCCTCAGTGGAACATTCTCAACGCGGGTAATTTCGTGTGTGAGCCCGACCGGGATGGCACTAACTCAGACGGCGTGGTCATCATTAATTTTGCACAGCGAAAGGTGCTGCTTGCAGGCATGCGATACGCAGGTGAAATGAAGAAAGCCATGTTTTCGGTGCAAAACTTTCTGCTGCCTGAGAAAGACGTCATGTCGATGCACTGTTCTGCCAATGTTGGAGATGACGGGGACACCACTTTATTTTTTGGACTCTCCGGCACCGGCAAGACCACCCTTTCAGCAGATCCAGACCGCTATCTAATTGGCGATGATGAGCACGGCTGGGCCAAAGGCTCGGTATTTAACATTGAGGGCGGCTGCTACGCTAAAACCATCGACTTGAGCCAGAAGAACGAACCCGTAATCTGGGACGCCATCCGCTTCGGATCAATCATTGAAAATGTGGTGGTAGATGAGGCTCGCACTGCAGATTACTGTGATACCAGCCTCACCGAAAATGGCCGCTGCTGCTATCCTCTCGAGCATGTTGAAAAACGAACTGCCACCAACGCAGGTGGCGAACCAAAATGCGTTATTTTCCTGACCTGCGACGTGTCCGGTGTGCTGCCTCCTATTTCGATCCTATCAAAAGAAGCAGCGGCCTTTCACTTCCTCAGCGGTTACACAGCACGTGTTGGCTCTACTGAACTGGGCGCGGAAGCTGGGATTCACCCTACATTTTCCACCTGCTTCGGCGCACCTTTCATGCCCAGACCGGCTAGCGACTACGCTGAACTGTTGATGAAGCGAATCGAAGGTTTTGACAGCCAGGTGTATCTGATTAACACAGGCTGGGCCGGCGGTTCAGGCGCGGCGGGCGGCAGCGGTTCGCGCTTTCCCATTCCAGTGACACGAGCTGTCGTCGCAGCGGCACAAAGCGGCGAATTGCTCAAGGGAGAGACTACCCATTTGGATATTCTCAACCTGGATTTCCCCACCTCTATACCAGGAGTCGATCAGAAATACGTAAACCCTCGCGAAAACTGGGGTGATACAGCGGCCTATGACGAGCAGGCTTCAACGCTAGCGACGTTATTTCAGGAAAACATCGGTGATTTCGAGGTTTCTGAGGCCATCATTGCAGCGGGACCAAAGGCGGGATAACACCGCCCCTGGCTTTAAGGAAAAAGGCTCGCAGATTGCGGGCCTTTTTCCGTTTTAGGCGGGGAAAAATGGCCTATAGCCTTAGATACCATCGGCAACAGGCCGTCGCTGCGTAAAAATGCGAACAGACAGTTGCTCCCCCATCATGTACAGGCAAGGCACTAGCAGCAAAGTGACGCCCGTGGCGAACAACACCCCAAAAGCCAAGGATGTAACCATTGGAATCAAAAACTGCGCCTGCACGCTGGTTTCAAACATGATCGGCAGCAAGCCAATAAAAGTGGTCAAAGACGTAAGAATAATAGGCCTGAAGCGATCCTGCCCGCCTTGCAATAGCGATTCAAAGACTGAATGCCCCGTATTCCGAAGCTGATTAATTCTGTCTATCAGCACAAGATTGTCATTCACCACAACGCCCGCACAGGCTATAACGCCCAGCAGAGAAAACATGCTGATCTGCCAGTTTAGAATGAGGTGGCCAAAGATAGCGCCCATAATGCCGAAAGGCACCGCAGTTAACACCAGTAACGGCTGAAAATAGGACCTAAAAGGTATGGCCATCAAGGCATAAATAATCAACATCGCCAGCCCCATGTATTTTAGCATGGCGCCCATAAATTCAGACTCTTCTTCCAGCTCGCCATCCAGGGCAATGAAGATGCCGGGATAGTTTCGCTTCCAGTCATCGAGATTTCTGGCCAAAATTTCCGAGACAATTGCCTTGGGTGCAACACTCCCGCCAAACACATCTGCGCTAATCTCAATAGTTCGTTTGCGATCTAGGCGATCTATAGTGAGATAGCCCGGCATATAGTCGACGGTTGCAACAGTATTGAACGGCACCTCGTCGCCTGCAGGCGTTCTGACCCGCATATCGGTCAGGTTCTCCACCGACAACCTCTCATTTTCGGGATATCTCACCATGACACGAACATCTTCCTTAGCACGGGGAATTCTCTGTGCCTCGGAACCGTAAAAG
This sequence comes from Cryomorphaceae bacterium, assembly GCA_047612385.1. Taxonomy (GTDB): domain Bacteria; phylum Pseudomonadota; class Gammaproteobacteria; order Pseudomonadales; family Halieaceae; genus JBALVT01. The sequence goes on along the minus strand of JBLGAR010000104.1, from coordinate 364 downwards.
GCCTCGCGGACCTGTCTTGCCAAGTCGACTAGTGTCACTGAAAGATTCTCCGCCGCCGGCTTTAAGCCCAGTACGACTTCCTGCTTTGGCGCCTGCAAAGTGTCATTGATATTGAAGACACCTTCGTAACTCTCCAATGCAGCACGCACCTCATCAGTGACGTTCTGAAGATCCTCGATCGAAGAGGAGGCGATCACTAACTTAATCGGCTTGCCGACCTGGTTGATGGTGTAGTCCAGGTTGTAGTCTTCCACCTCACCCAAATCACCAATGGCCTCACGCCAATCATCTGCCAGCTGCGCCGTATCCAGATCGGAACTGAGCGATTCCATCACAACCTTGACGGTGTTTTCTCGACCCCGGG
>JBLGAR010000103.1:0-16919 GCA_047612385.1 Cryomorphaceae bacterium | reverse complement strand
GGCGGGATCAGAGGATGGCATCAGTGGAAAATCGTGTTTATCCAAATCGATCTGGTGGATTCTGGCCATGACTTGCAAGCCGTTGCTCCACATGGTTTTTCGTTCAAGCTCACTGAGCTCCACGACCCAGCCACCAAAGGCGTAGGGAGGATTATCGGTGGGCACCGTGCCTTCAACAAAGCCCATGATGTAAAAATCACTGCCGACCAAACTCTCATCTTGTTCGAAGCCATGCAGTGGTGGAACGGGTATACCCTCCTTTGCTGCGATACTCATTAAATGGTATTGCATGGGTAGATCATGCTCGTCAAACACCTGGCTTTCACGCGGTTTCATGCGGCAAATATAGCCTTTGGATTCACCCTTGTTCTGGGTTTTCAGGATAAGGCTCACACTGCTCTCGCCACTTTCTTCGGGAAAGCTCAGCTCTCCCAATGTCAGCGCCTGAGCATCGGGCAGTTGTATGCGCAACCAGGCTTCAAGCGCTGTGCGAATTTTTTCTAAATCGCCTAAATCATGTTTCGCCACGCTCGCCCTATCCTCTTGCAGAAGTTGGTTTTGATGCCGAGTTTATTGTGCGCCGTCGAAGAAGTCCGTAAACCCCGACCTCGAGTGGCGGCCGATAACGATTGACTCTAAAGTACCGACGCCTTCAAACACCTCTCCGCCTGTGTTAAGCGTTGATGTAACGACCTGGTGAGTGTGGATAAATTGATAATCCAGTTCATTGATCTCATCAAAGTTCCACTCTTCACGACCGGTTTCCAGCTCGCCCTTCCAGTAGGCGTGGCCCCATTCGAAATGGTTGTAGCCAATCCCAAGCATGTAAAACCGCTGGCCGGTCTCCAGTGTGTAATCATAGGTGACTCCCTGCTTATCACGGAAGTGCATCTTGGCTGACCCCGCACGACGTGTCCCTTTTACCCAGTTAAGCTCGTGATGCACTTCACTCATTTCGATTGTGCCGGGGTCATCTCCGACTGGGATATCTACCGGATTGTCGTACAGTGGCACCAGGTCTGCACTGACTTGGGTAGGATGGCCATCGCGATCTTCGAAAGTTCCCAACTGGGTGCAGAAGGTTCCGTAGTTCACCGGGTTCCACACCCAGTACACGCCGGGCTCATTATTCGTTAATCCGGGTGCGCCTCCCGCTGGTTCTCCAATGGGACGCACTCCCCATGACCTGTCCCTAGTGGCGATGGCCTTGTTGACCTCATACCGCGTGCCATCAACACTAAAATACCCCTTCCAAAATCCCATTTGGGTAAACCGTGAGTTGTGCATGATCAGATGGCCATCGTCATGCATGACATTGGCCGGTTCCTGATGGGCAATACTGGCCGCTGTAAATTCCAGGTCACACTCAATGTCGTGTTCGTTTGGTTCAAGCCGGACACGCAGTTTCCGCATTGGCTCGATCACTTCCACTAACAGCGGGCCTACTTGGGTTTCCTTTCGATCCTTAGGGGCTCTACGAGAAGCGTGGAAAGCGTATTGCTTGTTACCCATAGCCACACTGAAGTGGCCGTCCATCACCCGTCTATTGGGGTACAAGCCAAAGCCAATTTCAAAGATCCAGTCACCCTGAGTTTCTTCAATGCCGTTGAACCAGTAGCGATCATAAAAATTGCGGTCACTTTGTGAAGGTTCAGATATCGGTAAAGCGGTTTGGTGAATACAGTAGTCGTCGAAACTGGTGATCATGGCGCTGCTCTCAAATGGATTATTGCTATTGCTTTACTCAAAGGCGACTACTGTAGCGAAGCTGGACGTGGCAATACAAGCTCTCATAAGGGCATAGCGCCGGCGGTTTAGAATATCGCTTTAATCGATTCTATTTTTGCTGTACTCCATATATTCTGAGTATCACTATACACATTCACCCTCGTTTAAACGCGACCTTTGCCGGAATCACCAAATGTACTTCTCCCGATCTATCCTGTTTGCGCTCATCGGACTTTCTACAGCCGCCGGCGCAAACATCAATCTAAGCCCATTTGAGCCTTCATCTTCGGTTGAACAAAATCTGCATCAACACAAAGTGCTGCCCCATCCCACAGAGGAAGTGTGGTGGGTACCCACTGGTAAAGACATGGCATGGAACAATAAAAATCTCAGTGCCTTGTTCCCTTCGGTTCCCGTGTATCGAGATGGCCCAGTTCGCGTACTGGAGTACAGCCTAAACCCGAAGATCGGCAATTTTGAGGTTGATACGGTGGAGGGTGAGAAAATGCGCTTCGAGGACTTTTTGGCCAGCGACCACAGCAGCAATATGGGCATGGTTATTCTTCACAAAGGTCAGATAGTTTTCGAGAACTACACCCGCATGAAAGAGTATGAAAAACCTATCTGGTGGTCGGTGACAAAGGTGTTCGCCTCCTCATTAATCGCTATTTTAGAAGACCGAGGTCAGGTAGACACCTCCAAAGCTGTTGAGTTTTATCTACCCGAATTAGGTCAATCCGAATTCGCCGGTATTACCGTAAGAAATGTGCTGGATATGGCCTCGGGTGTGGATTGCTCAGACGGTAACTACGCGCGAGGCACCTGCTATTATGAGTTTGAAGCATCGCTAAATGACGCAGTGCGCTCTGATAAAACGGCCGACACGCCCTACGAAGCAATCGCCACAATGCGGCCAGGAAAATGGTCTGAACAGGGAACGGCGTATGATTACAGCGGCGTAAACACCTTCATACTAAGCTGGCTTGTTGAGAAGGTAATGCGGATGCCCTTTCAAGATGCGCTCACGAAAGAGTTCTGGCTCAAATTAGGTGCCGAGGGCGACGCTTCGTTCTTCGCTGCACGCTACGGTATTGCTTTGAGTTCTGGTGGGTTTATGTCCAAGGTCAGAGACATGGCCCGGTTCGGTTTGTTGTTCACACCCAGCTACAAAATCGTGAGTGACGAAGCAGTGATATCAGACCGATATCTTCAAACTATTCTCTACGGTGGGCGCCCAGCGCTAATGCAGAATGCTCGGTTTGCCGAATCCGAAGAAGATATGAAAGATGTAAAGCACAACGTCTATCAGTGGGATCTGGTGTATGAGAACAACGATATCTACAAGGGGGGCTGGGCGGGCCAAGGTTTGTTAATTAACCCCGACCGGGACCTGGTCGCTGTGTACGTTGGTTATGCCAAGGACGATCAATTCAGTCAATTGCCAGTGCTGCCACGCCTGCGAGCCGTTTTGAAGGGCCTTTATCCGGCGCCTTAATCCAGCGTCTTAATCCGAGACGTCACATCGCAAGCATCAGGCTGAAGCGCCGACGATTCCATCGATGAGCAGCATAACCGCCTTCAATGTGTTTTCGCGCCAATCCCGCATATCAACTAATTCGGCGACGCCATGGTGTCTTAAGCTAACCGCGCCGTGCATCAGCGACCAAACCTGCAGCGCGGCTGTCTGCTTTTCTGCTTGCGTCGCATCGCTTGGCAGCAAACCGGCTGTACCCCCCGTCAACTTCTCAAAGGCCGTAATCCCCGCGGATTTTGCTTTGTCGCTCGGCTCGTAGCTGGCGTCACTTTCGCCAAAAATTAGCCGGTAGTGCGCGCGATTGCTCTGTGCAAGGTCCAGGTAGTTGCTGGCAGCACGTGCCACAACGTCTCTGGGCGCAACACCGTCTGTGGCCACAGTCATCGCTTCGTCGACCTTTTCAAAGCCCTCGATATACAGAGCATCAAGAATGCCCTGCTTTCCCTCAAAGTGACTGTAAATGCCTATCGTGGAAACGCCCGCCGCCCTTGCAATAGCACGAACGCTTAATGCGCCCGTACCACCAGACAAAAAAAGGACAGAGGCTGCCTCAAGAATCTTCTCTTTATTTGTACTCATACGCTTCCATTTACTTGACAAGACATAACAGTGTTATGCATAATATAACACCGTTATGGTAATTGCAACTTTGAAGGCCCCGCCGGCTTCTCACCACAGCTTAAAAGGAGCGGATACGAATGAACACTACAATTTTGGAAACTGATTATCTGGTGGTCGGCAGCGGCGCTGTCGGCATGGCTTTCGCAGATGTACTGCTTGCCGAGACCAATGCAAACATACTTATCGTCGATCGGTATCAGAAACCCGGCGGCCACTGGAACGTCGCGTACCCTTTCGTGACATTACACCAGCCCTCCTCCTTCTATGGCGTGAGTTCAAAAGAATTGAGCAAAGGCAGGAAAGACGAGATAGGTCTAAACAAGGGCTTGGGAGAGCTTGCGTCAGGTGCAGAGGTCTTCGCCTACTTTGACGAGGTAATGCGGCACCAGTTTTTAACATCTGGCAAAGTGAGATACTTTCCCATGTGCGATTACAAGGGCAATGGCCAGTTTGTATCGAAGACCAGTGGCCAGCAGTATGAAGTCAAAGTGAACAAAAAAACCATCGATGCCACTTTTCTCAAGACTTCGGTGCCCTCTACTCATACCCCGAACTTCTCCATAGCCAAGGAGGCGAGGTTTATGCCACTGAACGACCTACCTAAAGTGACAACGCCGCCCGACGGCTACACTGTGATTGGCGGCGGCAAAACTGGCATAGACGCCTGCTTGTGGCTACTGGAGCACAATGTTGATCCAGACAAGATTCGTTGGATTATGCCCAGAGATGCCTGGCTGCTAGATCGCAAAAACACCCAGGCTTCAGAGGAATTTTTTGCAGACTCAGTAGGTGCCAACGCTCTGCAAATGGAAGCCATCGTAGCTGCCGACTCAATTCCGGATCTATTCGATCGACTCGAAGCCGACGGAGTGCTGTTGCGAGTTGATCAAAGCGTGCGGCCAAAAATGTTTCACGGCGCCACCATTAGCCAACTGGAGCTCACCGAGCTAAGGCGTATCAAGAACATAGTGCGCCTGGGTAGAGTTCAACGCATTGAGAAAGACCAGATTGCGTTTGAACAGGGTACATTGCCAACCAGCCCCGACGAACTGCACATAGACTGTTCCGCACGAGCCATTAGCAATGGGGACGTTAAACCGATATTCGAAGGTGATTTGATCACTCCCCAAACGGTGCGGTCCTATCAGCCCGTGTTCAGCGCGGCTTTTATCGCCCATATCGAAGCCGCCTATGGTGACGATGCAGAAAAAAATGCCCTTTGCGGCGTTGTTCCACTGCCGAATCACGATACCGACTGGATTCGAATGTTCTCGGCCTTTATGATGAATCAATACAACTGGTCTCAAGATCCCGAGCTGGCTCAGTGGCTGCTGAATAACCGTCTGGACGGTTTCAGTAAAATGATGCAAAGCGTGTCGAAGGACGATGTTGAAAAGCAGGATATCGTCAATCGAATTCGCGCAAGCGCCATTCCAGCAGTGACTAAGCTACAAGAATTTGTCGCTCAAATTTAATCGATCACTACAGAGGTTTACCATGGCTCAATTTCAAATTCGCAAAGATGACTTTTCCAAGTTGCGGCTGGTCGACACCGGCGCATCGGAAGCAATCGCCGCCGGCGAAATCAAAGTGAAGATTAACCGCTTTGCCTTTACTGCCAATAACATCACTTACGCGGCGGCAGGGGATATACTCGGCTACTGGCAGTTTTTCCCGCCAACCGGCGATAGCACAGACGGCTGGGGCGTAATCCCAGTGTGGGGCTTTGCCGAAATTAGCGAGTCACAGGTGAGTAACCTACCCGTTGGAGACAAGCTATTTGGCTATTTCTCACCCGCTAACGAGTTAGTCATGACCCCTGTAAACGTCTCAGACCAACGTTTTATTGACGGAGCAGAGCACCGCTCCGCCCTGCCCCCGGGATACAACAGCTATCGCCGAGTAAACGCCGAAGCTGGCTATGATGCGTCTATGGACAATGAACGCATGCTGCTATGGCCTTTATTCATTACTTCTTTTTGCCTGTGGGATTCACTACAGGTCAACAGTTGGTACGGTGCAAAACAAGTTATCGTGATCAGTGCTTCGAGCAAAACCAGCATCGGAATGGCCTATGCATTGCACGAAGACAAAGAAGCGCCAACGGTTGTCGGCATGACTTCCGCTCGCAACCTGGATCTGGTGAGCTCCCTGGGCTTGTATGACAGTAGTCTTACCTACGATGACATCACTGATATTGACGCCAGTATTCCCTCCGTGATCGTCGATATGTCAGGCAATAGCGAAGTACTGGGCAAGCTGCATGCGCACCTGGGCGACAATATGAAGTTCTGTATCAATGTAGGAATCACACACTGGGATGCCACCGGCACAAACGACGATATTATCGCCGACAGAAGCGAGATGTTTTTTGCCCCCTCTCATATTCAAATGCGGATTAAAGACTGGGGGGTTGAAGGCTTCGACGAGAAAACCGCTGATTTCATCACCCAGACCGTTGCCAAGAGTCGATCCTGGTTGAAACTTAAAAACCTCCCAGGGCTAAACGGCTTGGAGGAAATTTACCCGGCTGTCTGCGCTGGCAGCGTAGCGCCAGACGAAGGCATCATTATCGAAATGTAAGCACTGTGACACCCTTATACCTATGCTGCGTCCCGGAAACATCGGGCCCCATATAGGTACTTATAGTTACTGTTAGTTTCTACCAGCGCAAAAGGTTTTTTTTGACCATGAGTAAAGATGAACCGCTGATTGTGTCTAACGATCAGGAAAGCGATGATGAACTAAGGGCGCGCTTCGCAGAATACGGATATCTGTATTTTAAACGCTATGTCGCAGCGCAAAAATGCCATGAGCTGCTCAATGACTTCCTACAAGAACTGTCGCCCTATGTAGGCTATGACTCTCGGGTTGATACCCCAGTGCTCACGGGTGCTCCCTTTTTCGAAACAGATCCAATCTGGGACGAAGTCTATCCAAAGCTTCAGGCTTCCTACGAATTTCACAACTTCTTTCACACCGAAGATATTCAGCAACTGATGCGGAAGGTGTCCGGGAAGAACATTTTTGTCTACCCGATGAAAATGGCTCGCATCGCCACACCCAAAAAAATTGGCTATGAAACGCCGCCACATCAGGATGCCCACTCGCATCAGGCAGGCCCGACTATGTCGGGTATATGGGTGCCACTGCACGATGCAAAGCAAGGCATGGGACGTTTGAAAATGCTTCCGGGTTCACACAAGCGCGGCGTGCGCAGTGTCTTCCAGGCAGAGGGCGTTGGCGGTTTGCAGTGTGAAATTTTTGATCATGAAGATGTCTGGCATGTATCCGATGTTGAGCGCGGCGATGTCATTATTTTCAATTCCTGCTGCGTTCACAGGGCAGAACCCAACACCAGCGAAGAAACAGTAAGAATGAGTATTGATACGCGTTTTTGCGATTATGGTGCGCCGGTTTTTTCACTCAACTTGGAGCCCCATCACGGTTCGAGAATTGAGGGCTATGACTGGGAGAGCATTTACAGCCACTGGACAGATGAAACATTAAAGTATTACTGGCGCGATTACCCTAATTTATTCTCAGACATGGCAAAAGGCGCGGCAATGAATTGGACCGGATCAGTCTAATCTCCCAAACCGGTATTTTTATCGATAAGGTATAATGCCGTTGAGACTTACCACGAGCAGACTCATCCACCATGAATATTATCGACAACCCATTCGCTTCTGAAGAGATAACGCCGCCCTATTCCGCTGAATGGGAAGCAAAGCGAAGTGTCGCAGATGCTATAAAAAAGCTAACCGAAGTTTTGGTGACCAGTTCTCCAAGCGTCGATGAAATGAACAAAATAGCCGAGAAACTCTCAACGACAGCCGAGGACTTCAGCAATACTCCGCGGATCTTCGGACGAAGCCAATGGGCAGAGTCAGGCGACCATGGCAGCTTCGGTCAGATCAGCCATGAACTAAACCCCCTAGCCGGCTTGAGTAACCCTATTGCACCGCCAGTTAACCATTGGATGGATGGAGAGCAAGCTTTCGGAACCTGCCAGTGCGGCTGGGCCTACGAAGGGCCACCGGGAAGCGTGCACGGCGGCATCGTTGCAGCAATATTTGATCAGTTTTTGGGCATGGCGCAGATTATCGGCGGGCAACCTGGGATGACAGCCTATCTGAACATGAGCTATCACAATAGAACCCCACTGAATACCGAGCTAAAGCTCGAGGGCAAACTAGTCCGAGTCGAGGGTCGCAAAACCTTTATGCGTGGGGAGATGTTTGCCGAGGGAACACTGACCGCCAGTTGCGAGGGTTTGTTTGTGCAGCCCAGGGGTGGAATGATGAATGTTAAGGTTTTGGAGGCAGCGATGGCTCAAGAGAACCACGACAGCTGATTAGCCTGCGCGCCTAGGATGCGCAGGCAACAGAGCTTGGTCCCTGGCTTGTCGCAGCCGTTATCGACTCAGGGATGTTCTCAACCGCGTCGCATCTTCCTGCTCCGGGAATTCAATCCCGCTTTTAAAAAGATCATCAAGAATGTCCAGCGCTGATGACTTTTGGTCAAGCGCAGCCAAAATCATCGCTTTGTGATAAAGCATAGAGGGGTTGTCTGGCGTGAGCTTTAACGCTCGCTGAACACTACGCTTGGCCTGATCGTACAGCTTGTTCTTATACTCCGCGACCGCGAGTGTATCCAATACCGCAGAGGATCCGTCTTGCAAGGAACTGGCGTGTCGAGCGTACTTCAATGCTTTTACAGGATTCTCGTCTCGCAGGTACCAGGCCAAGTTATTCAGGGCCAGTACATTATCCTCGTCTATACGAACCACTTCTTCGTACTGCGCTCTAGCTTCTTCCTTACGAGTTGCAACACCGTGTCGATCTGCAATCACAAATCTAACAGCGATGTCTTCCGGGTGCTCAACTAGCCACCGCTTGTAAAGCTCCAGCGCCTCTTCATTGTTGCCTAAGGATTCTTTATGAAGACCTAATGTCAATAGCGTAGAGGTTGCAGGAGCGGCTGCAAACGCCTGCTCTGCCAATTTAACTGCCTTGGCATCGTCGCCGTCTAGGTTAGCTGCCGCTGCGCGGAGTAATAGAACTTCAGGATTTTCCGGTGCCAGCTCTAGGAGTTTCTCGAGATGTCGACCAAACTCTGGCATATCATCTTTCTTCAGGGCGATTCGTGCCAGAGCAACTCGAGAAGGCAAATAATTCTCATCCAATTCAAGAGCGCTGTTTAGTTCTTCAACAGTCCGCTCAGCCTGCCCTGCACCTGATTTGGCTTGTGCCATTAGATGATGCAAAGCCGCAGATTCGGGCGAGGATTTCATAAGTTGCTCTAGTGTAAATTGAGCATTCCCATGCTCTTTCATGGTGAGTTGAGCCAGAGCTGTAACCTCAAGCACTTGTGGGGAAGTCCGCTGCACATCCTCCAAATCCGAAAAAAGAGAAGCCACCTTCTCTGGCCGATTCACACTCAGATAGTAACGCGCCAGAAGCAAACGAGGGTCCAGGGACTTGGGATGCGCTGCCCGAGCACGATCCAGTTGTGTTACGACTCCACTTTCATTTCCTTGCCTTGCTTCGAGCAACGCTAGCTGCATAAGCGCAGGAAGAAAATCCTCCCGCTCCTTAAGTATCTCTTGGTAGTATCCACGTGCAGATTCCAAATCTTCCTCGGAAACCGCTATCTGGGCAAGATTATGATTTGCGCCGGGATCCGATGCTTCCATTTTTAAAACACTTTCAAAAGACTGCTTGGCTTTGTCATTTTGGCCCGCTTGCTGATAGACACGGCCCAATAAATTTAGAGGGGTAACACTCGCTGGGTTACGAAGTCTATACGCTTTGGCAGCAGCAATAGCCGCATCGTAATCCTGGTTTTGGAGATGATTCAGTACCAACAGAATATCTGCCTGCTGGAATTCCGGATTGAGTTCAAGCGCTGCTTGCATGTGCTGTTCAGCGTCATCTCCCTTACCCGTGACGAGTAACCCAGCTCCGAGGCGGACCTGGGCGACGGGTGAGTCCGGTTGAAGCTCTGCCACTCTCGTAAGCAATGTAATTCCCTCATCGGCTTTATCACCACGCAGAAGCGCATTCGCCATCAAGTTGAGCGCACCGATGTCATCGGGATTAGAATCCAATACAACCCCCAAAAGCTCTTCGACATCATCATTACTACCCTGCTGTAGACGGATAGTAGCCAAAAGCTTTCGCCCGGGAATACTCTGTGGCTGAAGACTGTGAAATCTAGCTGCCTGGACTGATGCTGGATCCAGCTTTCCTTCAACCAATTGCGCGCTCCCAAGGAAAAACGGAACCAGCGGGAACTGATTGAATGCCGGCTCAGCTACCGATAGCGCCGTAATCGCCTCTGGATATTTCGCTTCATTGAAATGAAGCAAACCCTGTATGTAATTGGCTCCAGGATGCTGCGGAACTACTTTCAGCAATCTCTCTACATCTTGCTGCGCGCCATCAAAATCTTGCAGCTGTAAAGAAAGTAAGCCCCGTTTCAACATTGCAGCGTAGTTGTCTTTCTTAAGTGAGATCGCCTGGGTGTAGGCCTGGAGCGCATCGTCAAGACGTCTTTGCGCAGTACGCAGGTCACCCAACAAACTCCAGGCACCGGCGTGCTCCGGGGCAACAGCAATAAGCTGTTTCAAGCCTTCGTCTGCTACCTCCAATTCTCCTTGGGCAAAAGATATCCGCGCTTTGGCCAAAAGCGCTTGTGGGGACTCTGGAACTATTTCAAGTGCTCTACGGATAACTCTATTCGCCTGTTGGCCCTCACCCTGAGTCATTGCTGAAAGGGCCTTTGCTGCCAGCAGTCTCGCTTGCGGCGCCGGCTCCAATTCCCCCTCGCTAAGCTGCCCAATTTCTGCGAATTTCCCCTGCGCCAGCATCGATTCGGCCAATGCGGGTAAAACATCATTATCCGCCCAGCCCAGTTCACGCGCGCGCTGCAGTTCTTTTTCAGCAGAGAGGACATCACCCGACTCTAAATAAACCTTGCCAAGTAACCATCTAGCTTCAGCTGACTTCCCATCTTGGCTCAAGGCACCTTTTAGCTCGATAATGGCCGATTTGTATTTCGATTCTGCAGCAAATTGATTCGCGCGGACGATATGAGCTTCAAGGGAGTTGTCGACTCCGCAAGCTGCTAGAAATGTGAAAACAGTGGCTGAAAAAAATATGATGATGGCATTTTTCATGATTTATTTTAAATCTCAAAAATAATTGCGATGATGCGAACTAGGCCAAATACAGCGCGGCGAATGGCCCTTCGAAGAAAGCACAAATCCTAACAGAAACTGTCAGCAACTCGATATAGGCTCCGCGTATGAATTAGCTAGTCTGTGCGGTGATCGACTTTATAAAGCCGCATCGTTCGCTGAAGGCGATGAAGTTCAGCACGACTAATTGAGTTTTGTCGGCCCAACAATCGATCGGTTGTTAACCAAGTCGTTGAAAACTCAGTTTTTAAATAGTAGAAAAGTGCCCAGAGACTCCGACGGTTCCCGTACCCGGCACATTGGCATTGCTGGGTCTTGGCTTGCTCGGTCTAAGTCGACGCCGCGTATTCAAACGCGCTTAGTCTTAGCTCGTAGACCGGTACCGACAAGTTAAAAATCGAGAAGAAAGCTATTCCGGTCTGCTCGCTTTAAACCACCGCCTACTCCATTCTCCGAACGCACTCATCCTGAGATCCCGATAATGTTCAGCGCGAACCAGGTGTCTACCCAGATTAAACAAATTGTAGACGGCGGCATGAACACCCAAAAAACTCTGAGCCTGTCTGACAGACTTGAATCTCGGCATCCCCCTCTCTCGAACCCTGGTCGGCTCATGTGATTGCTCTGCTCGATTATTCTCATACTGCTCAGTGCTATGAATAACTTCCGGCATCAGTTCTCGTTGCGCAACACCATAACTCCGGAGCTTATCCGTCACAATCTTCCTAGGCTCGCCACCATGGCTTCGCAGCAAACGCTTGGAAAAGGGCTTCGCAGCGGCTCCATCTCGTCTGGCCTGCAGATACACATCGACCACCTCACCATACCCAAAGTACTCGCTACGCTCATGGGGCAGGCTCTCCTGGTCAACTGCCCACCAGAGATAATGCTGCTTGCCGTTGATTTTTACGAAGACTTCATCGATGTAGAAGGTGTCGCCATAGCCACGGTGCCTTCTCTTCAAACGACGCGTATAAATGGCGCCGAATTCTATGCAGAGCCTGCCCCATGAGCGCAGCGAGTGCTTTGGGTACCAGAGACGGATCGCTTCTCGGCTGACAGTGATTCCTCGTTCAGCGAGGAGATCCTCGATGTCGCGGTGGCTCAGGTTGAACCTGCGGTATAACCAAACTGCGTAACTGATGATATCTGGCGGGAATCAGTGTCGTTTATATATATTCATCCATCGATTCTATCAATTTCACTAAGTTAATTTGGCAATACCCTCTAGAGGCGTTACCGTCCAACATAGTCGAATATAGTTTCGACATGCGGAGCCAGCCAGAATTGCGACAAAACCGACCTAGCTACCCCACGGAAATTGGTGCTGTCCCCTGAGCGAGCCGGGCAAGCCAATGCCTGCATCAAGGCCTTAGTTGAAAGCCACGCCCCAATCAGACACGGCATAGCGAAACGATGGCCTCTCCGCTAGACGTTCAGCGTACGCGCGAACATTAGGGCGATAGACCGCTCCCTCGTGTGGGTAGGCCTCGGGATCCCATAAATAGCCCATCCCCAGCGCTTTCAGGCGATAGAGGTTTATACCCCAGAAAAGGTCGGCCATGGTATAGCTATCACTGCACAGCCAATTTGTTGTCGCACTATCTAGGGTACTCTCCAGGGTGGCGATACAGTCCGCTGTTCGTGCAAGCACACCACTCATGAAGTGTGCATCGTTCAGGAAATCGACGGCAGCTTGCTCCTTAACTATCTTGGCATTAACGGCCCTGACGATTGTCTCGTCAGACCTATAAATCTCACGCACCTTTTTGAGAGCCTGGATCTTGCGGGGCATGGCACCATCAGAATACATCCTGATATTCTGCGGCCGGGGATCAACGCCAGGGTGTGTACCAAACGCAAGCGCGATGTTGGGGATGTCGTCCACGATCGCCGTCTGTTCATCAATCACTGCTGCTAACGCTGCAGGGCGCAGCGCTGATTGGCCGATTTGCGAATCGATGTAACGGCAGATACGTTGCGAATCAACCACAATATTCTCTGCGTCACGGTCAATAAAAGTGGGAACGACGGTAGGATCAAAGCCATGCTGGCTAGCAGAGCTACTACCCGTATGTCCGCTGACAAATTCTTGCCCCCTGCTCCCGGCGATACGCAATTTCACATAGTCAGGCCGATAAGTTGCCCAGTCCTCAGTAACGATGGGGATGTCGTGGGATACATAAGGCACGGCCAACTCGGCAAGCACGCACCGCACCTTCTGTGCACAAACCGAACCGACATTGTGGTAAAGCTCATATTGCGGTTGTTCATCAGGGGCCAATCCACCCTGCAGCGTTTTTACATCGCAGTCGGCCAACCCAGCTTCGGCGGCGGTGGCCAACTTTTCGAAATCCATGATCTTCGAGATTGTCATAAATCCTACCTTGTCATAGTGATGAGTTGGAATTTACTGGCTTTAGTGACTTGACGAGCAGTGTTGCTCCAGTGAACAGGTACACCGCTGCCGCCAATTGTGTAGTGGGGAATCTTATACTCAGAAGCCACGTCGCCCTTGATCCAATGAGCACGATTTGTTGACTGCCGAGGATGTAAAAATACGAGGGTGCGGCCATAATCTTGGACCGATTTATGTTACATATCCCAAACTCAATCGAAATTCTGAAGGGCTTCTAGAGCCCAATGACAGCTTGATACGTTTTTAATTGTACCACCGAATATATCTGTCCATTTCTGTCATAAATTCTTCTACTGTAGATTTACTCCGGTAATCCCCCCGATAATTAACTGAGGTTGAAGGTGGAATTTTCTCGTAACTTATACGCAGGAGATCCACATGAAAAATCAAGGTATTCAGACAGCCAAATCATGGCCATACTCAAGCCGGGCGAGGCTGGAACCCCAGTATCGGAGCTGTGTCGAGAGCATGGTATGAGTTCGGCAACGCTCTACAAATAGCGCAGCAGATACGGCGGCATGGATGCTTCGATGATGAGCCGGCTCAAAGAATTAGAGGATGAAAATCGTCGGCTAAAGAAGATGTACGCTGAAGAACGGTTTAAATCCGAAATCATCCAGGAGGCCATGGCAAAAATACCCGAAAAGCGGGGCAGGCTCAGTGGTAAAGCCGTCCCAGCGCCGCGAGATGGCGCAGGAGGCGGTGGGCCGAGGAGAGGCAAGCATCCGGTTGGCATGCCATATTTTTGTCGTCAGCGAGACCTGCTACCGCTATCAGTCCAAGTTGAGCCGGGAGAATGAACAGATCGCTAACTGGCTAATCAGGCTAACCCACAATCAACGGAACTGGGGTTTTGGGCTGTGCTTCTTGTATCTTCGAAATGTAAAAGGCTATCTCTGGAACCACAAACGAGTGTACCGAATTTATCGAGAGCTGGAGCTTAATTTACGGATCAAACCCAAGAAGCGATTGGTGCGGGAAAAACCTGAACCTCTCGTAGTCCCGACTCAAATGAATGACTGTTGGTCTATGGATTTTATACATGATCAACTTTCAGATGGTCGCTGTTATCGTCTGTTCAATGTGATCGACGACTTCAATCGCGAAGGTTTAACCATCGATGTCGATTTTCCTTTGCCCGCTGAGAGGGTAAAGCGAGCACTAGATCAAACGATTCAGTGGAGAGGTAAACCTCTTCAAATTCGCTGTGACAACGGGCCTGAATACATCAGTGCTGTGTTGGCGACATGGGCTGAGGATTGCGGCATTGAATTGTGTTTTATCCAGCCGGGCAACCCGCAGCAAAATGCCTATGTGGAGCGCTACTATCGCACGGTTCGTTACGACTGGCTCAGTCAGCATCTGTTTGACAGTATCGCTGAAGTGCAGGATTACGCGACACGCTGGCTCTGGACTTACAACAATGAACGACCCAATATGAGCCTTGGCGGTATAACACCGATGCAGAAATTGGCGTTAGCTGCTTAACCTTCCGTCTTTAACTTCGGTTAAAAATGGGGGGATTACCCTCTGGCTGCCCCATTTCAAACTCGCTTTAGATAAACGACAGGCAGTAGTCTGGATGTGTGGTCCTGATGGCGTTGTTGCAAAGGATTCAGTTTAACAATCTCTGGCCAGAAATTGTCGCGCTCTATACCGACCACTTCCTCGGCTACGACCTTAAATTTCTGTGATCCCAACTGTATCTCAACATTTGGCGTGGCCTTCAAATTCAGCCACCAAACGGGATCGTGGTCATTACCATTGTTTGAAGCGACAACGGCAACATTGTTACCATGAGGATAGCAAGCAATTGGTATTGGCCTGATCTGGCCAGATTTACGGCCTACACAGTAAATCACCACCATATCAACGCCGGCTAAACGTGAGCCAATTTTTCCATTGCTCAGTCGGTAAACCAATTGGTGAGCTGCACTAAATATTTTCCAATCAGCCATTGATTGTTAATCTCTCTTGTTCTTTTGTTTTATGGACCGGGCAAGTTAACTGCTCTCAACCTGGATAGTATCCAGCAAGACACTGGCAGGCCTATCGTCATGGTTCTGCGGCGCGAGCTTTCGCCGCAGAATGCTTTGGCGAAAATAGATTGTGTCATTGCATCGATGCTCACGCCAGGTGCACGACGACTTCCCGCGAGCCGGCATGGTGCCTATGCTCCCACAAGTAGATGCCCTGCCAGGTACCCAGCAACAGCTCACCTGCCTGAAATGGAACGCTGACCTGGATCGCGGTCAAGGCGCTCTTGATGTGAGCGGGCATATCATCCGGTCCCTCCAGAGTGTGCGTGTAGAGCGGGTCGTTCTCAGGCACCAACCGATTCAGCCAGCGCTCCAAATCCACCCTCGCGCTGTCGTCGTAGTTTTCCTGAATCAACAGGCTGGCAGAGGTGTGGCGGATAAACAGGGTGCACAGACCTTCCGTCAGGCCGCTAGTGGACACCACGGGGCGAACCCGGTCGGTGAAATCGTGCAGCCCCTGACCACGCACCGCTATAGATATACGCTCAATCACAGAGGGATAATCGCATTATCGATAAACGATGACAATGGCCCCGCCTGCCCGGATAAGCACAGGTGTCGAATAAGCCAACTACGTCGAGTAGTCCCAGGATGTATACTGATAGGATCAAGTATATTTTTAGGATGGGAGCTAATACGTCATGAGCATTCAAAAGCCGCCAGCCGGTAATTTTGAGAAAGTTCGCGCCGAGCAGCTCAAATACAATGCTGAGCGGGAAGCAGGTTATCGTGAACGTGCACTAAAGCTATATCCCTGGATCTGCGGCCGGTGCGCCCGGGAATTCGAACGCAAAGGCCTGTCAGAGCTAACCGTGCATCATGTTGATCATAATCATGACAACAACCCCAATGACGGTAGCAACTGGGAACTACTTTGTATTTACTGCCACGATGAAGAACACACCAAGTTCACGAACCTTGTACGCTATGGCAGTACTACAAAGACAGAAGTAAAAGCTGCAACCTATAACCCATTCGCTGACTTGAAGGCAAAAATGGAACAGAAGGATTAGCGCGCAGGCTGGACTTTATCAGCAAGGCAATGATCTCGAGGGTATTGGCAAATTAACTTCGCCAGATCAGGGAACCGCATACCCAAAGCACTCGCCTCTCGACTGACGATGATTCCTCTTTCAGCGGGTAGATCCTCAATATCACGATGGCTGTTACCACGCGCCTGAGATTGAAACGATAATAGAGCCAGACTGCGTAGCTGACGATATCGGGTGGGAATCGGTGGTGTTTGTCAGTATTCATCCACTCATTCTATCAAGTTGAGTGAGTTTACTTGTCAGTACCGTCTGGAGAATGGCTGAACCGAACGATTCTAACAATTTCGGAGAGTTTACTTGGCAATCCCTTTCCTGCGTAATT
>JBLGAR010000102.1:0-16953 GCA_047612385.1 Cryomorphaceae bacterium | reverse complement strand
CGGCCGCCGCTCGATTACAGCCTAGCGACCAAGTGACACCGTTTGAAAAGAAGGTATACAAAGCGCAGATGCCCAATATCAGTACGAAGCTATTGCCTGCGGGACTGCCGCCGAAAAATAATTTGAAGGTGTCGATCAAGCCTTCAACTAGATTGATGTCTCCTGCAGGAATGGCTGCCAACACGGCAATGGTCCCCATAATGTAGAGCGTGATAATGATGGCACCCGAAATAAAAATCGCTCGGGGAACATCGCGCGCGGGGTCCTTCATTTCATCGGAGCTCGCACTGACCAACTCAAAGCCCAGCATGCCGTAGACGATGGCGGGTATGTATTGCAGGCTGCTGCCCCAGTCGGGTTTCATGGATTCCAGGGTAAGCGGATTGGCCATCCCGTGGTCCTGCGCATACAGATAAGCCCCCACGGTAATCGCCAAAAATATTATGACTTTGAGAATGGCTCCCAGGTTGGGAATCCACTTGCCTATATCAAGGGCTACTACGTTCACGATGACCGCAAGCCAGGTCAACACCAAGCCGAGACCTATCTGTGCAGTCAGAGATAGATCCGGTGCGAACATCTGCTTGAATACGCCAGCAAACAAGATAAAAATCGCGGGTATCCAAACTGCTGTATTAACCCAATAAGCCCAGGTCGCTCTGGAGGCCCAGCGCCTGCCAAAGGCGTTTTTGATCCAGGCGTAAATACCACCTTGCTCTGGATAGGAGCAGCCCATTTCAGCGCAGATCATTGCGAAGGGGATGAAGAAGATGACTCCCAGAAAACCCCACCAAAATACGCTGGATGGGCCGACAGAGGCGGCGGCCGTCAAAGTATCCAGCAGTAAAATAGCCGATACAGTGAATAGCACCATATCGCGCTGCTTTAAGGTTTTCGTAGGTGTCATTTGCGTAATGCTATGAGACTCCGTAATGGGCCGCAGTCACGTCCAGTGCGTGGAGAAACTTCTCGGTAAGGATGTCGATCTCCTCCACGGTGCAAACTAGCGGGGGTGCCATAATCATGGCATTTCCAGTCGCTCTGACCATCAAGCCGTTTGCTACCGCCGTATCACGGCAAAATTCCGCGCCTGCCGAATCCGGAGCCAGGCGCTCTTTGCTGGATTTATCTTTTACCAGTTCAACTGCTGCAAACATTCCCAGGCCACGCACTTCGCCAACGATTGGATGATCTACCAATGCTGCCAGGTTACTTTGCAAGCGTGGACCCAGGACAGACTTGGCGTTCTCTATGACGTTGGTGTTGTTATAGATGTCCAAAGTGGCAAGTCCCGCAGCACAGGCAGCGGGGTGACCTGAGTAAGTAAGCCCATGGTTAAAGTCACCGCCTTTTTCAATCAACACATCGCCGACTTTGTCGCCGACCATGACGCCTCCCAAAGGCATGTAGCCATTGGTCACGGCTTTGGCAATCGTCATCAGGTCGGGTTTGATGTCATAGGTTTCGCTGGCGAACCATTCGCCGGTGCGACCGAAGCCACAAATCACTTCATCGGCGATCAGTAGAATATCCCGTTCATTGCAGATCCGCTGAATCTCTGGCCAGTAAGTTTCTGGGGGTACCACGACGCCACCGGCGCCTTGCACAGGTTCAGCGATAAAGGCGGCTACCTTGTCTTCGCCAATTTCGTCAATCTTTGCTTCCAGTTCACGTGCGACTTGAATGCCAAATTCGGCCTTGTCCAGATCACCGCCGTTCAAATACCAATTGGGTTCATTGATATAGTGGATGTTCGGTACCAGAGCCATCTGTTTGTGCATGTACTCCATACCGCCCAGAGAGGCCCCCGCTATCGTAGAACCGTGATAGGCGTTCTTGCGGCTGATGATTTGCTTTTTGTCTGGCTTCCCCAGCAGGTCATAGTAGCGATGAACCAGGCGAAGATTGGTGTCATTTGCTTCAGAGCCAGAGTTGGTAAAGAACACGCGATTAAATTGGGACGGCGTAACGTCGACCAGTGCTTTTGCCATTTCCAGCGCGGGTTGATTGGAGCAGTTGAAGAAATTGTTGTAGTAGGGCAGCTCTTGAAGCTGAGCGTACACTGCATCCGCAATGCTCTTTTGGCTGTAGCCGAGATTGCAGCACCACAGCCCGGACATACCGTCGAGTATCTTGTTACCGTCGGAATCGTAGATGTAGATGTGCTCTGCTTTGGAGACAATTCTTCCACCGGTTTTGTTATAGGCACCCGGGTCAGTGAAAGGGTGCATGTGGTGGGATTGATCAAGCGCGCGTAGCGCTGAGGTATCGATTTTCATGTTCATTCTCTGTCTCTCCGTAGCGAGGAATTCCGGCTGGCATGCGCAGGCGTAATTGAGGACTACCCAATAGAGGTATAGTCGATTTCCATGCGGCATAGTTTAATAGTCTGTCACAGTCCCACAGCGATTGAATTACCCCTAAAGTGGTGTTTTCGATTGAGGGCAAATCCTCGCACTCCCACGGATAACAGGCGATGACTAACAACGTAGATCAAGTCCAGGCGTTTCTTGACGAACATCCCGATATCGAAGTGTTTGAAATCATGCTGCCGGATATTGCAGGAGGTTTGCGGGGCAAGTGGGTGACTCGCGACAAAATCCAAAAGGTTTTTGCTGGCGAGATAAAGCTGCCTCTTAGTGCCCTGGCTTTCGATGTGTGGGGTAGGGATGTCGAAGCCTGGGTGTTTAACAGTGGCGACGGGGACGGCCTTTGCGTAGCAGACATTCGTACCCTAGCGCCTGTGCCATGGCTCAAACGGCCTATCGGACAGCTGATTATGTCGCTCGTTCAAGTCAGTGGTGAGCCGTGTTCCTTCGATAGCCGCTATATCTTATCGGGATTGATGGATCGTTTTGCGAAACTGGGTTTAACGCCAGTCGTTGCCAGTGAAATGGAGTTTCATCTGTTTGAGATGAATGACGACGACTTGGGTCGGCCTCTACATACTCAAACAGATCGGGTAGGAGGTGTGTTACAAAGCGGGCAAACCTATTGCATAGAAACCATGGAGGCGCGCTCTGAACTCATGCACGGCATTCGCGACGCCTGCACCGCGCAAAATTTGCCGGTGGATACCCTGATAAAAGAATCCGCACCCTCGCAATACGAAATTAATCTTTATCACAGTCCGGATGCGTTACTGGCAGCCGATCAGGCAGTAATGTTGCGGCGCGCTATTCGCGGTGTAGCAAAAGAACAAAACCTGCGTGCCACTTTTATGGCCAAGCCTTACGGCGATATCGCAGGTAATGGTATGCACATTCATTGCAGTTTGCTCGACGCTGACGGTAACAACGCATTTAGCGACGGTACTGGCATGGGTAACGATTTACTGCGACAGGCAGTGGCGGGATGTCTGGCAACGATGGAAGAGAGTATGTTGCTCTTTGCCCCCAATCTGAATTCCTATCGTCGTTTTCAGCGGGGAACACACGCGCCCTTGGCCCCCACCTGGGGTTACGAGAATCGTACGGTTTCGGTTCGGGTTCCCGCCGATTCCCCCGCCGCGACGCGAATAGAACACCGCGTTTCGGGAGCTGATGCCAATCCCTATTTGGTGATTGCGGCAATCCTGTCGGGCATGTTGCACGGCATTGAGAGCAAGCTGGAAGCGCCGGCGCCGCTCGAGGGAAATGCTTACGATCAAGTGCCAGCCAGTTTGCCGCGCTACTGGCCCGATGCTATTGAAAATTTTAAAACCTCTCAATTTATCGGCGATAATTTCGGGGAGGAGTTTCAGACAATATATACTTTGCTAAAACAACAGGAGCTCGACGAATTTGACCGTATGGTCACGCCCCTGGAATATGACGCGTGCTTGTAATAATTGATATAGAGGCCCAGTGATGGCAAACAATGATTTTCCTATCGATGATAGATCCATGTTCTCCAATGTATTCAGCTTCATGGGTTTAGCCTTAAGCAGGGATTTGGAGGACCAACAGATTGACGCCGTCGTCATGGGAATACCCTATGATCTGGGCACCAGCGGACGCGCCGGAACGCGAAGTGGCCCCAATGGTATTAGACAAGCCAGTGCCAATCTGCGCTGGGAAGAACAGCGCTGGCCTTGGGCTTTTGCCTTGGGCGACCGCCTGAAGGTCGCCGATTACGGAGATGTACAATTTTCCTGGGGCGACAGCGAAGATATGCTCACTCAGGTTGAAGAGCATGCTGCAAAAATTACAGCCGCTGGAAAAACCCTGATTAGCCTGGGTGGAGACCATTTTGTAACCTTACCCTTACTGCGCGGTCACGCAAAAACGCACGGCAAGCTTGCGCTCATTCACTTCGACGCCCACACCGATACTTACGACGAAGAGGAAAAATACAATCACGGTTGTATGTTCTTCCGCGCACCGCGTGAGGGCTTGATCGACACATCTAAATCTATCCAAATTGGTATTCGTACAGACTACGACCGGCCCAATCATGAGTTTGAAGTGATTGACGCGCATCAGGCTAATGAGCAGTCGGTGGACGATACTGTCGCCGCAATACGTGCTCGTGTTGGAGACAGTCCCGCTTATCTGACTTTCGATATTGATTGTCTAGACCCTGCTTATGCTCCAGGAACGGGAACGCCGGTGGTAGGTGGAATGTCTACCTCGAAAATACTGCGAATTCTGCAGGGTATCGCAGATCTGAATATTGTGGGGTTTGATGTTGTGGAAGTCTCACCAGCTTATGACCATGCTGATATTACTGCACTGGCCGGTGCCACTTTGGCACTGCAGTTTCTGTACATGCGAGGATCGAAGATGTCGACTTGATTTGTTTCAATACCATTGAATAAAAAAAGGCGCCCCGAGGAGCGCCTTTTTAGTGATCGCTCTATCGCTTAGTCCCAGCTGCTACCAAACCGGAGTCCGAAAGTTCTCGGTCGCTTTGGGCCAAAGAAGTGCGCTGGGACGATACCGCCGTTGTTGTTTTGACCGTCCCAAGTGAATTCATCGTTCACGTTCTCTACATAGGCCTCAGCGAACCAGCTGTCGTCAGATTCGTATCGAACACGGATAGCCATTTCAGCGAAGGAATCGATTTTAGTCTCGCTCAAATCTTCCCAGCCACCACCGCGTTCTGATTCCCAGAAAATCTCATAGCTGGTTACCAGGTTACCGCCGGACATTGGGAACACACCGTCGATGACAAGTGCACCTGAGAATTCTGGAGCCCAGAACAATGAGCTTCCCTCGCAGGCGTCGTCTCCAGTGGCACAGATGTCCTGAATATTGGTCGCTTCGGTGTCCAGATAACCCATTGCCAGATAGGCATTGAAATACTGATTGAGCTGAGCGGTGATCGAGCCTTCCACGCCCCAGGCCTCCACTTCCCCGGCATTTCTGACGACGGCTGTTCCAGCTTCGGCCACGACCACTTGAAGGTCTTCATACTCGTAGTAAAAAGCCGTCAAGTCGACATTGGCAGCCCCATCAAACCAGGTGTCTTTAAAACCGATTTCGTAAGAATCGACAGTTTCCGGATCAAAAACATTGTTGGCAAATCCGTCGCCTCTATTGATGGGGCCATCGTTATCCAAGGGTGAGTCGCCATTGGCGCGGTTACTGAGATTGAAGGTACCATAACCGCCCGCTTTGAAGCCCTGGGTGTAGCTGGCGAAGAACATACGCTCATCCGTGGGGCGCCATTTGGCCAGTACGCGCCAGGTGGTGTCGTCCCAAGATTCGCTGTCGCTGATTGCCTCGGATGTGGAAAAACCGTAGGCCCAATAGGCACCCAATTCGCTTTCGGGTGTCGGTACGTTCAGTGAAAAGTCTTTTTCATCATCGCTGTAACGAACACCCACTTCAACGTCTACAGTATCAGTCAAAGCGTAATCCAAGTTTAAGTAAGTTGCCCATCCTGAGTATTCGCCAATGGCGCGACCTGTTTCTGTAAGAGTGCCATCTGCAGAAGCTGTAAAACCGGAGCCATAATAGGCATACAGATCGGCACAGCCGCCAAAGTCATAACCCGGGTAGTAATAGTTGCCGTAGAACTGACACATCACGTCTTCATCGGCGACGAAGATAAAGTTAGTGTCGATCTCTTCTTTGTAATAAGAGGCGCCAACATACCACCCCAGAGGGCCCTCTCCATTGGAGGTTAAGCGCAATTCCTGCTGAAAGTATTCTCCGGTCTGGTCCTGGGCATAGTTGTTGGCACTTAGGGGCGTGCCGTCATAGTCTTCGCTGTAGAAGTAGTCGTGATCTTTGTAGCCGGTATTCGACGTTAGGGTCGCAAAATCGAAGTCGTAATCGACACGTAAACCCAGGGTGAGAATCTCGGCGTCGTCGGAATCTCCTCCAGCCTGATCGACATCGAAATCTTCGCTGCTACCGCGGATGTCGACACCGCCGAGGGCTTCATCGAAAGTGTCCCAAATGTCGCCTTCTTGCACCGCGCGATACACAGATCCGGACTGGTCCCGCTCTTCGTAGTCTACAGTGGTATACACCGACAGCCGGTCATTCTCATAAGTGGTGGACCAGCGGATTGCCCACTTATCGTGTTCAATCAGGTCTTCGCCTGAAAATTTGTTGTCCGCGAAACCGTCTTCCTTGGAGTAGTAGCCCGCCAGGCGCATTGCAAAGTTGTCACTGACAGGAATGTTAAAGGCACCTTCTGTCACCAAATGATCGCGTTCAGCAACATCGATATCGAAGTAGCCGGAATTGCCGCCGTCGATCTCAGCTCGCTGGGTATGGACACTGAATGCGCCGCCAATGGAGTTGCGACCAAACAGGAATCCCTGTGGGCCGCGTAATACTTCTACTCGGTTTACATCGTAGAGGCTGGTAACAGCTGACCCGTTGCGGCCTTCATACAGGTCATTTTTGAAAAAGGCTGCCGATGGATCACCTCCAATACCAAAATCCTGGGTGCGAATACCGCGCACGCTAATGGCATCGATAAAGCTATCTTGACTATTGCCCGTTACACCCGGTGTAAAAGAGACTAGATCTTTCACATCGTCCAGGTTCACCTTATTGACGAAATCTCCCGACAGAGCTGTAATTGCCAGTGCCACATCCTGAACGGATTCGCTGCGTTTGGTTGCGGTCACTATCACTTCTTCTAGTGACTGAGCCAAAGTTGGCGAGCTGACCACGGAGGCCATTAAGACAGCAGAAACGGCTTTTGAAAGGCTATTTCTGGGGGTTAGTGTTTTGATGGTTTTTCCACGGAGCGATGAACGGCTAGTCATAATTTTTCCATGATTGTTGATTGTTGATTGTTGATTGTATTGGCATTATGTGCGCTTCCGATCTTGAATACCAATGTATCTATGGGCAACGCGAACACCCATCCATTGTTTGACTTAACAGCATAACCGTATCTAATCACACGGCCAAAGAATATACCCCTAATGTGTAGTTCCCCGTGGGTCGGGAAGGGGAAACTATTCTACTGCAATACCGTGCTCTCGAAGGGCTTGCGCCATCGGTTGCAGTTGTTGGGCATAGCGGCGCCAGCGACCAATGGAGCGCGTGTGTGCTGGTTCGCGGACTTGAACTGCGCTGGCGGTTGAAACGGCGCTGTCCTGCTCGTGAAAATTCAGGCAGCCGTCCTCCCAGGGCAATTCGAGATAGCTGAGCAGGGCCCGAGCATTGGGCTCCAGGTTCGTAGCGGTGTCTTCGTAAGATATATCGAAGATGCGGCCGGGAAAGCGCTCATGCCAGCAGGCCATGAGTTTGCGATAGCGGGCGTGGTGGCGTGCAGTTTCCCCCTGTTCATAGGAGTGCAGATACGCGTCTGCAAACAATTGTTTGAAGCTGGCGAAGCACGCGTCCATGGGGTTTCGCACCAAATGGACAATTTTCGCATTGGGCAGAGCTTTGAGTATCAGAGGAATCATGAGGTAGTTCTGGGGGAGTTTATCGACAAACCGCGGCGTAGCACCTCGCATTTTCGCGCTGGACTGAAGATACAGGCCGCCAACTTTTCGCGGGTCCAATTGCTGTGCTGTTTCGAAAAGTTCCTCCGAGAAGCGTTTCGGGCTGTTGTACTTTCCCAATCGCCTCAGCGCCAATCCGAATTGCTGCAGCTCTCCCGCCGAATGCACCTGCGAGTGGGAGGTGATTATCCGTTCTACTAAGGTGGTCCCTGTTCGTGGCTGTCCCAGAACAAAAATGGGTGATTCGTCGTCGTTGCCACCAGAGGTGTCTTTTAGCCAATCCGCTGTGAAATGTTCAGCCAGGTAGTCGAACATCGCTATTTCGGTTTCTTCATCGAACTCTACCGTTTCTCGTCTGGCTGCAGCCCCCTCGCTAAACGCATCAAATGCCTCGTCCCACTGCTGCAGATCTTCGTGCTCCTTCCCTAGGGCATACAGGTAGAACGCTCGGGCTCTGTGGCTCCGCACTCCAACAGCCAGCATCTTTTTTATCTCTTCGATATGACTAGCATCATTAGCCTTGCACGAGTTTGACAGGCCCCAATGGGCTTGAGGACTTTGAGGTTGTAGGCGAATTATGTCTGAGAACACCTGCCCGGCTTTTTCTGTCTCGCCATGAAAAACCAGGTTGCTGGCGAGGTTTTGCATATAGGGTGGGTGCTTCGGCGCGCTGGCGTTAGCTTGAGTAAAAAATGCTTTGGCGACTCCGTACTCCCCCATCAACGAAAGAGTAGTCCCTATCAGGTCCAGTACCAGTGGGTCTTCGGGTCGGATTCTCCTGGTTTCACGCAGGGCAGTATCGGCTCTGTTCACTTGCCCTTCGCTCATGTACATCTTTGCTAGATGTGCCCAGGCCGCAGCATGGTCTTTATCCAGCTTCACCACAGATTGAAAAGCGCTAAATGCGGTTTTGCGATCTTTTGCCTCCTGGCCCACCAAACCAACCAGGAAATGTGCCGGAACCAAGTCCGCTTGAATCTCCAGTGCCTGCTGGCAGCATTTTCCAGCACCTTCTATGTCACCGCGCGAAAGCTTGGAGAAGCCTTCCTTCAAAATACGCTGGAGTTCAGGGGCCTGCGCTGAAGAGGGTGTAGTACTCATTGTCGAGAATCCAGTTGGCCTGCTTGCACTCTAGCGTTTGGGCGGTTGGGAGTAGGCGATCAGAGTGTCGCCGCCGGCGTAATCGTTGGCACTCATCAAAGAGTCCAGAAACAGATAAAATAGCTCGGCTTGTGAACTTATCTCCAGTTTCGCATAAGCATGTTTGCGATGCAGTTTTACCGTTTCCATTGAGATCGATAACTTCTCAGCGATGGTCTTGGTACTGTGGCCGTGTAAAACCATGTTGATCACTTGAGCCTCTCGCTCAGTTAACACACTACTGCCAAAGGCCTCCAATGCCGCGTGCATTTTCCCACGCAGGTTACTCTCACTGGCGGCAGCTCCCGATTCGGCCCAGTGCTGCTGGCAAAGTACGTCTACAGTGGGTCTTATCGCATCCAGTATATCGAGTTGGCGCTGAGTGAAACGCGCTCGGGCCTCTGTGCGCCCCAGGGCGATATTGATAAAGCCCTCTCCCGATATAGGTATCAGGTAGCCGCATTCGTCATGGTAGCCACAATCGCGGTACCAGGTCTTGTAATATTCACTGTCTCTAAAACCTTCAGGAGACAACTCTTGAATTCGAAACATTCCAAATTTCTGGTCGCGTGTGGCGGCCAGGTAATAGGGGTCCAGCAGGAAAGCACCCTTGATGAAAATATCAAGGGTTGAGCGCCCGCCACTTTTTGGCACTTCAAAGTACTCGACGACAGGTAGGTCTGTTCCCGGGTAGACGATAATCGTAGCGTCCCCGATAGGCACAAGCTCTTTGAACATTTTTATGAGCCGCGTTGGGAAATCCTCCTGACCCATGGCCGGGATCAAACTGGCGAGCTCATTGCTAAAAGGTGCGAGGGGCGACATCGATAGTGCTCAGTGGCTTTGCGGTTGTGTGAATTCAATCATAACTTGATTTCGGCCCAATCCAAAAAGGCTTGATTTGCCCGGGAGATTGTTCTTCCCCTGCGTTTGGCCAGTGCCATATTGACTCTACTGGCCGGTTTTATCGCAATACCTACGATGCCGGGTTCCTCATCGGCCATGACTTTGATGCCCACCGTGGATCCCAGCCCTTCTTTTACCATTTTGGTGAGCAGGGGTAAAAAATTGGTTTGCATGCGAAAGTCGGGAGTCACACCCTTTGCGGCACACAGCTCATCCAGCTTACTGCGAATGAAATAACCGCTTTCGTATACCACCATTGGGGATTGATCCAGTTCCGCTATGTCGATGGTTTTGCGCATACTCCAGGGGTGGTTAGTTGCTACACACAGCACCATTTGTTCACTGACCAGCGGAATAATATCCAAATCTGCATTGTTGGGAGAGGGCAGAGAGGTTGTGACACCGATTTCAATTTCATCTTGCAGCAGCATTTCTTCGACGCGCTTTGTACCGGCCTGTGTTATCGAAGCTTTTAGTCCAGGATGCTCCGCTAGAAACCCACTGAGCATGTTGGGCAGGTAGTAAGTGGCGAGCATGGAGGGGCAAGCCAGGGTGAGTTCGCCTTGCTGCAATGTGCTCATCGCGTTGACAGAATGTGTCAGATCTTCAACATCGCGGAGTATGACTTGAGCTTTCTCGAAAAGAACCCGGCCCTCGGCGGTGAGTTCAACTTGTCTGGCACTGCGATCGAATAAACGCGTATTCATTGTTTCTTCGAGCTTGCGCACTGCAATGCTCACGGCGGGCTGGGCCATGTGCAATTCAACGGCGGCCTTACTGAAATTGTTCAGCTTGGCCACCTGCACAAAAATTTCCAATTTGCGAAGATCCATGCAGGCATCTTAGTTATAACTATAAAATATAGAAACTATATAAAACATATATTTTATAAATAGTTATTATTTTGCTATTTTAGCGGTCTCTAAAAATTTGATCGGAGATCGACATGGCTCAGGCAAAAAGCTGGCAAAAACTCAATTGGCAAGATCCCTTTCTGCTGGACCAGCAACTCAATGATGAGCAGCGTATGGTGCGGGATTCCGCCCGGGCCTACGCTCAGGGGAAATTATTGCCCAGAGTTCGGGACGCGTTTCGCAACGAGGAAACAGACCCGGCGATCTTTCGCGAGATGGGCGAGTTGGGATTGCTCGGTTCTACAATAGATGGCTATGGTTGTCCGGGAGTCGACTATATTTCTTACGGCTTGGTGGCCAGGGAAATAGAACGCGCGGATTCGGGTTATCGTTCGATGATGAGCGTTCAATCTTCTCTGGTGATGTATCCCATATACACCTATGGAACAGAGGCGCAACGCGAGAAGTACTTACCCAAGTTAGCAACTGGAGAATGGATAGGCTGTTTCGGTCTCACTGAGCCTGATTACGGTTCGGACCCCGGTGGTATGATTACCCGGGCTAAGTCGGTTGAGGGTGGCTACCGTATTTCGGGGGCAAAAATGTGGATTTCCAACAGCCCGATAGCGGACGTATTTGTTGTGTGGGCGAAGACCGACGATGGAAAAATCCGAGGCTTTATTCTCGAGAAGGGAATGGAGGGTTTAAGTGCACCAAAAATTGAAGGTAAGCTGGCTTTGCGAGCGTCTATAACCGGCGAAATCGTAATGGACTCGGTTTTCGTATCCGAAGATCAACTAATGCCCAATGTAGAGGGTCTAAAGGGTCCCTTTGGCTGCCTCAATAATGCTCGTTACGGCATATCCTGGGGCGCGCTGGGAGCGGCTGAGGCATGCTGGCATGCGGCCAGAGATTACGTGATGGATCGAAAACAGTTCAATAAGCCTCTCGCTGCCAATCAGTTGGTGCAGCTGAAGTTGGCCGACATGCAAACAGAAATCAGCATAGCCCTACAAAGCTGCTTCCGCGCTGGCGAATTGATGGATTCGGGTCAGATCGCGCCAGAGCTGATCTCACTGATCAAGCGTAACTCATGCGGCAAGTCACTTAATGTCGCTCGAGTGGCCAGAGATATGCTGGGCGGGAACGGTATCTCGGACGAGTATCCGGTTATGCGCCATATGGTGAATCTCGAAGTGGTGAACACTTATGAGGGGACGCATGATATTCATGCCCTGATTCTAGGGAGAACGCAAACTGATATTCCTGCATTTTAAGGTCGCTATACCATGTCAGCGCTGCCCCATCTAAAAGTTCTCGATTTATCGCGAATATTGGCCGGCCCTTGGGCCAGCCAGATACTGGCGGACTTCGGTGCTGAGGTAATCAAGATAGAGCGCCCTAATGTGGGAGATGACACTCGTGGTTGGGGCCCTCCGTTTTTAAAAGACGAGGAGGGCAACGATACATCGGAGTCCGCTTACTATCTGTGCGCCAATCGCGGCAAGAAATCGGTTTGTATCGACATGAAAACCGCTGAGGGTCAGGAAACAATCAGGCAGCTGGCTGACGAGAGCGATGTAGTGCTGGAGAATTTTAAGTTTGGTGGCGCCAAGAGCTTCGGACTGGACTACGAAACTCTGGTAGCGCGAAATCCACGCCTTATCTATTGTTCTATCACAGGTTTTGGTCAGACTGGTCCCGACCGCGAGCGTCCCGGTTACGATTTTTTAGTGCAGGCAATGGGCGGGCTGATGAGTGTAACAGGCCAGGCCGATGGAGATCCGGGCGCTGGACCTCAGAAAGTGGGTGTTGCACTCACAGACATTATGACGGGCTTATACGCAACCATCGGTATTCTCGCTGCACTTGCGGAGCGCGAGCGCTCAGACTTGGGGCAATTTGTAGACCTGGCTTTATTGGATGTTACTGCCGCCACTCTCGCAAATCAGGCTAGCAACTACCTTGTGGGCAATACCGTACCGGTGCGCTTGGGGAATGCTCATCCCAATGTCGTTCCCTACCAGAGTTTCGTAGCCAGTGACGGACACATAATTGTAGCCGTTGGAAACGACGGCCAGTTCCGTCGATTCGTCGGCGAACTCGGTCTATCGGAGTTGGCCGACGACGCCCGCTTCGAAACCAACCAGTTGCGAGTGCGCAATCGTGAACCGCTCATTCCGCTATTGCAGGCAAAAATGTTGGAACGCAGCAAAGCGGATTGGCTGCGAGCGTTTGAGAAAGTGCAGGTTCCAGCGGGGCCAATAAACACTGTGGAGCAGGTCTTTGCCGAGCCGCAAATAAAGGCCCGAGGGATGCAAATTAATGTACCCCATCCACACAACCCGGATTTGCAGCTAGTAGCCAATCCCATCAAACTTTCCAGAACCCCGGCGCAATACCAGCGGCCCCCTCCCACCTTGGGCGAACATACCGAAGAAGTTTTGGACGCTCTCAAGGAGAGTAACTCCGGTAGCTAGCTTTTCAAAGAATACCTTCCCCTAAGCCCTTCATCTAATAAGCACACAACTCCACCAACGCCAATACCGCATTTCGGTAGCGCCCCCAGCGTCAGCATCTTGTTGTGGCAGGCCTCCGGCGAGCGTGGGGTTCCAGCCAAAGGAGGCTTGCCACGACAAGATGCGGTTTAAATACTCCCAAAAGCACCTATACTCATCACCCAGAAACTCCACATCGGAAGTTCGTCCTCGTTTGCGATAAAAGAGTGCTATGAAAAAACTAGAAAATGAAGCAGGGCTTGTTTTAGAAGCGTTGAGAGTAGGCGCGGTCTACGCTCAAAAACGCGGCGTGGCGAAATTTGAAGCCACAGATTCAGCAAAGAATAAGGCCACCTATCTTTACCGCCTACTGGTGCATGACAAACTGATCCAGCCTCTGGCGAAAGGGCAGGAAAGCGAGCCCAACATGAAACACAAATTGGCGCTGTGGATTTCCCGGCAACTTCCTGCCGACCACCCGCTGATCAAAAAATAGCGTACTGTTGGTATCCCCTTAGGGAAGTTTATGCCTTTTGTATTGCACTGCGCTTGAGAAAAATGAAGTGTTTGAGTATCCACTCTATTCTTAACGAATTGTAATGATACGCGCAAAGCCAGTGCTGGTGCAGGTTTCCCAGCGTTGGTGCAAGTTACAGATAGTCAATCCTCACAGCATTCGATAAAACTTTGGAATTAGGCAGTGCATTCTAATTTTTCTCCGTATCTTAGCCACCAATGACTGCACAAACGCAGTTCGACCCCTAGCAAGACTAACTGTGAAATTTATAGAGGATTTGATCATGGCTACAGCAACTACCACTAAAGCAGCACCTAAGAAGGCACCTGCAAAGAAAGTAACCGCTAAGAAAGCACCGGCTAAGAAAGTAGCAGCCAAGAAAGTGGCAGCGAAGAAGTCTAACGTTTCATCTTTTAGAGCGACTGCTGACAAAGCAGTTAACGTTTACTTCGGCGTTATTGGTCAGGGCATTGACCGTGTCAAAGAGAACATGGAATCTGCCCGCAAGGAAAACGACAAGCGTGTTAAGCAGCTTGAGAAGCGTGGTGCCAAGTTGCGTACTGAACTGAACGGTCGTTTTGACAAGATCGAAATGCCTGAGTTGGATAACGTTGTTGAAGACGTTAAAGCTCAAATCAGCAAGGTTCAGGATCAGGTTGAAGACGTTGTTGGAAGTGTAAAGGGCAAGCTCAAAGCTGCTTAATTTACAGAGTATAGTTTTGAAGAAGCCCTCCGTGTGAGGGCTTTTTTTTGCCCAATTGATTGTCGGAAAACTATCTAGTTTATAAACAGTCCCATAACAATAAATCCGATGGTAGATAAGCCGCCCGCTATGAGGGCATAGGGCAGTTGAGTGCGCACGTGGTCGATATGATCGGTGGCTGCGGCCATGGATGCGACAATCGTGGTGTCGCTAATCGGCGATGCATGATCTCCAAAAATTGCACCAGAAAGGACAGCCGCTAAGATAGGTGCGGGTGGAAGCCCCAATGCCGTGGCGATGGAAAGGGATATCGGGATCATAATGGCAAATGTTCCCCAGCTGGTGCCCATCGAGAAAGCTATGGCGCCAGAAACCAGGAAGGTTAATGGCAACAGTATGGCGGCGGAGGTGCTTTCTCCAATCAAGCTGGCCAAATACATCCCTCCCTGAAGATTGGTAGCGATATGGCCAAGTGCCATGGACAGCAGCAAAATAACCGCCACGGGTAAAAGTCCGCCAGCGCCTTTAAAAAATAGTTGAGTTAACTCTGTCACGTTGTGACTGCCCGACATCAAAATACAGGCCCAGCTGACCGCTAGGGCGCATATCACTGCCCACAGTACACTGCTGGAGCCCGATCCCTGGCGGATATCGCCATCACCGGTTATCCACAGCGCAATAGGCAGCGTAAACACTAGCGCCGTGATGGGCCAAATCATGTTGGCAGCTCGGGGTGTAACCGAACTATCTGAACCTACTTCAAGAACTGCTTGATCAATCATTGGCGTGACATTTGGCCAGAGCTTGTGGCCGCCGCGTGTTCTTTTTTCCGCCTCGCGCATGGGTCCGATGTCGCGGTCAATCACGATACTTAGCCCCGCCAATGTCACTGCAATAATTGCATAAAGATTGAGAGGAATGGTGGCCAGGAATAAATTAAGAGGTGCCTCGGCGCCAGTGCTGGAAATCAAACCAATGTTAAATGCACCCCAAGCGTTAAAAGGAATCAGTATGCAGATGGGAGCGGCTGTCGAGTCGATTAAATAGGCCAGCTTTTCTCTGGATATTGAAAATCGATCGAAAAGAGGGCGGGATATTGTTCCGGCTACCAACAAAGTGGTGTTGGATTCTACAAAGATTACGATACCGGTGAACCAGGCTAAAAATTGAGCGCGTTTGGGTGAATTTACCCAACGCCTGTTTTCCAGTAAGGCGATAAACCCTTTCACGCCACCAGATCCCTCTATGGTAGCCAGTAAGCCACCGACCATTAGCGTGAAGATAATCACTCTCGTATTTCCTGAGTCCTGAAACACCCCGATGATGCCGTCGATGGCCGCCGCGAGTCCGACTAAAGGGTTAACGCTGTGCAGCAGGCAGTACCCCAACCAAATACCGGCCGTCAGCGACATCACGACCTGCCGGCTGATGATGGCAAGTGCGATTGCCAGCAAGGGAGGTAGTAATGATATTGCGCTGGGTTCTTCCACAGTGAGGTCTCAGTGGTTGTTAGTCGTAATTAGAGATTGGAGAGCGTCCGCGCTCTCCAAGTATAGTAAGCCGTGCAAACCAGTTTGTCTGGTAAAAGTAAAAATCCCGGTTCTGTCATGCGCTTCATATCCTTTATCCTAGCTGGTCCGTTCCACTAGCCGATTTCAGCGTTACTGACATCTTTCACTGTCAGTGGTGGCATCGTTGCCACAAATGGCACTTGCGCCATCACCGTGCAAGTCGAAGCCAGGCGCACGTTGGGGCTGCTTCGCCAATCTCGATGAAGACAGTAGCTATCTCCGTTGGTGGCGAGCTTCCAGGTTTCACCGGTAACAACGACGGTTCAGATACGGTGGCGATTGGTGGAGTAACAAGAGTAAGCGGAACCGTATGGAGCGACCCTAATCGCGACGGTATTCTTGATATGGGAGAGCGCGGTCAGAGTCGTTGGATCGTTGACTTAGTCTTGAACGGCGTAGTGGTTCAATTGATTTTAACCGATGCTTCGGGCAGTTACTCCCTGGAGAGTATTGCCTCCGCAGCAAGTGCATGCGCGCTGGATTATCCTGCCAGTGCCTGCTCCATTTTCCGCAGCGCTTTGGCGTAAGCGGCCATACCCAGGTCTCGTATGCCGGCATTGCTACTGTCGTCGGAAGTTTTCGCGAGTAAGTTATTTGCAAACTCGCTCCATTTTAATCTTGCGATTAACATATCCGCCATCAAGTTGATGGCGATACCGTTATAGGGCATGCCTTCGGAGCTGTCCAATAATATGTGACTAACGGCCCGCTATAGCTTCTCGCAGATCTTTCTGACTGGCTTGCAGTGACGCCTCGAGCGTATCGGTGGCATGGCCGACCGACCCACCCTCAGCCAAAACACGCGAATCAGGCTGGTTTGCAGGATGGTGTTTAGCTCGTAAGCCGACCGAGGCTTACGGGCTC
>JBLGAR010000101.1:0-17417 GCA_047612385.1 Cryomorphaceae bacterium | reverse complement strand
CATACTGGCGGTATCAGCGGCATCTGCATGACTGCCTGAAGTGCGATAACGGCGAATCTGCGTATCTCCCCCGAGGTTGGTTACATTGACGTAAAAGAGTCGGCTTATAGGGTAATCTGGCGCAAATGCAAACCCTAGCAAACCTCTCTCCATTGGTTGAAATCGAGGATGCTATATCCAGAAAAGGTATTGCGGCTACGATTCCAGTGGAGCGGTCCAGTATCTTGATTTGCCCTCCCTTTTCTATGATAAAAATTCTATTAGAACCGTCACCTCGATGGGCTACAATCACTAGCAGCCCCTAGTGTTTTCCACTACCCATTTTGCACCTCTAACATTTACCGCGGAGCCAGCCGCAATGAACTATCCCGCGTAAACCAATTCACCGTCACAATTGCGACACATATAACTGCCCTTGCCGCGCCTGACACGGTTGTGCCGGGTAGTAGACATTTCGTGGGTATCACACAAACATTCGTATTGATGGGTATTTTGCGCTCGCTGTGGAATATCAGTGAGATCCAGATTAAAGGTCACACCAGGGTCTGCTTCAAATCGCGCCATCAGATTTTTCCACTGAATTCCGTGGGGCTTTACGCTCTTGCCGTAAAAATCGTCGACAATATAGTGCGCGACCTCGTGGGGTACAGTGTCCTTCAAACTCAGCTCAAAATACTTGGCGAATATCCAAGGATTAAAACGTATCCAACGTCGCTTACCGTACATTTTATACATACCAGCAGTGGTCCCTCGCAAATCAAACACCACAGGGATACGCGTAAACTTGCGTCCGTAAATTTGCTCGGCCTGTACGATGAATGCTTCGGTCTGATCCAATACGGCCCGGCGCTGTTCGCCGTCTATCGGTTCAATCATGCCTGCGCTCTGTTAGAAAAACTATCACTGGGACTGTGGCTCCAGGCAGAGCCTGAGCCATTGCTGCAAGCTTGCGCTGTGAAATTTTTGACGATGAGTAATAATATTAAATTGTCGCCGGAAGTCACGCCCTTCAACCGGTAATGGTACCAATGATCCCCTGGCAAAGGCCTCAACCAAACAAATTTTGGACAGACAGCCCACTCCGAGACCGGCTTCTACGGCTCTCTTGATTGCCTCGGTATGTTGCAGCTCCATGTTGATATCCAGATCGGTCAGTATCCCGTGCATCGCGCGATCAAAGGTTTGTCGAGTACCAGACCCCGCCTCTCTGACTATCCAGGACTCCTCTTTTAGTTGATCATCAGTCAGCGGGCCCAGCCCTGCTAAGGGGTGATTCGGAAAGGCGAAAACCTGAAGCTCGTCCTCCCGCCAATGCAACGTCTCCAGATCAGCATGATGGAACTCTCCCTCGATCAAACCCAGGTCCAGCTCAAAATTGGCCACCTGCTCGGCAATAGTTCGAGTATTCGCCACAGTCAGAGCCACATCTGCCTGGGGATAGCGTCCACGGTACTCCGCGATCATGCCCACCGCCAGATAGTTACCAATAGTCAGTGTTGCACCCAGTTTTATGCCCCCAACAATCTCCTCCCCGGAAAGCGCGTATTGAAACTCCAGGGCCTGGTCCAGCAATCTTTGGGCTTTGGGGCGAATTTGAGAACCCAGCTCGCTCAGTTGCAGTCGCTTGCCGACTCGATCAAAAAGTTGAACGCCAAATTGATCTTCCAGGTCCTTGAGAGAGCCACTGGCAGCCGATTGTGACATGGCCAGAGCGTCCGCGGCTCGAGTGACGTTCTCATGGTGTGCGGTCGCCAAAAAGACCTCCAACTGGCGCAGGCTGTATCGCATTTGCTTCGTCCTTTCTTCCTTTATCTGTAAAACCGATATAGATTATCGAATAATACCGTTTTACCGATATACCGGCAATAGCTATGATCTCCCCCTGTAGATGCAATCAAGAGGAGTTCCAGCATCATGGCCAGCTTAATGAAAGAAGAAGTCACAGCGGTTCACCACTGGACCGACCGCCTGTTCAGCTTCAAAACCACTCGCAATCCTGGGTTTCGATTTGAAAATGGGCACTTCACCATGATCGGCCTAGAGCAAGCCGGCAAGCCACTGATGCGCGCCTACAGCATGGCCAGCGCCAACTATGAAGATGAGTTAGAGTTTTTCAGCATCAAGGTAGCCGATGGCCCGTTAACCTCGCATTTGCAAAACATAAAAGTCGGTGACGAGGTTTTAGTGAACAGCAAAGCCACCGGCACGCTGACGAGAGATAATTTATTGCCCGGTAAAAATCTCTACTTAATCGCAACCGGCACAGGCCTGGCGCCCTTTCTGAGCATTATCAAAGACCCCGAAATTTACGAAAATTTTGACAAAGTGATTTTGGCCCACGGCTGCCGACACGTGAGTGAATTGGCCTACCGGGATGAAATTACCCGCGCGCTACCGGAGCACGAATATCTCGGTGATGAGATCAAGCAAAAACTGATCTACTACCCTAGCGTGACGAGGGAGAAGTTTCACACCAATGGCCGCCTCACGGATTTGCTACGTATCGGCAAGCTGACCAAAGACATCGGGCTGGACGCGGTCAACCCCGACGATGACCGTTTTATGATTTGCGGTAGCCCGAGCATGCTCAAGGATATTACTAAATTGCTGGACAGTCTGGGTTTCAAAGAGTCAAGACACGGAAAAGCCGCGCACTACGCAATAGAGCGGGCTTTTGTCGAAAGCTGAGACAAGCCGTTGCGTGCTATTGGGCGTCGGCCAAGTCCAGCGCGTCTCGCACGTCCTTCTTTACAAACTTACCGTTAGCGTTACGCGGCAGAGGCTCTGATACCAGCCACATGTAACGAGGCACCTTGTACGACGCGAGTAGGCCTTTGCAATGCGCTCGCAATTCATCAATGGCTATTGTTGTGCCTGGCTTCAGATAGATTGCCGCTGCCACTTCCTCTTCCAAACGCTCATCTGGCACGGCGAAGACGACACACTCCGCTACGCAATCATGCTCAAACAGAATGTTTTCGACCTCGGCACAGTAGACATTCTCGCCGCCGCGAAGCACCATGTCTTTAGCTCGATCCACAAGGTGAATAAACTCGTCTTCGTCCATATAGGCAACGTCGCCGGTGTGTAACCAGCCGTCTGTAATGGATTCAGCGGTGGCATCGTCGCGGTTCAAATAGCCCTTAATCACGCAGGCGCCGCGCACCCATAATTCTCCGACTTGCCCTGTGGCTCGCGTGTTTCCTTGCTCATCAACACACTTGGCTTCAAATGTAGGCATTGCTCTTCCCACACTCGATGAACGATCCACCAAAAACTTACCGGCCAAGGCTGAAATAATGCCGCAGGTTTCCGTCATTCCATAACCGGCGCTGGGGGCCGCGTTCTTCATGGTTTTATCCAGTTTTGCAGTGAGATCCGGCTGCAAGGCCGCGCCTCCTCCACCCATGGTCTTCATACTTGAGGTATCATACTTGGCGAAATCTGGGTGGGAAATGAGTTCTCTGGACATCATGGGAACCGCACTAAAGGCCGTGATCTTCTCGTGCTCGATAAGACGAAGCGCCTCGGTCGAGTCCCATTTATACATGTGCACCAGTTTACCGCCCACGACCGTAATGGCCTGAGCAACACAATTATTGGCGGTCACATGAAACAAAGGTGTCGCAAGCAATGCAGATTGCACCTCTTTGGGATCAGCCGCAGCCGGCGCTTTGCCACTGACTTTGGCCAGCGCGGTCGCTTGTACCGTCGCTGCAAAGGCTACGTTTAATATATTGCAGACACATCCCCGGTGCGTCAATTGCGCACCTTTTGGCTTGCCCGTAGTTCCTGAAGTGTAGAAAACGCAGGCATCGTCGTCCGGATCTATGGTCAGTTCGGGCATCGCCGAAGCACTGCTTAACACCTCAGACCACTCGGTGAACTGACCCGAAACGGTCTCGTCCGCACGAACGGCCGCCACAATTAATTGCGGAAAATCGCTTCGTATTTTTTCAAATTGCGCGAGCCGCTCTTTGTCACAGATCATCACCTTGGGGGAGGAATCGGTCAGCGCGTAGTGCATTTCAGCGGGCACCCACCAGGCGTTCATTCCCACCACTACAGCACCCATGGAGGTAACAGCCCAATAGGCCAACATCCACTCGGGGTAATTGCGCATGGCGATGGCAACTCTGTCGCCGGGAACAATTCCCTGCCCAGACAGCCAATTTGCAATAGACCCGACTTTCTCATGCGCCTGGGCATAGGTAATACGTTCGTCTGCGTAGATCAGGTATTCGCGGTCTGCATGTGCTGCAGTACTTAACCAAATCTCTCGCAGGGAGGGAGGCGCGACGGCGTAGCTTTGCATCGGCGCTCCCCGAACCTCGATAGTCTTAATTTCAAACATTTGCCCGGGAGCGGTGAGTTCGTTCCAAGCGGTCTTGAGTTCCTCGTACACGATTTACCTCTGCTACACTGTTGTTGTTAGAGTTGTTGTTAGAATTGTTGCAGCATACCCCCAGCCCGCCCTGCGCTCAATGGTCTTCTAGGAGCATAAGCTGGGGTGTAAGTTTGGGTACATTTTTTTGTTGCTCACTGTCATTGTCGATGACCGGCTATCCCCACAAACTGAGCAGCCTCCAAAACTAGGAAACCTGGCCTCTATGAGCACGCAAGACCTGGACATCCCCAAGCTACACGAGTATCTATCTTCAACTATCCTCGGTTTTACGGGCGAGTTGACGGCCGAGAAGTTTCCGG
Organism: Cryomorphaceae bacterium; assembly: GCA_047612385.1. Lineage (GTDB taxonomy): Bacteria > Pseudomonadota > Gammaproteobacteria > Pseudomonadales > Halieaceae > JBALVT01. The sequence continues at coordinate 12,710 of JBLGAR010000101.1, read as the reverse complement.
GAGGGCAATCCAACCCCACTTACAAGCTTTCAGCGGGTGAACATCATTACGTGCTGAGGCGCAAACCCGAGGGTGAACTTCTAAAATCGGCCCACGCTGTCGATAGAGAATTTAAGGTTATCTCCGCTCTGGGCAACACCGATGTCCCCGTTCCGAAAACCTATACGCTTTGCGAGGACAACTCTATCATCGGCTCGATGTTCTACGTGATGGAGTACAAGGAAGGCCGCATATTGTGGGACCCCACCCTACCTGAGTCAGCAAACAACGAAGAACGTGCCGCCATTTACGACGCCATGAATCTGACCATGACCAAATTGCACAATGTTGATATTGATGCAGTGGGTCTGAGCGACTTCGGCCGCCCTGGAAACTATTTTGAGCGCCAGCTGGGTCGCTGGTCAAAACAGTATCGAGCTTCGGAAACTGAGACTGTTCCCGAGATGGAGACTTTGCTCGAATGGCTCCCGGCTAACATGCCCGAAGACGATGGGATGGTTAGTCTGGTGCACGGCGATTACCGCCTCGATAATATGATGTTCCATCCCAGCAAACCCGAAGTCATCGCCTTACTGGATTGGGAGTTATCGACGCTAGGACACCCACTGGCCGACCTAGCCAATCAGTGCATGGCATGGATGCTGCCACGAGATGGCGCAATAAAGGGCCTCGCCGGAGTCGACCGCAAGGCACTGGGTATACCTACAGACGAAGAATATATCGCCAAGTATTGCGCCCGAACCGGGCGCGACGGCATCGACAACTGGCCGTTTTATTTATCGTTCTCTTTGTTCCGCCTCGCAGCCATCGTGCAGGGCATCAAAAAACGAGCACAAATTGGTACGGCCTCAAGCGCAGAGGCGAAATCCCGCGGCGAACTGGTAGTACCGCTGGCAAAAATGGCAGTTGAGCTCACGCGATGATTGCGGCTATGCGCCGTGGTTTGTCGACGGTATGTTGCACACTTATAAAGCTCCCACACTTTTACCCTCTCCAATAAGGACCGAACATATGTCAGATGAGCACGTAGTACTGGTTGATGTAGCCGATGGGGTGATGACCGTCACTCTAAATCGTCCCAAGGCAAAGAACGCCGTCAACCGAGCCTTAGCCGAAGCTATTGCGGCAGCCATGGACGAGCTGGACGGCAACGATGACATACGCGTAGCGGTAATAACCGGAGCCGGTGGGAGCTTTTGTTCGGGAATGGACCTCAAGGCATTTGTCACCGGCGAACTTCCCTCTATCAAAGGTCGCGGTTTTGCGGGTATCACAGAAAGACCCCCCGTAAAGCCCCTGATTGCCGCTGTAGAGGGTTATGCGCTTGCAGGTGGCCTCGAGTTGGCTATCTCCTGCGACTTGATTGTCGCGGCCGACAACTCCCAGTTTGGAATTCCCGAAGTGAAACGAGGTCTGGCAGCAGCCGCCGGCGGGCTGGTCAAATTGCCGCGACAGATTCCCAGCCGATTGGCTATGGAACTGGCTTTGACCGGTGACTTTATAAGCGCACAACGCGCCTACGAAATAGGCCTTATTAATCAGATCGTCCCAGCTGGAACCGCGCTGGAAGCCGCACAGACCTTGGCTGCGAAAATCTCCGCCAACGGTCCAATGGCCGTTGCCCTGAGTAAACAGGTTATTGCCCAATCATCCGATTGGACCGCAGATAACATGTGGGACAATCAGCAAGAGGTGGTATCGCCCATTTTCACTTCGGAGGATGCCATCGAGGGCGCAACCGCTTTTGCTGAAAGACGTGCACCCAACTGGAAAGGTCGCTAAGCGAAATACCCACTAGAGCGGTCAAAACTAACGCCGTCAAAACCAACAAAGAGGACTTACACATGTCAGAAGCATGGATTATTGATGCTTGCCGCACCCCCCGGGGCATCGGCAAAAAAGGGAAAGGTTCATTGGCCGATCAGCACCCACAGCACCTGGGAGCGACCGTTTTAAAAGCCATAGCCGAACGCAACGATATCAACACCGCTGACGTTGGCGATGTCATATTTGGAACCAGTTCACAGCGCGGCCGCCAAAGTGGCGACCTGGCGCGCATGGCGGCACTGGAGGCGGGTTACGACATTCGCTCCAGCGGTATGACTCTGGACCGTTTTTGCGGCTCAGGCATTACTTCAGTCAACTTGGCGGCCATGAACATTATGTCTGGCGCGGAAGATATGGTCATTGGTGGCGGCGCCGAAATGATGTCGGTGTACGGTGAGGAAGGCACGAACATGAGCCCCTTTCTGGACAACGGCAACATGGCACTGCGAGAGCTTCACCCCCAGCCCCACCAAGGCGTGTGTGCTGATGCGATTGCGACGATAGAGGGCATTGATCGAGAGGCCGTTGATGCACTGGCCTATGTTTCACAGCAAAGAGCCGCCAAAGCAATTGCCGAGGGACGTTTCGACAAGAGTCTGATACCGGTGTATTCGACGGATGGTTCTCTTGCGCTGGACAAAGAAGAGTTTCCACGTCCTCAAACAACGCTCGAAGGCCTTGCCGGATTAAAGGCTTCTTTCGCACCCATGGCGGATTATCCGTTGGATGAAGCGGGAACAACCTTCCGCGCCATGATCTTGCAAAAGTATCCGGGACTAGACATTAAGCATGTTCACCATGCGGGTAACTCATCGGGGGTGGTGGATGGAGCGGCAGCAGTATTACTGGCCTCTCCAGACTATGCCAAAGCGCATGGTATGAAGCCAAGGGCCAGAATCAAAGCGATGTGCAACATGGGCGACTGCCCTACGCTGATGTTGAACGCACCGGTTCCAGCTGCTCGAAAAGTACTGGCGAAAGCGGGCCTTTCGATTGCAGATATCGACTTGTTTGAAATCAACGAAGCGTTCTCTGTCGTGGCTGAGAAGTTCATACGCGATCTAAATCTCGACCGCGATAAAGTGAATGTCAACGGCGGTGCGATGGCACTGGGGCACCCTATTGGTGCAACAGGATCGATTCTAATCAGCACTATGCTCGATGAGCTGGAGAGAACAGACAAGCAATTTGGACTTGTCACCATGTGCGCCGCAGGGGGCATGGCACCGGCGATCATTATAGAGCGCATATAACACGATGTATCGATGGTGATTGACTAAAAAAATGGGGCCATTAGGCCCCGTTTTTTATGCAAGTTGCAAAAGACTCTCGTCTTCTAAAAATCCAACGGCCATTGCAAATGCTTGGGGAAAATGAAATTCCGGTGTTTCAATAACTTGCTATCGATGGTGTAGCCGGCCTGCTCAACCGTTTGCGCCAATAACCCCCAGACTTTGCGCATGTAATCTGGCATAGGGTTTACTTCAACTGGCAGTGGGCTGAGCATTTGCGAAAAGCAAGCCCAGTATATATCCAGCGCAGTAAGATCATCCCCAATAAAATAAGGGCTACCACGCTCTTCTTGTCGTTGTAGCTGAGCTGTCAAGACATTGAGGACACTGATAATTTTTGCAGGCGCACTGTCAGCGTCGCTCGCAGAGAAACGATACGTTTCAAACATGGGATTACCCGCCCTAACCTCTTCGCTCATGGACTGAGCCATAACTTTGAGCATAATGACCCTCGCGTTCCAGGCCATCCCGTTCTCCCCCGCTATCTCATTGATCAAACCAAACATCTGTATTCGATCGTCAATTTTGCTGGGGACCAGAGAGGGACCCGATCCAAGCCGCTCGGCGAAGTTGATAATCTCGACAGGCGTAGCTCTCGAAGGCTCTTCGTTATACATCAGCGTGGGCGCATTGCGGTGACCGGTCCATTCGAGGATTTCTTCGTTAGTCCCTCCCCCGATCTGTAATACGGGGACGAAGTCGATATTGTGCGCCTTTAGCACACCCTTGGCGGCTTCACTCCACGGTGCCGGCAGACCGCCAGTGAGGACCAATCGCAGCCCTATCGCATTCTTCGCCTGCTCTACTGAAACATATTCCATAAAAGGTTCACTCGGTTGAAAGTCCTAGCATAACGCAAAAAAAAACCCGCATTCAAATACGGGTTTTTTAAAGTCGCTCAATGTTTTAGAAGATGTACTTGGCTCTTATACCAAACACTTCGCCCTCGTCCTGGAAGCGAGCATGAGAACCGGCCAATACTGGTACGTCGAAGCTCTGAGTTAATGCAGCCTCATCAAAGATGTTGCGACCGTACAGCATCACTTCCCACTGTTCAGCACGCAGACCTATGCGCATATTAACCTTGGTTATCTCCGGTATCACATCCTGGGAATCGTTATCTCCCGCAGATTCAAATTCGGAACGGTAGTTTGCTTCGCCGCTGATAAACACTTCCATAGACTCCATGGGATAACTATAGTCCCAAGTGATCGAGGCGCTGTAATCCGAAGCATAGAGTGTGTTCTCACCCGTTAAATCGTTGAACTCCTGCAATGGATTCGCGTTAATGTCGGCTACGCCGCACTGCGGATTGGCATCCAACTGGATTGCATTACAAGGTGCATCTTTAAAATCAGAGTAGGTCGCATCCAGCCATGCCAAGCTGCCACCGAGGATAAGATTGTCAGTGGCGGCCCAGCGACCATCAATTTCAATACCCTTAATCTCGGAAGAACCTGCGTTTTTGACTGTGAAACCAACGCCTTTAAAGATCGCAGTTTGCAGATTGTCATACTCTGTATAGAAGGCAGCCCAGTTCAGCGTCATTGCGCCATCGAGCAAAGTGTGTTTTCCGCCAATTTCGAAGGCATCCACGGACTCATCGTCAAACTCAAAATCATCATTCGGAACGGTAGGATCGTAACAATTGTTGACATTTACACTACCATCGGCTTCCGGACTACAGGGAAATTCAGCAAGAGCCAATCCACCGGGCTCACCATCATCAGCGGCTGTGAAACCTCCACTCTTGAAGCCCTGCGAGAAGCTAGCATACAGCATGCTATCTTCCCCAACGTCCCACTGTAGATTGACTGAGGGAATCCACTCGTCGGTGGTGCGATCATCCTCATAATTATACGCATAGGTGTTAAAATTAGTGGCTTGTATGAAAGCCAACTGATAACTATCACTACCGCCAGCGTCCGTCCTAGCATTAATGTCTCTTCCGTCCAGATCGTCATTCAGTACCTGGGTACTCACCACGTCCTTTTCCTCACGCGTATAGCGCAAACCCACCGTCACCCTGAAAGTGTCGGAAACATTAAAGGTGCCCTGGCCAAAAACAGCCCATGAGGTCGAATCCAATTCATAAAGGTGAGCACGAGCAGCCTGTTGAGCTGGATAGGAAAAGGGAGGGCTGGCGATCAGCGTATACAGTGATGTTACGCCAATGTCCCGCAATGGGATCGGAGGCAGTGCGGCGTTAACGGCATTTCCCGGTATATCGCCAAACAGGTCGCCAAACGACCCGTCGATAGCAACTAATCGATCGGTAGTGAGTTCACTTTCATCGTAGTAAGCACCGGCAACAAAATCGAAAAACTCGCCTCCCGGAGAGGTCAAGCGGATTTCTTGGCTGAACTGTTCGTAGTCCTGATCATCATCTCGCGAAATAAATTGCAAAGGAAGCCAGTCCACATCTGACCCACTTTCCACCGTATATTCTGAGAAGCCTGTCACCGAGGTTACTGTGTAGTCACCGAGCTGATAATCGACGTTGAGCGAATAGTTTTCCACTTCAGCATCATCACCATCGGGGTAGCGGCCTACACCCAAGGTATCGCCAGAGCCAAACCCATTGTCCTTGAACGTCGTGAAGTCATCTCCAGCTGTAGCAGCCAGCCCCGGGAAGTTTATGTCCGTAATGGCGTAGGCCACACTGGCAAATGCGCTGCGATTGGGAAAGAGCTCGTTGCGCTGATCAGCGTCTAAGTACAGATAGGTAGCGGAAGGGGCACCTGTACGCTCCTCCTGGGAATTACTGTACTTAAAGTTGATATCCAAATCATCGGTCGGTTGCCATACCGCGGTAATTCTAAAAGCTGACTCTTCGATTTCGGGTTCATCGCCGTCGGTATACAAATTTTCTACATAGCCGTCTGTTTCGCGGTACTTGAAGCCAAAGCGCAGAGCGAGATTATCGGTTGGAGAACCACTGATAAAGCCCTCTGTGGTCAAACCGTCGTTATCCTCGACTGAAACCGCGATTTCACCTTGCACAGGTTCGCCGGGATCTGGCGAAGCTGACGTGATATTGATAGCGCCGGCAACCGTGTTGCGACCAAACAAAGTGCCCTGAGGTCCGCGCAGTACTTCGACCCGCTCTAGATCCATGAAGGCGTTGCGATACTGACGACCTCGGCCCATGTAGACGCCATCGATATACATACCGACAGATTGTTCAAAACCCTGGTTATTACCAGAGCCAACACCACGCATGTAGATATTGGTGTTTACCGCGGCATTGGCGATGTGCAAGTTGGGTACATGATCAGACATGGCAGCCATATTAGCGATGCCCGCTTCCTGTATTTTCTCACCCTGCATGGCGGATACTGAAATAGGTACGTCCTGCAAGCTCTCCGCTCGCTTCTGCGCCGTTACAATTACTTCCTCTAGCATCTGTGCTTGGGAAACCGATGTAGCTGAAGCCAGTGCTATGGCTGCAACCAGTGGTGCCTTCCTGAATGATACGGGCATGGACGTTCCTCTTTATGTAATTTTTATAGTTAACAAGGTGCTCTCCAGAGGGGGCGGGACACTATGTGTTCAGTGATAATATAAGATATCGCCCCGGGTAGCTATGGTCGAAAAGCGCTGATTTGGTCAGTTTTACCCAAAACACCGCCTATATCGGACAAACCAGCAGTGCGCAGTAGCTCTGTACGTCATTGAATCTGGTATCCAACTGCCTAGAACTGCTTCAGCGGCGAATCGGGACGGCTATTGAGCGATCACAGCAGCAATTGACGACGCAAGATAATCGAGATTATGCTGATTTACACCGGCAATATTGACCCGACTGGAGTTGACCATATAAATACCAAAGTCCGCTCTAAGCCGCTCCACCTGCTCCAACTCCAGGCCCAAATAGGAAAACATTCCCAGCTGCGCGCGGATATGCTCAAAGCGATCTGCCGTGCCTAGCTCCTGCAGTCGGTCTGCCAGTGCATTGCGACACTGATTCATTCGATCACGCATCACCGTTAGTTCGGCGTCCCACACAGCACACAGTTGAGCATCGCTTAAAATAGCGCTCACAATGGCGGCTCCATGAGCTGGCGGCATCGAATAGGTTGAGCGAGCTACATTCAGTAAATGCTCCAGAGCAGAATCTTGCTGAGAGATATCTGACGAAATCAAGAACACCGCTCCAGTTCGCTCTCGATACAAACCAAAGTTCTTGGAGGCGGAAGAGACGACGATAAGCTCGGGGACGGATTTCGCTAGCAGGCGAACCCCGAAGGCATCCTCTGCCAAACCGCGACCAAAACCCTGATAGGCTATATCGATAAAAGGCATGAAACCCCGCTCCAAGGCCAACTGATTCACCTCTTCCCATTGCGCCTGGGATAGATCAGCGCCCGTGGGGTTGTGGCAACATCCATGCAATACCACCACATCATTCGGACCCAGGGTGCTCAAAGTGCTGCGCATGGCTTCAAAATCGACACCTTTTAGCCGCGCGTTGTAGTAGGGATATTCCCTAACCTCCAACCCCGCTCCAGTGAATACTGGCGCATGATTCGCCCAGGTTGGGCTGCTCACCCAAATCGTGGCGTCACTTTTGCAGCGTTTGACCAATCCGGCAGCAACGCGTAAGCCGCCTGTTCCTCCTGGGACCTGCACGCTATCAACTCGGCATATGGATACACAATCCCCCAATAGCAACTGGGAAATCAGTCGATCGTATTCGGGATCTCCGGCGGGGCTTTGATAGGTTTTGGTATTTTCAGAGTCGAGACGCAGTTGTTCCGCCCGTTTTACAGCTTCCATTATAGGCGTGTGGCCCACTTCGTCTTTGTAAACGCCAACGCCAAGATCAATTTTCTGAGGGTTTTGATCGCTTTTGTAGGCCGCAGTGAGACCCAGAATCGGATCTGCTGGCAGAGGGCTTAATTCGCTAAACATGGTAACTCCGGGCGCGGTTAAATAAGCTGGGACCTGAAATTACTCCGCGGGAGCAGGTTTTAGACACAGCATTGTATCAAATGGAAACCCTGTCACGAGATGACGCAGCAGGCAACAAGACGGCAGTGCCTAATTGCGAAGGCGACTGCCGGACCTGCAAAGCATCAGGCCGCTTTTCGAGCCGGTTTGCTCTTATCGCTGGTTTTCACGCCACTACTTTTTGTAGTTGTCGTAGTTGTCGTCGCTGACGGCGACTTCTTGCGAGGCGCGGCCCGCTTTCGTTTACTGGTTTTTTGCTCAGCCTTCCTTTCAGTGGCTAACTTGCTCGCTGCTTCGCGATCAGCTTTGGTCGGTTGAGGCCTCCGCCGAGACGCCCTTGGCCTTCTTATCAACTCGTCCGAGCGCAAATCGCCCGTCTCAATACGCTTGAGAATTTCGTCCATGGTACGGCTGATTTTAGTGCAGGTCCTGATGGTTTCAATATTTGGGTAGCAGGAGTGCTCGCCCCCTTGCATTAGCTCCATGAGTTCCTTTTCTGTCAAATGAGACAATATTTTAGTGGGGTTATACCAGCGGAAACTGGGGATAATATTAATATCACCGCTGTAATCCTGGTCGATAAGGCCATGAATGCCGTTGAGCAATAAGTTAAAGCGAGGCCATTGCTCTCCGTTTTTTTGCACCACACCTTTATAGAAATTGAGCACTTCTCGACCGACACCGATACCCAAACTACCCAGCGCAGAAGCCAGTTTTCCCGGCTCACGCCGATTTCTCAAAAATGGCGTGGCGATGGGGTTCACCATGCTCACAATGTAGTGGTTAGTTCCGTAGAGTCTGGACAAACGCTTGGCAGGAAGATCGTCGGCAATAGACCCGTCAACCCATTTACGGGTTGGCAGGTAAGGCTGTGATTCTCCGTGCACGTTTTTGGCCATTAACATCACCGACGGAAAAACACCCGGTACCGCACAAGACGCCATGACCGCAGAGCGCACGTATAGGTTCGGAGAGGTAATGGCGTTTAACAATCGCGAGCGCTGATGAGGCTCAGCTGGAGCAACCGTGATACTGATTTGCCGCCCGGTTTTTTCGTAGGCTTCCTGAAACGTCATATCAGGAATTAGTCGAGCAATGATATCTTCCAGATCTGACACATCGATCTGCGGGTTGGCGTCAAAAAACATGCGTGAGAAAACGTTAGCTTCCCGCTCCGCTTCGTAATGCACGTTAGCCGGGTCATAAAAGTGTTTTAATTCTTCGTCGGTATGAGTTCCGACTACCCCTGCCACAAGAGAACCTGCGCTAGAGCCTGAAATCACTCTTGGCAGCAATCCTTCGTCAAGCAAGGTCTTTACGACGCCTAGATGGTAAAAACCCAACACCCCGCCACCGCTGAGCATTAAAGCGGAGCGCCCAAAACAAATATTGGCTCGGTAGAAAAAATCGGTGCGCTCCTGCAAGCTTATTTCGGTTGAATCGAGATCGGCCAGGAAGCGCAGCGAATCTTCTACCTCGTCGATATATTGCTCAATCAAATGCTTGGTGCCGAACTGCGCCCGGCGATATAGGCTACTGCGCCCCATACCGGCCATGTTGCCGTGAATGCCCTCATTCAGCGTAAACATCAGCCCCTGATAGTCGTGGCGCGAGCGCAAGCTCCGCAAACGATCCAACCGCAAGCGTATTTGCGCGTAGTCGTATTGGCTGGTGTGGTCAATCTGGCGCCAGCGCTTGTTGCCAGAGGCCTCGTCGTGGGATATGGCGGACTCGCTCCACTCCTCATAGGAGTGGGATTTGTCCATCTTGGCTTGTAGCTTTCTGAGAGCTCTAGCGTTTTTCACCGGTTACCTCTGGACGAATTCTAAGCATAAATACAAGGATAAAGCATGTAACGTGGTACTCCCAGCTCTTTGTGATCACCGTAAACCTAATTTGTGAGGTCACCCACAGCTCATCCACGTAATATCCGTGCGGATTCACATTGTTAAAAGATGCACGCCAGAGATAAAGCCCCTAGAATACGGGTGTCTGGCGTCCCGCGACACAGTATTCATGCGGCTTTCAAACAATAAACAAAATAGAGGCTTGTTTTTTGCGTGCTTACCTGAATGTTATCGTATTACTGACTGTTGTTTTTGGCAGTATTGCCGCTGTGTTGCTAGCAAAGTACTCCGACTTTGGAGACACGGATTACGCGCCACCACTAATAACGATTGGTGCGGCAACCGCCAGGCTTGAGATCCGGCAAACCGAGCTCGAGGCCGTGGGCACAATCAAAGCCACACGCGGCGTAGAGCTCAGCACTGAGGAAAGCGGTGAAATCATTGCTATCGATTTTATGTCCGGCAGCGAAGTACTTGCCGGAGACCTGTTGATTACCATCAACGATAAGGTCGAGCAGGCCAGTCGAGAACGGCAAATAGCCAATTTAAAACTCGCTCGCGTGCTCTACGATAGAGATAAGCGACTTCTGCGACAGAAATCCATTCCCGAATCTCAATACGATCGGTCCAAGGCCGATTTGGAAAGTGCCATCGCGCAACTTGCTGAAATAGAGGCGCGCCTGGACAACAAGCGTATTACTGCACCCTTTTCTGGAACCACCGGCATCATAAAAGTAAAAGTGGGCGATTACGTTAAACCCGGTACCGCAATTACTACCCTGCAGGACTTGTCCGAACTGGAAGTGGATTTCACCCTATCCGCAAGACACTACCCCAAACTAAAGCAGGGGCAGAAAATACAGGTGCACGTGGGCGCGTTCCCCGATGAAAGTTTCAACGCGACGCTGCAGGCAATTGACTCCAGTGTTGACGCAAATACCCGTAATCTGCTGCTGCGCGCCACCGTGGACAACAGCAAGGGTTTGCTGCCTGGAATGTTTGCCAGGCTGACGGTGAATCTTGGGCAACCTCAGTCTGTCATTACCGTTCCAGACACGGCCATCACCTACTCGCTTCACGGCAATACGATCTATGTCATCGACCAAACCCAAGATGGGATGAGGGTAAGCTCCAGAGTCGTCAAAACCGGGGAGTCCATCGGTGGTCGCACGGCTGTTTTATCCGGGCTCGACTCCGGCGAAAAAGTGGTGTCTGCAGGCCAGAATAAAATTATTCGCGGCGCTGACATTGCGATCGACCCCTCGGTCAGATTCTGAATATGAAATTTACAGATCTGTTCATCAACCGTCCGGTCCTCGCGATTGTTTTGTGTGCATTCATAGTATTACTAGGCGCTCAGGCCGCAACGCAATTATCCGTCAGACAATTTCCAGAATTGGAATACAGCGTTATTACGGTCAATACCATTTATCCCGGGGCAAGTGCACGAACCATCAAGGGGTTCGTCACTACGCCATTGCAAAACAGAATTGCCGGCGCACGCGGTATCGACTACATAACCTCCACCAGCGATCCCGGCAGCTCCTCAATCTCGGTGCATGTAAGGCTTGGAGAAAACAGTTCCGAGGTGTTATCAGAGGTTATCGCAAAAGTTAACGAGGCCAGATCTGAGTTGCCGCAAGATACCGAAGACCCGGTGATCTCTAGCTCGGCAGGGGGCGATGGACTGATATGGCTGGCTTTCGTCAGCGATCAAATGAGCATCGCACAAGTGAGTGATTATCTGGTGCGAGATGTGCTGCCTGAAATGGCTACCCTTCCCGGTGTTGGCCAGGCTGAACTGGCTGGCGGCCGCTACCAAGCCATGCGGATATGGCTCGACCCGGTACGTATGGCGGCCTTTGGCGTCACTGCAACGGATATCAACGCCGCTATTTCCAGGGAGAATTACATTTCCGCTGCGGGGACGACCGAGGGAGATTTGACGCGAACCACAGTGGATGCACGTACTGATATACAAACACCTGAAGCTTTCAGTGCAATGGTAGTAAGGCAGGATGACAACAAGCGCGTTGTGTTAGGCGATGTAGCAGACGTTGAAATGTCCATCGAAGACACTCAGTTCTCTTCTTTTTCCAGCGGCCGTGAGACGGTTTTTATCTCTATAAGCCCCACACCAGATGCCAACCCACTGGAAGTGTCCAAGGCCGTACTGGCCATTATCCCGCGCATTGAGCAAACATTGCCGGCAGATATGGAACTCATTCTGGACTGGGATGGTGCCGTACCCATCAATGCAGCATTAACGGAAGTAGGCATTACACTATTGGAAGCGGCGCTCATCGTAGTGTTGGTCATCTATCTATTTTTGGGCTCCCTTAGGGTCGTAATCATACCCTTGGTCGCCATTCCCCTGTCGCTGATAGGCGTGCTATTTCTAATCCAGATTATGGGCTTTTCTATCAACTTGCTCACACTACTGGCCATGGTCATCGCTATAGGGTTAGTGGTGGATGATGCGATCGTTGTTGTTGAAAATGTTCATCGCCATATTGAACGCGGCGAATCTCCCACACAGGCAGCTTTGATAGGCGCGAGACAAGTCGCGCTGCCCGTCATCGCGATGACACTCACACTGGCTGCTGTCTACACCCCCATTGCTTTCATGGGCGGCCTCACCGGAACTCTCTTCAGCGAATTCGCATTGACGCTTGCCGGGGCAGTAATCCTGTCGGGGATTGTCGCTCTCACTCTGAGCCCAATGATGTGTTCGCGAGTCTTGAAAAAACACGAGGATCAAGGTGGTTTCGCAGATTGGCTAGATCGACAT
>JBLGAR010000100.1:0-17645 GCA_047612385.1 Cryomorphaceae bacterium | reverse complement strand
GGTTCCCCCACCGAGGGCGGCGCCTTAAAACGACGGGGTAGGAGGCGCCTTAGAACGACGTATTAGCCCAGTGTGTCAAGAAAGAAACACCTACCCGTAAACCGGAAATCGAGAACAAATCTCCAACACTTTAACCTTCACCTCAGCGATCACCTGTTCAGAAGTACCGTTCTCCAAAGCCTCAAGCACATCACACATCCAACCCGTGAGCTCCACAGTTTCAGCTTCGCCAAATCCGCGAGTGGTGATCGCTGGTGTACCAACGCGCAAACCCGACGTCACAAAGGGTGAACGGGGATCGTTGGGAACCGCGTTTTTGTTAACGGTAATATTGGCGGCACCCAAAGCGGCGTCCGCATCGGTACCGGTGTAATCCTTACCAATCAGATCAACCAGCATCAGGTGGTTATCGGTTCCACCAGAGACAATTTTGATACCCCTGTCTATAAAGGTCTGCGCCATGGCCTTGGCATTCACAACAACCTGTTTTTGGTAGGTTACAAACTCCGGGCTCAGAGCTTCTTTAAAGCACACCGCCTTGGCGGCAATAACGTGCATCAAAGGTCCGCCCTGCGTACCTGGAAAAATGGCTGAATTAAATTTTTTCTCCAGAACCTCATCGGCCTTGGCGATAATGATGCCGCCACGAGGACCACGCAGCGTCTTATGGGTGGTTGAGGTCACCACATGCGCGTGTGGAACCGGATTGGGATAAATACCTGCCGCAACAAGGCCGGAAACATGGGCCATATCCACCATAAGATAAGCGCCAACTTTGTCGGCGATTTCTCTGAAACGCGCCCAGTCCATCACTCTTGAATACGCTGAGAATCCAGCGATGATCATTTTCGGCTTGTGTTCCAGAGCGAGCGCCTCTACCTGGGCATAGTCGACTTCGCCTGTCGCCGGATCAAGGCCATACTGAATGGCATTGTAGGTTTTACCCGAGAAATTCGGTTTAGCACCGTGTGTAAGGTGGCCGCCATCTGCCAGGCTCATACCCAGTATGGTGTCGCCAGGTGCACAAAGCGCAAGAAAAACCGCGGAATTGGCCTGCGAACCCGAGTGTGGTTGAACATTCGCATAATCTGCGCCAAACAGTGCCTTTACGCGATCAATAGCCAGCAGTTCAGCTTTGTCTACGTATTCACAGCCACCGTAATAACGCTTGCCGGGGTAGCCTTCGGCGTACTTATTGGTTAGACCGGTCCCCTGAGCCTGCATGACACGTGGGCTGGTGTAATTTTCCGAGGCAATGAGTTCGATATGCTCTTCCTGACGCCGCTCTTCTTCGCCTATGGCCGACCAAATCTCATCGTCGAAGCCTTCAATCGTCATTGTCTTGTCGAACATCCCACTACCCCCAAACCGCAAATTGCGGCATTTTACCCCAAACATGCGCTGCGCATAAGACCTAGTCCACATCACCGCGCCGATTAGCCCCAGCAATCAGGCTCTGCTAAGATTTGCGGTCTTGAATTTCTACTGAGTAAAGCTTCTGATGGCCCAGTACGTTTACACAATGAATCGCGTTGGCAAAGTTGTGCCACCTAAAAAAACCATTCTCGAAGACATCTCTTTGTCTTTCTTCCCCGGTGCGAAAATCGGTGTGCTCGGCCTCAACGGGTCAGGCAAATCTACCCTCCTGAAAATCATGGCAGGTTTGGACACGGACATTCTTGGAGAGGCCAGGCCTCAACCGGGCATCAAGGTGGGGTATCTTGCACAAGAGCCTCAGCTAAACCCCGATAAGGATGTCAGAGGAAATGTCGAAGAAGGCGTCCAGGAAGCGCTGGATGCATTGGCGGGGCTGGACAAAGTCTATGCGGACTATGCTGAACCCGACGCCGATTTCGACGCACTTGCGAAACTGCAGGCAAAGCTCGAGGACATCATACAAGCCACCGATGCGCACAACCTGGACCACAAACTCGAAGTGGCGGCCGATGCCCTGCGCCTGCCGCCATGGGATGCCGACGTTACTACGCTCTCTGGCGGCGAAAGCCGGCGCGTAGCGCTCTGCCGTCTTTTGTTGTCCAGCCCGGACATGCTGCTATTGGATGAGCCGACCAACCACTTGGATGCGGAAAGTGTCGCTTGGCTGGAACGCTTCCTGCACGACTTCCCCGGCACCGTGGTTGCGATTACCCACGATCGTTATTTTCTGGACAATGCTGCGGGCTGGATCCTAGAGCTGGATCGCGGCCGCGGAATACCCTACGAGGGCAATTACTCCGACTGGCTCGATGCCAAAGAGCAACGTCTAGGACAGGAAAAGAGACAGGAAGCTTCGCACCAAAAAGCGATCAAATCAGAACTTGAGTGGGTTCGAAGCAACCCCAAAGGGCGACAGGCAAAGAGTAAAGCCAGGTTACAGCGCTTCGAAGATTTGCAGTCTCAGGATTTCCAGAACCGCAATGAGACCAACGAGATCTATATTCCCCCCGGACCTCGCCTGGGTGACAACGTCATTGAAGTGCGCAACCTCAAAAAACAGTTTGGCGACCGACTCCTGTTCGAAAATGTTAGCTTCACCGTCCCCAAGGGCAGCATTGTAGGAATCATCGGTGCCAACGGTATGGGCAAATCGACGCTGTTTAAAATACTCACCGGGGAAGAGCAGCCCGATGGCGGCGAAGTCATACTCGGAGAAACGGTTAAGTTGGCCTATGTGGACCAATCCCGGGATTCACTCGATGGCAGTAAAACCGTTTGGGAGGAAGTGTCCGACGGCTTGGACATCGTCAAAATAGGCAATTATGAAGTGAATTCGCGCTCCTACGTAGGTCGATTTAACTTCAAGGGCGCAGACCAGCAAAAGTTCGTTAAAGATTTGTCCGGTGGCGAACGCAATCGGCTGCATTTGGCCAAGCTCCTCAAGCAGGGCGCGAACGTGCTGTTACTGGATGAACCGACCAATGATCTGGATGTCGAAACACTCAGAGCACTGGAGGAAGCCTTACTGGCCTTCCCCGGTAACGCCATGGTGATCTCTCACGATCGCTGGTTTCTGGATCGCATAGCCACCCACATTCTGGCCTACGAAGACGACGGCTCTGTGGTATTTCACGAGGGCAACTTCTCCGATTATGAAGAGGGTCGCAAGGCGCGCATGGGCGCAGCAGCCGACCAACCACAGCGCCTTAAGTATCGAAAATTGAAGTAGTTTTATTGAGAAATTCAGATCCCGAGGTATAGTAAACATGACAAGCGGCAAAGAGAACGACACGATGACAGAGACACGCAACGAGCAGCGCCACTTCACACGGATAGCCATGGACCTTCCTGTGGATGTCCAGCAAGGTGGCAGCGTTTGGAAGCAACGACTTGTGGACATCTCTTTGATGGGCGCTTCCACCGATCAGCCGGATGTTTGGGATGCACAGTACAACGAACCGTTTACGCTCACTATCCATCTCGATGACGAGAGCACCGTAGAACTGCATGCCTATTTACAACATGTGGAGGAGAAGAAGCTGGGCTTCTCGGTAAGACACGTGGATAGAACCAACATCGAACCGCTGCGCGCTCTACTCGAGACACAAATCGATGCGGCCACCCTAGAGCAAGAGCTCCGCCGACTCGACTGAGCCAACCCCTCAGCCGCAGCTACTCCAGCGCTGCTAGCGCATCGGTCAATTTAGACACTGCGATAACCTCCATGCCTTTTATTTGCCTTTTAGGAGCGTTTCCTTTTGGAACAATAGCGCGTTTAAACCCGTGTTTGGCCGCCTCGGCCAGCCGCTCCTGACCACTGGGTACTGGGCGAATCTCGCCCGATAACCCCACCTCTCCGAATATGACCATATCCCGAGGCAACTGCCGGTCTCGAAAACTCGAGACAATCGCGGCGAGCAGAGCCAAATCAGCACTGGTCTCGAGTACTTTGACACCCCCAACAACGTTGGCAAAAACATCCTGGTCACCCACTTGTAAACCACCGTGGCGATGCAGGACGGCGAGTAACATTGCAAGGCGATTTTGCTCGAGCCCCACGGCAATCCGCCTCGGATTACCCAGTTGACTATCATCAACCAGCGCTTGAATCTCAACCAGCAGTGGGCGTGTACCTTCCCAGACCACCATAACAACACTGCCCGATGCTGGCTCACTACTGCGATCGAGAAAAATTGCTGAAGGGTTGGTCACTTCGCGCATACCGCCCTCGGTCATAGCGAAAACACCGAGTTCGTTGACTGCTCCAAAGCGGTTTTTCTGTCCGCGCAGGGTACGAAATCGAGAATCGGCGCTGGCTTCAAGCAAAATGGAGCAGTCGATCATATGCTCCAGCACCTTGGGCCCGGCCAGTGAGCCGTCTTTGGTGACATGCCCGACTAAAAACAATACGGTGCCCGTCTGTTTGGCAAATCGGGTCAGGTAAGCCGCGCATTCGCGTACTTGAGAGACGCTGCCCGGCGCTGAACTCAACTCGTCGCTGTGTACAACCTGGATAGAGTCGATCACCAGAACTCGCGGCTTGTTCTTTTGTGCGTAATCGACAATGCTTTCGACACGCGTTTCTGTCATCAGCCTCAGTTTGTCCGTAGAAAGGTTGAGACGCTGGGCGCGCATAGCCACCTGCTGCAACGATTCTTCTCCGGTAACGTACAGAGCTTCCATACTGGCGGCCAGATGACACATCGTTTGCAGTAGCAAGGTGCTTTTACCAGCGCCGGGGTTTCCGCCGATTAAAATTGACGAGCCCGGTACAAGCCCTCCCCCCAACACACGGTCGAACTCTCCGGCACCGCTAGTAAAACGGGGAGCACTATCCAATTCGATATCTTTGAGAACTTGCGCTTGCGCATGAGCGCCAGCGAATCCAACCCTGGCGCCGTCCATACCACCACCGACGCGGCCACCACTGCTTTTTGCAGGCCCCAAGCGGATTTCAGATAAGGTATTCCAGGCATTACAGTCATTGCACTGGCCCTGCCATTTACTATAATCAGAGCCGCAATCGTTACAAACATACGCCGTTTTACTTTTGGCCATGCATTTCCTTCATTAAAAGACTTTAGCTCTGTATCCTATCAGAGTTGCTCATCACGGACCCCAAAACGAATGTCTGAATCCTCTCTTGTACCTGAACGCCAGCTGGTTTTTTCTCCCGGCCTGGCGGCGACCATCGGCTTGGAGGAAGCCATTTTACTGCAGCACCTGCAGGAGTTACTGCAACACGGTACACCTCAATTGCAACGGGGCTTTGCGTGGTTATCGGTGGAGCGAGAATTTCTGCTACGCACCCTGCCCTTTTGGGAAGCGGTTGACCTGCATCGCATCTCGCGCGCCCTGGTAGACAAAGGCGTCATACTGGTCGAATCTCCGCCGCTGCACAGCTGCGAGCGCTTGCTCTTTGCCCTGAACGAACAGACGCTCCAGCACACACCTACTCCAGCGCCAGCACCCGAGGTGCCAATCCAACGCCGCAGCGCGGGGCTGATGCCACAGCACTGGTCGCCCAGTGAAGATCTATTGCAGCTGCTGGCTTTAAACCACAGCATACCGCGGCAGTTTGCGCTGGACCAAATGGAAGATTTCGTCTTTTATTGGCGCGAACGCGGCGAATCCAGTCACGCCTGGGAAAACAAATTTCGCCAGCATGTGATGGTCCATTGGCGTCGCGAGGAACAAGACAAGGCAGAGGCTTTCCGCGTGCAGGAACCAACCGCACTGGATGCTAGCTGGCGACCCAGTGCCGATGCCAGAGAGATTCTCGAGCGCAGTGAAGTAGACAATGATTTTATCAATCAGGCTATTCCAGAGTTTATCCTGTATTGGCGAGAGCGCAGCGAGGCCAATAAACGCCCAGCCCCCAGAGAGCTCAATTCTAAGTTCATACAACACATTCGCATCCAGTGGGTAAAATTCAATTCGGCGCTGGAGCACAGTACAGAACCCAAGCGAATTACCGAGCAGTGGTATCCAGCAGAAGACGTGTTCGACATTCTGGTAATGTCACACATAGACGCTGAGTTTGCCCGTTCCCTCATTCCCGAATTCATCATGTACTGGCGCGATAGCAACCAGGCCAATACCTCCTGGAACACCAAGTACATTCAGCATGTAAAATACCATTGGGCCAAGCGCCATCAGATGGAACAAGCAGGACAAAGCAATGCCGGACAAACAGGAACTGGTCAATCGGGCCGCACGCGCGATCGAAGCCTCGAGCAAGACCTCACAGATACCAGCTGGGCAGAGTAAGTCCGCCGGGAAACAATCCAGTGAAGATTATGTCGACGCACTGAACCAGGTGTTCGCCCTTTTCAGGCTGAACTATCACAATCAGTACTACGCGGCATACCCGGATAATACCCAGGTAAACCAGATCAAGAAGCTCTGGCTGGAGTCTTTAGAAGACTACCCAGTGGAGCAAATTCTGCGCGGTGCCAAGCACGCGATCGAAAATAGTGAGTACCTGCCAACCCTGCACCGCATGCATGAGTGCTGCCAGCAGGGTCTTAGCGAATTTGGCTTGCCCTCTGCGCACGATGCCTATGTTGAAGCTTGCAATGCACCTTCGCCTAAATCTGCACAGCGCTGGAGCCACCCTGCGGTGTATTTGGCCGGACGCGATACCGATTGGTTTTTCCTGAGCAACAACACTGAGCGAACCACTTGGCCGTTCTACAAGGACCACTATCAGAAGTATTGCGCCCGAGTTATGCGCGGTGAGGCTCTTGAGATTCCGGCTCCAGAAGCGATTGAGCGTGACCCGGTGGAGCCGTTGTCAAAGGAGGAGCAGTTGTTGGAGCTTGCTCGCTTGCGGAGTGAATCTGGGATTTAAGAGTGAGTTGAGTATGGCGCTTGGGTGACCGGCACGATGAGCAGGACGGGGGTTGCGAACGACCGCAGGCTTGTCCATCGCACCTTTGCATCTGCCAGTGTTAGACACCCCTGCAACCAACCCCCAATCCAACGGTGCCAAGTACAATAACGAACTCTGGGAAACTGGCCGCTGGACCAAGCGCATCAACAATGTTTTCTACTTTGGATAAAACCAAGGTGAGTCAAATAAAGGGAAAACGTGCTCACCTAACGGTCCTCGTAAGACCCACGAGCCAGATTTTCAAAGCGGGTAAATTGTCCCTGGAAAGCCAGTCGGCAAGTCCCAATCGGCCCGTTCCGCTGCTTACCGATAATAATTTCGGCTGTGCCCTTATCCGGAGAATCCTCGTTGTAGACCTCATCGCGGTAGATGAACATAATCACGTCAGCGTCCTGCTCAATCGCGCCCGATTCCCGCAAATCTGAGTTCACAGGACGTTTATTGGGTCGCTGCTCCAAAGAACGGTTCAACTGGGACAGAGCAACCACGGGGCATTCAAATTCTTTGGCTATGGCCTTGAGGCTCCGTGAGATCTCGGAAATCTCAGCGGTACGCCCCTCGCCTTCACCGGCGACCTGCATTAGCTGAAGGTAATCAACCATGATCATACCGATACCGTTGTGCTCTCTGGCAATTTTTCTGGCGCGTGAGCGCACTTCCGTGGGCGTCAGAGCCGCGCTATCGTCAATAAACAGGGGCACATCCTTCAACTTGTTCACCGCCATGCTCAACTTGGGCCAATCTTCCTGTTCTAGTTTACCGTTGCGAATTCGGGTCTGATCGATGCGGCCGATAGAGGACAATAGACGAATCATCAGGGATTCAGCCGGCATCTCCATACTGAAAACCAAGATAGGTTTTTTCTGACCCTCAACCAAGACCGCGTTTTCCACCAGGTTCATCGCGAAACTGGTTTTACCCATGGAGGGCCGCCCTGCCACAATCACTAAATCAGAGGGCTGCAGGCCGGAGGTCATACCGTCGAGATCAGCAAAGCCCGTGGTTAGCCCGGTGATGTCCCCGTCTGAGTTAAACAGCTCTTCGATACGGGCCAAAGTGGCCTTAAGCAAGGGGTTAACTTCCTGGGGTCCGCCGGTTTTTGCACCCTGCTCGGAAATTTGCATGATCCGATGTTCTGCTTCATCGATCAGCTGGGAAGAGGTTCTCCCCTCAGGGCTGAATCCACTGTCTGCGATTTCCTGAGCCGCTTCAATCAGGTTTCTCAGTGACGCCCGCTCTTTAACCACCTGGGCATAGGCGCGAATATTTGAGGCGCTGGGCGTGTTTCCCGCCAGCTCCGCGAGATAAGAAAGACCTCCCGCTGCGTCCAGCTCACCATTGGCAGAAAGTTTGTCCGCGACGGTAATGACGTCAACCGGCTCAGCCGCTTCTGCCAGCTTAGCAATCTGGCGAAAAATTAAGCGATGGTCCGGTCGGTAAAAGTCAACCGCGGCCACTTCTTCAGACACTGAATCCCAACCGTCGCTGGAGAGCAACAAAGCGCCCAAGACAGACTGCTCTGCTTCAACAGAGTTGGGAGGCAACTTAATGCGCGCAATTTCTCTATCTTCCCCATAGGGAAGCTCTGAAATGTTATTGGGCGGGTAGTCGGGCTCAGACATGGTTTTATACGTTATCGAGTGAGCAGTACAGAGTATCGAATATTACCGATCTGCTCCACTGGAGTTTCACGTTTTGAGCAGGCATAAAAAATGCACCGGCTGTCAAGCAGTCGGTGCATTTTTTTATCTTGTGACAGCCAGACCTATTGTCCGCTGCCAGCAAACCGATTTACTCGGCGGCGACAACCGCTATGTTAACCGTAGCGGTTACATGGCTGTGTACCTGAATAGAGATATCGAACTCACCCAATTCACGCAGCGCACCTTCGGGAAGACGCACTTCAGATTTGTCGACTTCACATCCTGCAGCGGTCACGGCCTCTGCGATGTCGCGAGTTCCCACTGACCCAAACAGCTTGCCCTCTTCACCAGCAGTCGCGCTAATGGTGATCGCATCGAGAGCGTTGATGGCTTCGGCGCGTGTTTCCGCAGCGCCAATCAGCGTAGCTGCGGCAGCTTCTAGTTCCGCACGTCGCTCTTCAAATTTAGCGATCTGGTCCTTGGTAGCAGGTACAGCTTTACCCTTTGGAATCAGGTAGTTGCGACCAAAACCAGCTTTAACATCAACACGATCGCCCAGGGCGCCCAAGTTACTAATGTTTTCCAGCAAAATGACGTTCATCTTACTTTCCTCGTTGAGGGGAGATCTCTCCCGCTATTCAATAAATTGTCAAATATCGTCTTTGTCGATATCGCGTTTACCAGCCCGTCGAGACCAGCGCTGGCGAAAATCCATCCAGCTATCGGCGATAGCAACAAACACCACTATCAATTTTACCGGGTCAAAGAACAACCACAGGAGGTAAAACCCCGTTAGCCATCCGCTGCCCTGACCGCGCAAAGCGGCTCTCGCATGCACCAAAGCCAGTCCGGCAAAGGTGAGCGGTACAACAAATATTCCCGCCCAGGTTCGGTAATCCATACCTAGAGCAAACAAACCAATCGCCAAAACCATCAACACCAAAGTGATGGCAGGCGGCAGGAGCAGAGTTCTAAACTCTTCCCCAAAACCACCGGGATTGTACAACACCGCTTGCCACCACCTTGCCAGCAGTAGGCAGAGGGTAGACCCCATGGCGTTTATTAAACCCAGCATACCTGCTATTTGCAGTGCGCTGGGCTTGTGCAAAACGACCGCAGCAACCGCTTCACGACCGCTGCTAAGCTGTTGTTCCAGATTGCCAAGAAATTCCGTTAAAAGAACTTCTATCTGGCTTAAAGCATCGGCTCCGAAAGTCACCATTGCCAACCCAGTAACAACACCAACCGCCGCGCTTGCCACCAATGTAAGCGGCAAACTAACCGTGGTGCGCAATACAGTGGCTAACACCGCAGTGCCAACCAGATTCATCAATGGCCCGCTGTCGCCAAAAGCGATTAACAGCGCGCCAGCTGGCAGCAGAGCCCAAAATAACAACCAGGCTCCAGACTCTACGCCCCTGCGCAGAATAACCAGTGCTAAAACTGCAGCAGCAATCCAACTAAACATCAGCGTGCTTGCTGTAATCAATACAACAAGGAGCGCCTGCGACCTGCCACGCATCGCGAATTCGGCTAAACCTTTCAAATCAGGCCTCGCTAATCGTCAATGCAAAACGAAAAACAACTTATTGGTGTGCATCCGTGTAAGGCAGCAAAGACAGGAAGCGCGCACGCTTCACAGCAGTTGCCAGCTGACGCTGATACTTGGCTTTTGTACCTGTAATACGGCTGGGGACTATCTTGCCAGTCTCAGACACGTATGCCTTCAGGGTTTCAAGATCCTTATAATCGATCTCTTTAGTGCCTTCGGCGGTAAAGCGACAAAACTTACGGCGACGGAAAAAACGTGCCATGGTAAAACTCCTTTCAATTCGTTAGTTGTTCACAATCCAGGTTGCAGGCTATTCTTCGCCTGCTTCCTCACCTGTTTGCGCAACTGGTTCTTCTTTAGCTTCAACTACTGGAGCCGGCGCCGGTGCTTCAGCGGCCTTGCGCTCTTCGTAGCGGCTCTTGCGCTCACGATTCTCTTTCTCGGCTTTCATGATGAAAGATTCTTCAGCTACGGCTTCATCGCGACGGATAACCAGATTACGAATGACCGCGTCATTGAAACGGAAAGTAGTTGTGAGCTCATCGAGAGCTTCATTGGATGCTTCAACATTCATCAGCACATAGTGGGCTTTATGAATCTTGTTGATTGGGTAGGCTAGTTGGCGAC
Source organism: Cryomorphaceae bacterium (assembly GCA_047612385.1). Classification (GTDB taxonomy): domain Bacteria; phylum Pseudomonadota; class Gammaproteobacteria; order Pseudomonadales; family Halieaceae; genus JBALVT01. The sequence goes on along the minus strand of JBLGAR010000100.1, from coordinate 6,991 downwards.
GACCCCAGTCTTCCAGACGATGGACTTGTCCGCCGTCTTTCTGAACAGTCTGGGTGTAGCGTTCGATCATGCCAGAAACTTGTTCTGACTGGTCCGGATGGACCATAAATACGATTTCGTAATGACGCATTGAGAGCTCCTTACGGTTATATGCTAACCATTAAAATGGTGTAGCAAGGAGGATCGACTGGACAAGCAGCCGGGCAAATTTTGAGGGACCGGATTCTATCGGGTTTATTGCTTGGCTGCAAGCCGCTGCCGGACGATTTCAAATAGGCACACACCGGTGGCCACGGAAACATTTAAACTACTGACTGAGCCGGCCATGGGCAATTTCACCAGATGGTCGCAGCCCTCTCGGGTGAGGCGCCTGAGCCCATCCCCTTCAGCTCCCATCACAAGCGCAATGGAACCCGATAACTCACTGTTATATATCGTTTTTTCTGACTCACCTGCTGTGCCATACAGCCACACTCCACGCTCCTGCAGTGCTTTCATCGTACGGGCGATGTTAGTGACACGAACAAAGGGGACAACCTCCGCCGCACCACAGGCCACTTTTCTGGAAGTGGGGTTGAGATCTGCAGAGTTATCTTTGGGTACAATGACCGCGTCTACACCGGCCGCATCTGCGCTGCGAAGACAGGCGCCCAAATTGTGTGGGTCCGTTATTCCATCCAGCACCAGCAGCAACACAGGGCCAGCCTTGTTTTCAACATGGCGCAGCAAATCGGCCTCTTGCCACACATTAGCGGATGCAGAATCTCCCTGGGTTAAGTCATCGCGCGTTTCCGCGACCACGCCCTGATGGCGCCCGGCCACCATGGCGTCCAGACTTTTACGCGGCTCACGCTCTGTAAGAACACCCTGGTTTTGAGCGAGTTCGTACAACGCACCTATGCGTTTGTCCTCTCGACCCTGCTGCAGGAGCAACCGTTGAACCGACTTAGGGTTAGTGCGCAGTAGGCTCTCTACCGCATGTATCCCATAGATAAGTTGCACTTAGAGCCTCTTCACGCAAGCGAGCTCACTCACGGATGATGCCGACGCATACCCGTCTTGCCTTTGGGGTTGTCAGCGCCAGTGGCAGGCTTCTTCTTTCGCTTTCTAGGTGGCTTTTTCCCGGCGGGCTTTTTGCCTGAATCCGGTTTATCACCGGTGGGCTTAGCTTTTCCCGATTTGCCAGCTTTGCCGCCCTTCCCTGGTTTAGAACCTGGTTTAGATTTCGGCGAAGGACTAGCGTCAACGAGATCCAGATCAATCTTCTTATCGTCCAGGTCAACCCGCGCGACCATGACTTTTACCTTGCCTCCCAATTGAAAACTCTTGCCACTGCGCTCACCGACCAGACGCTGCTTGGCAGCATCAAAGTTGTAATAGTCTCCTGGCAGCGCACTGATGTGCACCAGCCCCTCTATATAAAGATCGACCAATTCGACAAACAAACCAAAGCTGGTAACAGCGCTTATCACACCGCCAAACTCATCACCGACGTGTTCCTGCAGGTATTCGCACTTGAGCCATGCCTGCACGTCTCTGGTGGCATCATCGGCGCGTCGCTCGGTCATCGAGCAGTGTTCGCCCTGAACCACCATCGAATGTTCGTCATAGGGGAAGATGCTTTTGACCGGAATCGGCTCCGCCCCTTTGGCGCGCTTCACCTGCTTGGTTTTGATCTTCGAACGAACAATGTGTCTTATGCCCCGGTGCACCAACAGATCAGCATAGCGTCGGATAGGCGATGTGAAATGCGCGTAGGCGTCGTAATGCAGCCCAAAGTGCCCCTTGTTTTCAGGCTGATACACCGCCTGGCTGAGAGACCTAAGCAACATAGTTTGAATGACCGAAGTGTCTTCGCGCTCTTCCACAGCCGAGAGCAAATTCCGGTAATCGGTGGGTGATGGCTTATCGCCTCCAGGGAGATCAAGACCTAGCTCGCCTAAAAAGCCTCGCAGGTTTTCCAGCTTTTGTTCGCCGGGCCCTTCGTGTACCCGATACAAAATGGGGAGCTTTTGTTCCTCAAAAAATCGCGCGGCAGCGACATTCGCACTCAACATACATTCTTCGATCAGTTTATGGGCGTCGTTTCGCACCACGGGCACAATGGCTTCAATTTTTCGCTGCTCATCAAAAATGATGCGCGTTTCCACGGTGTCAAACTCTATGGCCCCACGCTTGGCTCGCGCGCCAAGAAGTACCTTATAGAGGCTGTGCAGGCGTTTTAAATCGACAACCCTGCGTTTATCGACGTCGGGATGCGACCCCTTTTCAAGCACCTCGCCCACCTGGGTGTAGGTCAGACGAGCATGGGAGTGAATAATGCTTTCATAAAAGCAAAAGCTGCCCAATTTTCCCGCCCGGCTGATTTCCATTTCGCAGACCATCGCCAGACGATCAACTTCAGGCTTGAGTGAACAAAGCCCGTTGGAGAGGGCCTCGGGGAGCATCGGTACAACCTTCTCTGGAAAATAGACAGAGTTGCCACGCTTGGCAGCCTCTTCGTCCAGAGCCGATCCAGGGCGCACGTAATGGGATACATCCGCGATCGCGACCCACAAGCGCCAGCCTCCAGTGACCCGTTTTTCGCAGTACACGGCGTCGTCGAAATCTCTGGCATCCTCCCCATCGATGGTCACAAAGGCCAGTTTGCGCAGATCGACACGGTGCTCTTTATCTTCCTCCAGGGGCTCATGCTCAAGCCGCCCAGCCTCGTCGAGCACGCTATCTGGCCATTCCCAGGGAATATCGTGGGAGCGAATGGCAACATCGATCTCCATTCCGGGATCCATATGGCTCCCCAGAACCTCGCTGATACTCCCCTTAGCCTGGAAGTTGCGAACGGGATAGTCAGTGATAACAACCGTAACAATCTGCCCCGAAAGAGCCTTTCCTTTTTCTTTGGGGGGAATCAGTATCTGGTGGTTGATGCGATTATTGTCCGGCACCACAAACCCAATACCGCTCTCCTCCTGATAACGACCTACCAAGGTGCGACTGCCGCGGTTGAGAACCTCAACCACTTTACCTTCCTGGCGGCCCCTGCGATCGAGCCCGGTAACCGCAACCAGTACCTCGTCGCCGTCGAACACAAACTGCATTTGACGTGCACTGAGGTATACATCCTCACCCGATGACAGGGGAACGGCAAAACCGTAGCCGTCCCGATGACCCTGGATTCTGCAGTGCAGAAGGTTCATTTTATCGACCAGCCCGTAGGCGTCGCGACGGTTGATCATCAATTGCCCGTCGCGCTCCATGGCGCGCAGGCGTTTCCTCAGCGCATCGATGGACTGATCGTCCTCTAGCGAAAGCTCATCGCAAATCTGAGCGTGTTTAAGAGGCCTCTCGGCTTTGGTCAGCAGCTCGAGGATAGCTTCTCGGCTGGGAATAGGATTGTCATAGCGCTGCGCTTCGCGAGCGGCATGGGGATCGGCAATTTTGCCTTTTTTGGCCATAAGAATGGGGCCTATATAATAATAAAAGAATTAGAGCGGCGAATGCCTAGTATACAACCTATAGAAGCTCAGTAGCTTATGACTTACCGAACCTCGGGAATGCCATGCTTTAACAGCATCTGCAGTTTATACGGCAGCCAGCGATAAACCGAGAAAAATTTTCTGGCGGCCACCGTTCGGCCATTTTGAATAACAGCACGCTCACGACGCAATTTCGCGATATTCGCCCACAATCCGCCCAGCGCAAATCCGTAAATCTGGGTGAAAAATCCAAAATCTCTTTTTATCATAGCAAGCAATAAGCCCTCCAGAATAAGCGTGAATACGGCCAATGGCAGAATAAACGATAGCACCAGCGGTGGATAAAAAAGGAACATCACATACAGCTTGTTGCGCTCACTCAATCGCCTGCGCTTCACCGTAGTGCTGAGTTTCGCCTCGACGACTTTACCACCCCCAAAGGAATGGCCAATGTGGTGAAAATAGGCGGATTGGGACAGCGCAATAACCTCTCCACCCTGCAGCCTGACTCTATTGCACAGGTACATATCCTCTGCCATGGAACCAAACCATTCCGGAAGGCCCTCGCAGCTATCCCACCGAATTCGGGAGATCCACAGGCAAGCGCCCATGACCATTGCCACCGGCTGTTCGACCGTTTTGGCCACAGGTACTGCATTGGCAAAAAAATCCATATGCATACCGCAATCGAACAGCTTTTCGTCGCTGGCCCCGTATTGCGGCAGTGTGAATATGCAGTCTCCGTGACGCTCAACGCCGTCCAGAAACGTGGCAATAGCATCGTCGGCCAACCAGGCATCGTTATTCAGTAAAAGAACGTATTTGCCGGAAGCCTGCGCAACCATCTTGTTATTGGCGCGACAAAAGCCCACATTATTGTCACTAACAAGCAGCTTGGCTTGTGGAAAACCCGATTGAATCATCGCCGCTGAGTTATCCGAGGAGGCGTCGTCGTGAACGATAATCTCAATGCTTGCGGCCACCTGCTGATCGCAAACAGACCGTAAACACTGCTCGATGACATCTGCACCATTGTAATTGGCGATGCAGACACTGACGACGGGGTGTTGTTCGCCCAATGTTAGCGCTCGGAAAGCCAGTTCCAGGTTTGCACAAGACCGGACTCCATCGCCGTTTCAGGGCGCCAATCGAACTCGCTCTTCGCTTTGCTCGAATCCAGAACGATGGATCGGACATCTACGTCCCTCGGGGGTAGGTGCTTCAGCTGCAGCGTTTTCCCTGTCAGCTCCTGCGCCAGCTGAATCAACTCTATCAACTCAACACCCTCATCACTACCTACATTGTAAGTACTGCACTGCTTGTCCGCCGTCAAATCGCTGTTCGCGATCGAAACACACAGAGATACAAAGTCACCAATGAACAGAAAATCGCGCACGCTGCGGCCGTCGCCCATAAGATTAAAGTCACTGCCATCTTGCAGCGCAGAAAACAGAGTCGGAATAAAACCAAACTGCTGTTTCGCCAACTGGCCGGGACCGTAAATATTCGAAGGCCTAAGAATAACCACTGGATTACCCGTTTGCAGATGGTAGGCCTGGAAAAACAACTCCAGTGATGCCTTCGATGCGCCGTAATAGGAGATCGGCGATGTCGTGTTTAACTCCGTGCATGGCGCATCGCCCGTATCGCCGTAAACGGTTCCGCCGGAACTGAGGTACACCAGCACTGCCTTGCATTGGTGCTCCAGATATTCAAGTAGCCGCAGAGAAGGCAGCAGATTGGCGGTCACCTCCAGCGATGACTGCCGTGACGAGGTTGCCGGCGTTGTATCGCAAGCTAAATGGAAAATAAAATCTGCCTGCTGATAGAGTTCACCGAGCTGATAGATATTGTCGAAGTTGCAATCGACATAAGACACACCGGGGTGGCGCCTGATAACCGGGGATCGGGAAATACTGGAAACCTTACAGCCAGCTGCGACCAGCGCCGGACAAAGGCTTCGTCCGACAAAACCGCTACCCCCTAATACTACGACAGATGTCATTCCAAACTCCTAAAGAGCTGATCATAGCGCTTCACGCAATCACCCCAATTTCCATATTCGTGCTGACTCATCCGACGAGCGTTAATCGACAACTGCCGATGAGTCGACTCATCCGCTATATTTTCCAGCGCCTGCAAAAACTCTTCGCGTGTCTCCACAAGATATCCTTGCTCTCCTTGGACAATCGTATCGCGATGGGCGGGAATGCCTGAAGCAATGATAGGCACACCGGCCGCCATGGTCTCAAGTAAAACCTGAGGCCTACCCTCGCTATGTTCGCTAAGCGTAATAAAACCCGCGCAGTTAGGATACCAGTTATCTAGTAGATCTTGCGCTGTGACCGGCCCGTGATAATCCACCCAGGGAGGTATATCCAGCGCTTCCTGATTGGGGCCAAATAAGTGGAGCCGCTGCTTATCGCCGAAAAAACCCTCCCCCCACTCAAACAACCTGCCTATCTTATCCTCGGTGACACGAACAACGATTAGCCAGTTATTTGCCTCTCCTGGACAATAATAAGGAACCGTATACCAGGAATCATCGATACCGAAATTAACCGGCACAATTTGGGCGACATCCCCAAAACGCCGCCGCAATTCAGGCTCCATCCAGGCCGCGTTGGGGGCTAGCACACAGCGATTAGTTTTGAGCACTGCGCGCAATATCCAGGACATTCCGGGAATTTTAAGCAACTTGAAATCGCTACCCAACACGGTAATCACTGCCGCGGCATTCAAACCGTAGAGCGGCAAAGCATTTTGCAGCCAGTTGATATGATAAATATCGGTAGCTTCAAACTTTTGTCGATAGAGGGTACGAAGACGCCTTAACAGGCCGCCGGCACGAAACAGAGCAAAGATCGGGCGCTTTCTGAGCAGATGCGCCAGGCCCCCCTCCTCCGCCAATGTGTCTAACCAGCGCGAATCGTCGGGGCTGCAACTGTAATCGACGTCGGCATGCCGAGGCCCACCTGGAGCCCAAAGTGAGAGGCGGATATCCGGGTTCTCACCCATCGCATCGGCAATTCTACGGATAAACAAACCCTGCCAATCTTCCTCGCTTCGAGGATAGCTGGTTGCGACCATAAGAACTCGGGTGGGGTCTTTCACTGTATGACACGTTTTTGTTTTTGTAATCGCAGTTACTATGAAGTTTGAGCAGAAACTGTCAAGTTGAATTTTTCGCTGGCCGTGGCAGTATTGACATCGTGAGGGCAGGTCAGTAAAGTTTGCGCCCTCAGCTGGCTTCATATGAGTCGCTTTGCCCAGGTGGTGAAATTGGTAGACACGCTAGCTTCAGGTGCTAGTGCTCGCAAGGGCGTGGAGGTTCAAGTCCTCTTCTGGGCACCATCTATATAACTCTATATCTTCCTCGCTTTATTTTCTATGAACTCATCGCCCCAATAGCCTCAGCAATGTGTCCACCCGGCAGTTTCTCCGACATTCTATTACCCTACGCCATGGTGTGAGAGGAGCCTCGATCCGTTATGCTGCAAGCTAAAAGAGCCAGA
>JBLGAR010000099.1:0-17894 GCA_047612385.1 Cryomorphaceae bacterium | reverse complement strand
ACAAAAATGGAAGAAAGCGAGATGATGCGAAATCTTCTGGCCAGCATACCCGAAGCACAGCGAGCTCAAATGCGTGAGATGATGCAGGGCGCTCTACAAAGCGCTGTGGGTAGGCAGTGCATCACTACAGATTCCTTTAAAGACATGGAGAAACAGATGAGGGAATCTATGGGAAGTGAAGCCGGGCCAGATTGCCAATTTGGTATCACTAAAAGTACCAGTAAAGAATGGCTCGGTACGTTTACCTGTGCCGGTATGCCAAGCACTATTCACGCGAAGGTGATCAATTCAAGGCGTCATGAGTCAACAGTGGTTAGTGTGGTGCCTGGAGTAGGGCAGAATAAAATTATCTCCACTGGCCTGTGGAAATCGGCTACCTGCCCTCAGGATCTAATGTAGTCTAACTGACTCTGCGCGCTACATTCTTCCAGTAAGGCTCCCTAATCACTTTTTTCGAAATCTTGCCGGTCGGATTGCGCGGAATCTCTACCGTCACGAATGACTAAAAAGGCGAGAATGGCTTCACCCCATTACTCACTCGGACACCCTATCACTGCTGCGTCCGCAACATTGGGATGTTCGAATACGGCATTTTCTACTTCTTTGGGGTAGACGTTTTCCGCGCCGGAAACAATCATGTCTTTAATACGGTTTTCTATATAAACATAACCATCTTCATCTATGCGCGCGGCGTCTCCCGTATATAACCATCCATCTCGCAAGGTCATTGATTGTTGCCACTGGATCAAACTCTCTGTGTACTGCGAGACTGCCGCTATGACTAATCACGGTCTTGTGAAAAATACCCGCGGCCGCATAGTAAAGCGGCATCACCAATAGCATGCGTGTTTCTAAAACTTTGATCCCTAATTGCAGGCCCACCATTCGGGTATTTTCGTTGATAGATCGTTGGGAGAGTAATGCCCCTTGGGCACTCCCGTGGTGCCAGAAGTATTTTCGATCTTTCGGTAATAATTTTTTATAGACACGATGGTAGAACAAACACTGCGGAAGACAAGCTAGAGACTAGCTGACGTCGTTACTGATTCCGGCAATAAAAGTCAGGACGCTGGTATCGACCTGCCGGCGCAAGTCGATGTGGCGTTCAAACAGCTGAGGCGTATCCACTTTCAATATAGCCAGGCCGTGGATGCCTGCCCAGGCAGCATTCGCCAGATAGGCGATATCTTGTTCCTTGAAAATTCCCTGTTCGATACCGCTGCGCAGTATCTCTTGAACCAGGCCGTAAGTTTCGCGAATGGCATCGCGCAGCTGGGGGTATTTTCGGGTGGGTTGTAGTGTGGGCCCAAACATGAGTTTGAACAATTCGGGGTTAGTGCTGGCGTAATCAACATAGGTATGGGCGAAAGCGATTAGATCTTCACGCGGACAGTCCCCGGCAGCGTGGCCGGCCGAGCGAAGCTTCGCGAGCAGAATCTGGTAACCGCGGGTCGCCAAGGCGGCCAATAATTGGTTTTTATCTGAAAAATGGCGGTAGGGTGCTGTTTGAGATACGCCCACCTCGCGAGCTAATGCCCGCAAGCTGAGTGCCTCTGTTCCAATTTTTTGTAACTGCTGTTGCGCTGTGTCCAGCAGTTCTGCCCTTAAATTGCCGTGGTGATAGCTCTTCACGGAAGCAAGTGTTGCACTGCATCCCGCTCCTCGGTGAGCTCTGTTTCGGTGGCAGTCATTTTGGCTTGGCTGAATGCGCCTACCTCAACACCCTGAACTATTTCCCAGTTTCCGTTTGCACAGCGGCAGGGGAATGAGTAGATCAGGCCTTCGGTGATTCCGTAGGAACCGTCTGAATAAACGCCCATGGAAACCCAGTCGTCACCCTCGGTGCCCAGCGCCCAGCTGCGCATGTGGCCGATCGCTGCGTTGGCAGCTGAAGCGGCTGAAGATGCACCGCGTGCCTTAATGATTGCGGCGCCACGTTGCTGAACAGTGGGGATAAAATCACTTTCGTACCATTCTTGCTCGATGAGCCCAATGGCAGCCGAGCCGTCTACTTTGGCGTTGAACAGGTCTGGATACTGAGTAGCAGAGTGGTTGCCCCAGATGGTCATATTGCTGACATCGTTAACCGTCTTGCCGGTCTTGATGGCCAGCTGAGTCATCGCGCGATTGTGATCCAGGCGAGTCATTGCCGTAAAGTTGCGTGGATCAATATCCGGTGCATTACGCTGTGTGATCAGCGAGTTAGTATTGGCAGGGTTGCCCACGACCAGTACTTTAATATCTCGGCTGGCGCTTGCATTGATCGCTTTGCCCTGAACTGAGAAGATCGCCGCGTTGGCTTCCAGTAGATCCTTGCGCTCCATACCGGGGCCGCGAGGGCGGGCGCCTACCAGCAGGGCATAGTCGGCATCTTTAAATCCGGTGTTTGGGTCGTCAGTGCAGACAACGCCAGCTAAAAGAGGAAATGCACAGTCTTCCAGTTCCATTTTCACGCCGTCCAGGGCTTCCAGAGCAGGTGTGATGTCCAGCAACTGCAGGATCACTGGCTGGTCTTCGCCTAACATAGCGCCCGAGGCAATTCTGAAGAGAAGTGCATAGCCAATTTGGCCGGCAGCACCGGTGACAGTAACGCGAACGGCTTGTTTCATAGCTAGGGTTCCTTTTTCGTCAAATGGGTCGATATTTTCGGGCGCTCATTGTCGTGGGAAACAGCCCAAAACACAAGCCGGACAAGGTCTTAACCTCAAGGTGAGCCCATCTCAAGTGACAGCGGTAGACGAGTGATCGGCCAGGCGCGTAAAATGAGCGCTAAATCAAGGACTAATCGAAGAGTGCCCGTGCTGGATCTGGATCGAAAGGAAAAACTGGAATACAACAAGTTACGCAAGCGATTGCGGCGTAATGTTGGCAATGCCATCTCAGACTACAACATGATCGAGGAGGGCGACCGGATCATGGTGTGTCTGTCTGGCGGCAAAGATTCCTATGGCATGCTGGATATACTCATCAATCTGCGTGACAGCGCCCCGGTTAATTTCGAGTTGATTGTAGTCAACCTGGATCAGAAGCAGCCAGGTTTCCCCGAAGAGGTTCTGCCTGAGTATCTTTCGAAATTGGGTATCCCCTTTTATATCCTCGAGAAAGACACCTACAGCATTGTTATGGAAGTGATTCCAGAGGGCAAAACCACCTGCGGGCTGTGTTCACGATTGCGTCGAGGCACTTTGTACGGGTTTGCTGAAGAGATAGGCGCCAGCAAGATTGCCTTAGGGCATCACCGGGACGACATCGTCGAGACGCTGTTTCTCAATATGTTCTTCAACGGCAAACTAAAAGCTATGCCGCCCAAATTGCTCAGTGATGACAAGAAAAATGTGGTTATCCGGCCCATGTCCTATTGTAAGGAATCCGATCTTCAAAAATTTTCGGATTATCAAGAATACCCAATTATCCCCTGTAATCTGTGTGGCTCTCAAGAGAATCTGCAGCGGGTTCAGGTGAAAAACATGCTGGCGACCTGGGAGAAGGAGTATCCCGGTCGAACTGAATCCATCTTCCGAAGTATTAAAAATATTGCGCCTTCGCAACTTGCCGACGCCAATCTGTTCGATTTTGGCTCATTGCGCATTGAGGTCGACACCGACATCAATCTTCCCGGCATAAGGGTTGTTAATCTCTAGCCTATGCCCGCGGAGACTCCCATGAGTCCCTTTCTGAGCGTCAGTGGGCTCTATCTTGAGCGTGGGGGCCGCGAACTTTTCAGGAATCTTTCCTTTGAGGTGCATTCGGGGCAGCTAATTCAACTGGGCGGCGCAAACGGAGCCGGTAAAACCAGTCTGCTTCGAATTCTTGCGGGGCTGTCCCGATATGGGTTTGAAGGCATCGTGAAAAATTCTGTTCGGCAACTCTATCTGGGCCATCAAGCGGCGGTTAAGGGCCTTTTGACTCCCAGAGAAAACCTCGCCTGGCACGTGGACGGCGAAGGGGTGAGAACCGATGAGCAAATCGAATATGCGCTCGCTCAGGTTGGACTGTATGGCTATGAGGATGTACCCAGCCATAATCTGTCTGCTGGACAACATCGGCGTGTCAATTTGGCCAGGCTTTACTTATCGCATAGCCCGTTGTGGCTTTTGGATGAGCCTTTTACGGCGATAGATGTCGATGGCATAGCAGCATTGGAAACTCACTTGGTCAGTCATGTCGCTGGTGGCGGGGCGGTCATAATGACGTCCCATCAGCTCTTGTCGGTGGACTTTCCCGTTTCCGTTCTATCCCTCGACGGGGGTCTTGCGCTATGACAAGCCCGAGTACCCTTCAGTTTTGCCAGCGATTGTTAAAGCGGCAGCTTGTTTTGGCGGTGAGAAGACCGATTGAAATTGGCAACCCGCTGTTGTTTTTTGTGATGGTGGTTTCGCTTTTCCCGCTCGGTCTGGGTCCTGCACCGGAATCTTTGTCGCAATTTGCGCCCGGAATTCTGTGGATTGTCGCACTGCTGTCGAATTTATTGACCTCAGACGTTGTGTTTCGTGGGGATTTTGAGGATGGAAGCCTCGAACAGCTTTTGCTATCCCCACAACCATTGTATTTTTCAGTCTGCGCGTATTGTCTAGCGCACTGGTTGATAACAGGCCTATTGCTGGCGCTGGTCTCCCCCGTGTTTGCATTGATGCTGAATTTACCTGCCGAAGCAATAGGAATCTTAGTTTTGAGTTTGATGCTCGGAACGGGTGTGCTCAGTTTGGTCGGATGCATTGGAGCCGCGCTCACTGTGGGTTTAAGGCGAGGCGGTATGTTGATATCCCTGCTTATCCTGCCTCTGTATGTGCCGGTACTCATCTTCGGCAGTGCGGCGGTGGCGGGGGCAGTCAACGGTATTGAAGTTGCTCCTTACCTGGCCATTTTGGGCGCGATGTTATGCCTGGCGATTGTGCTCGCTCCTTTCGCTATAGCCGCCGGCCTGCGAATTAGTGTCGATGCATAGCGTTGAATTAGCGGGTGAGGTGAACAAGCTTCAGTTTGTGTTGTTACTCCACACTGCCGCTGTATAATCGGCGCATCTATGTGGTCACTCTTTCATAAGTTCGGTTCTCCACCTTGGTTGTACACTCTCTCTGGATCCATTCTGCGCTGGCTATTGCCTATTGCACTGATGGCCCTGACAGCGGGTATGATCTGGGGATTGCTGTTTACGTCCCCGGATTTCCGCCAGGGCAACAGCTATCGAATAATCTATATTCATGTTCCGGCTTCTGTCGTGGCCTTGGCCGCTTATTACGTAATGGCCATTGCGGGTGCGGTTAGCCTTATCTGGAAAATGAAAATGGCGGATGTGGCGATGAAAGCCTGTGCTCCCATTGGTGCGGTTCTAACATTTTTGGCTCTGGTTACCGGATCGATCTGGGGCAAGCCTACCTGGGGTACCTGGTGGGTGTGGGATGCCAGGGTAACGTCTATGCTAATTTTGTTTTTTCTCTATGTCGGGGTTGTCGCATTGTACGAGGCCTACGATAATAAAGCGGCTGCGGGGCGAGCCTGCGCCATTCTTTCTCTGGTCGGAACCGTTAACATCCCGATCATTTATAAGTCTGTTGACTGGTGGTATAGCCTTCATCAACCGGCCTCTATCAAATTTACCGGTGAGTCCTCTATAGACCCCAGCATGCTCTACCCGCTTCTACTGATGATCGCTGCTTTTTATGCTCTTTTCACCTGCACCTTGTTGATGAACATGCGTGTTGAAATACTCCAGCGCGAGTCCAGAGCGGGCTGGGTTAAACGTCTGGTAAATGGGGTAGAACGATGACCCCCTACTTTGACACATTCGCAGGCGCATTGAGCATGGACGGCCATGGTGCTTACGTGTGGTCTGCCTATTTGATAGTTACAATATCGATCCTGTGCCTACTCATTTTGCCGAAGCTGAAAGAGCGCAAAGTGATTGCGCGTATTGCCGGCGAATTAAAACGCCAACAAAATCAGGTAGATCCTGAAGCAGGGAAAGATTAGTGCATCCAGTTCGTAAACAACGCCTGTATTTGGTTCTTTTTTTGGTGGTATTTTCCAGCGCCGGAATCGGGCTGATGTTGTATGCCCTCAGTGGCAATATCAACTTGTTTTATCCTCCTGCGGAAGTAGCGGCAGGTAATGCACCGGTAGGAAAAGCGTTGCGCGTTGGGGGCATGGTTGTTGCCGGTAGCATTAAGCGCAGTGATGATAGTTTACAAGTAGATTTCGAACTTACCGATTATCAGGCGACAGTACCCGTTGTTTACGTGGGCATTCTTCCGGATCTATTCGACGAAGGCCAAGGCGCCGTGGTGGCAGGCAAGCTCAATGAACAGGGCGTTGTTCATGCCACGGAAGTGTTGGCGAAACACGATGAGAATTACATGCCTCCTGAGGTCGCTGAGGCCTTGGAAAAATCCACAGCCATGAAATCGGAGGCTTACTAATGATCCCGGAATTCGGACATTTTTCGCTTATAATCGCCTTTTGTATTTCTATTATTCTCTTCGCCGTACCATTGTGGGGGGCTTGGAGGCGCAATTTTGCAGCCATGGATCTGGCGCCTGGTTTGTCTGTTGGTTTGCTTGTGTTTGTCGGTATCAGTTTCATCAGTCTTACCACCTCTTTTATGCAGGACGACTTCTCCGTCAAAGTAGTCGCCGGTAACAGCAACTCCCTGCTGCCAGATATGTATAAGTTCTCAGCGGTGTGGGGCAATCACGAGGGGTCACTGTTGTTGTGGGTACTTATATTAAGTTTCTGGACGGCCGCTGTAGCGCTGTTTAGTCCATCGCTACCCGTTCCGGTGCGCGCGCGAGTGCTGTCGATCATGGGTTTTATTGCCGTTGGATTTATCGCATTTTCCCTGTTCACCTCTAATCCTTTCGAACGCCTGCTGCCGGGTACACCGCTAGATGGTCAGGATTTAAACCCCTTGCTGCAGGATTTCGGTTTGATCATTCACCCGCCCCTGTTGTACATGGGTTATGTTGGGTTCTCGGTTGCGTTCTCCTTCGCTATTGCGGCCCTGATGACGGGCAGGTTAGATGCGGCCTGGGCGCGTTGGTCCAGGCCTTGGACGAATGTTGCCTGGGGCTTTCTAACCATTGGTATCATGCTGGGCAGTTGGTGGGCCTACTACGAATTAGGTTGGGGTGGCTGGTGGTTTTGGGACCCCGTAGAGAACGCCTCATTTATGCCCTGGCTGGCCGGGACAGCGTTAGTGCACTCTTTGGCGGCAACGGAAAAGCGCGGCCTGTTTAAAAGCTGGACGGTCTTACTGGCTATCTTTGCCTTCTCTTTGAGCTTGCTCGGCACGTTCCTGGTTAGGTCGGGTGTACTCACCTCAGTGCACGCCTTTGCGACGGACCCTGAGCGAGGCCTATTTATACTGGTGTTTCTCTTAATCGTAGTGGGTGGGTCTTTGACACTTTATGCGGTGCGGGCACCTACCGTTAGATCTCGGGTTAGTTTTGGTTTGTTGTCCCGCGAGAGTTTGCTGGTATTCAACAATATTGTTTTCCTGGTGGCTACGCTTACCGTATTGTTTGGCACTTTGTTTCCTTTGCTAATGGATGCGCTAGGGCAGGGGAAGTACTCGGTGGGCCCACCTTATTTTAATTCTGTTTTTGTCCCGCTGATGGCGGTGCTGATCCCGCTGATGGGGATAGGTCCGATATCGCGCTGGAAAAACGATAGTGCCCAGCGCTGGAAAATAGAATTGCTATTGCCGGCGGTGGCTGCGGTTGTCGTTGGTCTTCTTCTCCCTCTTCTGCATCCGGGGGATTACAATATCTGGGTGGCTCTGGCAGTGGTGTTGGCCAGTTGGCTGGCCTTTGGTATGTTGCGCGATCTTACCAGCAAAGTTCGAAGTGCAGCTTCTATTGGTCGCGGACTTAGCCGGCTGACGCCAAGTTACTGGGGCATGTTTACAGCTCATATGGGTTTTGCGATGGCGGTAGTAGGTGTGGTTGTCACCAGCCAGTTTCACGTCGAGCGCGATCTAAAAATGAACCCAGGTGATCGTGAAACTGTCGCCGGATATGAGTTTCACTTTTTGGAAGTAGCGCGAGTGAACGGCCCCAATTTTGTGGCGGATGAGGCCCAGTTTGAGGTCTTTGAAAATGGTAAGTCGATTGCGATGTTGGCTCCTCAAAAAAGACGCTACATGGCCTCGGGTTCAATCATGACTGAAGCGGCTATTGATGATGGCATGTTCCGCGATCTTTTTGTCGCCATGGGAGAGCCGATAGGCAACACCGGGGCATGGGCTATTCGCTTGCATTACAAGCCTTTTATCCGCTGGATATGGTTGGGTGCTCTGCTGGTGGGCTTTGGCAGCTTTGTGACCGTATTTGATAAGCGGTACAGAACTCGCAAGGTCGCCGTGAGCGATGGCACTATGGCAGGAGACCTAGCCCATGGGAGCTAGGGTAAAACTGTTTATTCCGCTAATGTTGTTTGTGTTGCTGGCTTTGTTTTTGTTTCGCGGACTCTCGCTGGACCCCAAAGCGATGCCCTCGGCCTTGATCGATCATGACCTCCCCAGTTTTTCTCTTCCAACTCTGGGGCAAGACAAGCTGATGACTCACCAGGATATTATCGGTGAAGTCGCCTTTTTAAATGTCTGGGCTACCTGGTGTATCTCCTGTCGAGTAGAACACCCCTATCTGCAAAAGCTAGGCGATAGTGGTATTCCGATCTATGGCGTCAATTATAAAGACGAAGATGCCGCTGCGATTCAATGGCTGGCTGATTTTGGCGACCCATACCGCGCTAGTGTCGCTGATCGCGAAGGTACACTCGGGCTTGATTTAGGTGTTTTTGGGGCGCCTGAAACGTACCTTGTCGACAGCACGGGGGTGATTCGCTATCGCCACGTTGGTGTTGTGGATGACCGGGTATGGACGAATATTCTTGAGCCGCTGTATGTGGAACTTGGCGGTAACACTGCCCAAGCTTTGCAGGTTCAGCCGTGAGAGTATTTTTCCCAGGCTTTTTCGTTGCTCTGTTACTGGGTTCACCGATGAGTTTCGCCGTCATCGAAACCTATGAGTTCACTTCCCCGGACTTAGAATTGCGCTATAAAACGCTTAGCTTTGAGTTGCGATGTCCCAAGTGTCAGAACCAGAACATTGCCGATTCTGACGCTCCGATCGCAAAAGATTTGCGTAGATTACTGCATCAGCAGCTCGAAGCGGGATCCAGCGATACGCAGATACAAGACTTTATGGTAGCGCGCTACGGCGAGTTTGTTTTGTATAGGCCTCGATTTGCAGGGCCTACGATTATGCTGTGGCTTGCTCCTGTTTTCCTGTTTATTTGTGCCGCCGGTGTTGTGTTTGTCTCCTTTCGACGAAGGTCGCAGTTGCCTGCTTCCACAGAAGGTTTGAGTGAGGATGAGCGCAGACGTTTACAAAATTTGTTGGACGATAAAGAGGGACCTTTGTGACACTTTTCTTGTTGGCCTGCGTCGGTTTGATTGTACTGAGCGGCCTGTTTTACCTGCTCCCGCGCAATAGTGACAAACGCGCTGTAGGTAACAATGCCGATGCCAATCTGGATTGGTACCGGCTTCGACAAACCGAACTGCAACCTGAAGAACTAGAAAGCCTGGAAACTGATATGGCGCTTAGATTGCTGGAGGATGATAGGCCTGAGCAGGCCGTTACTTCATCGTCAGAGCTTGAATCGTCGTTTCCGCGCTGGCTGCTGTTGCCCCTCATCGCTATCGCGGCGGGTTCTCTCTACCACTATCTGGGTGCAGCACCGGATGTGATCATTCAGAAACAAATGCATTCGATCTCTGACTCTACTGATCCCGAGCAGTTGCAGGACTTATTCAAAGCGATTGAAGCTCGGTCAGAGCAGCGGCCGGGCAATGTGCATTACATGGCTTTGCTCGGTCGCTTTTACATGGATCAGGAAGATTATAAGCAAGCAGCTCAGCTGTATAGTGCTCTGGCCGACGAATCTCCCGGCGACTCACAAGCTCTTGCTTATGCGGCGCAAGCCGAGTATCTAGCGCAAGGGAGAAACCTCACCCAGCGCGCGCAGTTATTCGCCGAACAAGCCCTGGCAATAGACCCTGGACAGAAAACCGCTCTGGGTTTACTAGGCATGGTGCTATTCGAACAGAAACAATATCGAGCGGCAATAGAATACTGGCAGCGCCTGGTTGCCACAGAACCTGCGGGCTCTGCCAGCGCTAAAATGATAGAAGGTGTTATGGCTCAGGCCAGACAGAGGCTCGCAGCAAGTGGTGAGCCTGTTGTGGCCGCCGCGCAACCTGGCGAGGTGGTTACTCTTGGAGTCACTGTCAATGTCAGGTTCCCCGACGACGCCCAGGTGAACGCTCAAGATACCGTCTTTGTGCTGGCGCGCGCAGCCGATGCGACCAGCCGAATGCCAGTGGCCGTAGTTCGCTTGCAGGCTTCGCAATTGCCGATGGATGTGCGCCTGGATGACAGCAAATCCATGGCGGGGCAGAAGCTCTCTTCATTGGATGCCATCGCTGTGGTGGTGCAAGTGTCACCGGAGGGTCGTCCTGGGGAAGATAGCGCTACTTGGTTGGGCTCGGCTGGGCCGCTGAGCCCCTCTCTGGACACGCAGGCAATTGTGGTCAAACTGGCTGCTCGAAAACGTTAAATTTCAGGTTTTACGTGTTCAAGCATAGTGTTGCCGAAACAAAGCCTATACACTAGATCTAGTGTTCAAATTTTGTCCTCCCGACGCCAAATTATGAGCTAAATCATTAAAAAACAGTAAGATACAGCGAATACTTAAAGTTATATGCGACTAAAGTCTATAAAACTAGCCGGGTTCAAGTCTTTCGTGGACCCTACCACGGTGAATTTCCCCGGTAATATGTGCGCTGTCGTTGGGCCCAATGGCTGCGGGAAATCCAATGTCATTGACGCGGTTCGCTGGGTCATGGGCGAGAGCTCAGCGAAAAATCTTCGCGGCGAATCCATGACCGACGTCATCTTCAACGGCTCAGTCAATCGCCAGCCTGTGGGCCAGGCCTCCATTGAATTGATTTTTGACAACGCCAGTGGTCGTGTGGGTGGCGAGTACGCCAGCTATGCTGAGATTTCGATCAGACGGGTCGTCACTCGCGAAGCGCAATCTGAGTATTACTTAAACGGCACTCGCTGCCGGCGTCGCGACATCACTGATATCTTTCTCGGAACCGGCTTGGGTCCGCGCAGCTACGCTATTATCGAGCAGGGCATGATCTCTCGCCTGATCGAATCCAAACCCGAAGAGCTGCGAGTGTTTATCGAAGAAGCTGCCGGTATCTCCAAATACAAGGAGCGGCGCAAAGAAACAGAAAGCAGAATGCGGCGTACCCTGGAAAACCTCGAGCGCCTTACCGATTTGCGCGACGAACTAGAGCGCCAGCTGCAGCATTTGCAACGACAGGCTGAATCCGCAGAGAAATACAGTACGCTTAAGGATGAAGAGCGAACGCTCAAGGCGCAGTTGCAAGCTCTGCAGTGGCAAGAGCTTGATTCCAAGATTAAAACCTGCACTCAGAATATTGCCGAGCTGGAAGTAAAACTGGAGTCGGTGCACGCCGAGCACCAGCAGGTTGATACCGGGATTGAAAAGTATCGTTTGGACTTCACTGAGTGCACCGATGAGTTTAACAAGGTTCAGGGCGTCTATTATTCTTTAGGGGCAGAGGTCTCGCGGACCGAACAAACGATTAAGCATCAGCAGGAGCGCAGCCGGCAGCTTAGTGAAGACCTGGAACAAACTAACAGCAGTTTCGCCCAATCTGAGACTTTGCTAGGCGAAGATCAGCAGAAGCTGGCAATTTGGGGTTTGGAATTGGCCTCTCTGGCGCCGGACCTGGAATTGCTGCAGGAGATAGAGCAATCCTCCTCTGAGTCTCTGGTTGAAGCCGAAGAAACCATGCATTTATGGCAGACCCAATGGGATGAATTTAACCAGCACGCCGCCGAACCTAGGCAGCAGGCAGAAGTGCAGCAATCTAGGTTGCAGCACTTAGAGCAGGCCTTGCAGCGTGTGCAGAAACGAATATCATCATTGGATGAAGAAAAACTATCGCTTGCCACCGGCTCCGTCGATGTTGAAATCGAAGAGATGGGGGAGAAACTCGCCGAGCTCGAGCTAACGCTTAGTGAGCACGAGGGTCTGGGTGAGCAGTTACAAGAACAGGTAGCGTCGACACGCGATTCGGGCGAGCGGCTCTCTGGGGAATTAAACGAGGTTAGATCCTCTTTGCAACAATCGCGAGGTCGTCAGGCATCGCTGGAGGCTTTGCAGCAGGCCGCGCTCGATTCCAATAATGACCAAGTTCAAGACTGGCTAGAATCGCGTTCGCTGTCGAACAACCCCCGCTTGCTGGAACAATTGCAGGTAGACGACGGCTGGCAGTTGGCGGTAGAAACTGTGTTGGGCGATTATCTGCAGGCGGTTTGTGTCGATGACATTGGTCCCTTAGGAAATATGCTGGGACAACTTGAGCAGGGTCAGTTGTTGCTTCTGGATGAATCTATCCTCCCGGGTCAGCAATCTTCTGATTTGCTCTCTAGCAAGGTCAGAGGAGGCAATCATCTGGGTTCCTTGCTAGCGGGAGTTTATGGCGTACCGGATATGGCCCAGGCCATGCACAGAAGGTCGTCGTTAGCCCCGCACGAATCAATCATCACGCAAGACGGTATCTGGTTGGGCCGCAATTGGCTGCGCGTTACTCGGTTGTCCGATGACCAAGGCAGCGTGATACATCGCAAACAGGAACTGGAGCAGCTGGCCCAGGCTCTGGAGTCCCTAGAGGAAAAGTCTGAAGGCCTCGAATCTGCCCAGCTGGAATCTCGCGAAAATTTAAAGCGTCTGGAAGAGCAGCGGCAGCAAAATCAACGTGAATTGCAAGCCGTTACCCGTCAACACTCCGAATTTGCGTCGAAGCTGTCTGCGGAGCAAGCCAAAATTGAGCAGATTACCGTCCGACGTGAGAGAATAAATACAGAAATCGATGAGGCGCGCGAACAGTTTGCCCTTGAGCAAACCAGCATGGCCGAAGCACGACAACTACTGTCGGTAGCCATTGAGAGCATGGAATCAGACTCGCAGCGCCGTGAACAGCTGCTATCGGAGCGCGACGAGGCACGTGGTGTCCTGGACAGGGCTCGACAATCCGCTCGACACGATAAAGACCTTGCTCACCAAAGTGCGATGCGTCATCAGTCGCTGCAGACTCAGGTGTCTTCGATGGAAGGTTCCATTGCCAGAACCTTAGGTCAGGTCGACCAGCTACGAGAGCGACGCGATAACCTTAAACTTACCATGAGTGAAAGCGAAAGCCCGATAGGCGATCTGGAGTTGGAGCTGGAGACTCAGCTGGAACAGCGGCTAAAAGTAGAGGGCGAATTAACTGAATCCCGTCAGGCCGTGGCCGAAATTGAGCACGAGTTGCGTCAGGCGGAACAGCAACGAGCAGCGATTGAGCAGCGCGCAGAGATCGTCCGCAGCGAATTGGAGCAGCAGCGCCTGGGTAATCAAGGCCTGCAAGTTCAGCGTGAAAACGTTCAGCAGTTGCTGGTGGAAAGTGATCAGGATGTCGAAAAAGTTCTGGAAACGATGCCAGAAGATGCCAGTGAAGGTGAGTGGCAGCGTAGTCTTGAAAAAGTGGCCAATCGAATAACTCGACTGGGCCCAATTAATCTCGCGGCGATTGACGAATACAGCCTGCAGTCAGAGCGCAAAAATTATCTTGACGCCCAAAACGAAGATTTGGTAACCGCACTGCAAACCCTCGAAGCCGCTATTCGTAAAATTGACAAAGAAACACGTGACCGTTTCCGCGAAACCTTCGAACAGGTGAATAATGGTCTGCAGGAGTTATTCCCGCGGGTATTTGGCGGTGGTAGTGCCTATCTTGAAATGACTGGTGATGACCTTCTCGATACCGGGATTTCAATTATGGCGCGCCCTCCAGGGAAAAAAAACAGCACTATCCATCTGCTCTCCGGTGGCGAAAAAGCGCTGACAGCCATCGCTCTGGTGTTCTCGATCTTTCAGCTGAACCCAGCGCCGTTTTGCATGCTGGACGAGGTTGATGCGCCGCTTGATGACGCCAATGTGGGCCGTTATGCTCGTATGGTGAAAGAGATGTCCGACAAGGTGCAGTTTATTTATATCACGCACAACAAGATCTCTATGGAAATAGCCGACCAGTTATTGGGCGTTACAATGCACGAGCCCGGAGTATCCAGACTGGTGACGGTTGATGTGGAAGAAGCAGCGGAACTGGCAGCGGTATAAAGCTGTGTTCATAATTCAGGTATTACTAGTGAGTGCGATACAGGTTTGATGGATTTAACGGTACGTGACTGGATGGTCATCGTCGGCGTGGTGCTTATTTTGGCTGTGCTATTGGATGCTTATCGCAGGATTAGAACCGAGCGACGCGCCAAAGTGCGCATGTCGATGAATCGCAACGTAACTGCGAGTGCTTCTCCGGCGGATGAATCTTTGCAGTGGCTTAAGGAGTTGCCTAACGGTGGCGCCAGGGTCGTGGGTCGCGAGGAGATCGAGCGGGCGACAGCTCAGTCCAGAGAAAACGCTCAACACAATCTTACACCTGAAACTAGCGCTGAAGAGGACCACGACTTTATCGCTGGCATGAGTTCATCCGATGAGCCAGAAAATCTCGATTGGTTGGACAATATGGGAGCTGAAGATTCAGAAGCCTCCAGAGCGCAGGAGACGGCTAGACGCAATCAGGCCGACCCAGAAGTGTTCATGGTAAACGTCGTCTCCCGAGAAGTAGATGGTTTTAAAGGTGAGGACATTCTTCATATTCTACTCGCCTGTGACTTGCGCTTCGGAGAAATGAATTTTTTCCATCGGCACGAGCTAGAAGCAGGGCGGGGCCCAATTCAGTTCAGTGTCGCTAATATGGTGCAACCGGGTGTTTTTGATATCGACAACATGTCGGATTTCAGTACCTCTGGTTTGGTGTTCTTCCTGAGCTTACCCGGCCCAGTGGACATGATACAGGCTTTTGACTATATGCTTGAGACTGCGCAGGCCGTGGCCAGAAACCTTGGCGGGGACGTTCTGGACGAGACACGAAGCGTCATCACTAAGCAGACTCTCGAACACGCTCGCCAGAAAATTCGGGATCTGGAGCGGCGAATGTTGGCCTCGGCAGCCCGCTGAGTCTCTGACTATGCCCTCGCACGATCCGGCCTCGAAAGCTCAATCACTTCGAACCCAGCTAGAGCAATTTAATTACCAGTACTATGTACTGGATGATCCCACCGTGCCCGACGCAGAATATGACCGCTTGTTTCAAGCTCTAGTCGAGCTCGAGCGCGTTCGCCCCGAGTTGCTGCGCGAAGACTCCCCCACTCAGCGTGTTGGTGGAAGCCCCTTGTCCAATTTTCAACAGGTGGAACACCAGGTTCCCATGCTGTCACTTGATAATGCTTTCGATTCCGACGAGCTATCAGATTTTAATCGTAGGCTGGTAGAGCGCCTCGATTCTGAAGGTGAACCCTTGCGCTATGCCTGCGAGCCCAAGCTCGACGGCATCGCGGTTAGCCTGATCTATCGCCGGGGCATTCTTGAACGCGGCGCTACACGAGGCGACGGCCGCACAGGGGAGGATATTACGCACAACGTTCGAACGATACCTTCAATCCCGCTGCGATTGCGCGGCAGTGGTTATCCGGATGTGCTGGAAATCAGGGGCGAGATCTATATGCCCCTTGCCGGTTTTGATCGCATGAATACGCAAGCGCGGTCGCGCGATGAAAAGGTCTTTGTTAATCCTAGAAATGCGGCTGCTGGAAGTTTACGCCAGTTGGATCCTCGAGTGACGGCTCAACGGCCTCTGGAGATGTGCTGTTACGGCGTCGGGCTGGTAGAGGGGGGAGAACTGGCGGTAAGTCAGACCAAGATTTTGGAACAACTTCAGTCCTGGGGTCTGAGAATCAATGCTGACTCCGCAGTGGTTTCGGGCATCGAAGCCTGCGAAGAATACTATCAAAATCTAGCGGCCCGTCGCGAAGCCTTGCCCTATGGCATCGATGGAATTGTTTTTAAAATAGATTCCATACCGCTTCAAAAAAAGCTGGGGTTTGTTTCCCGGGCACCTCGTTGGGCGATCGCGAGGAAGTTTCCGGCCCAAGAGGAGATGACTCGGCTTTTGGATGTGGAATTTCAGGTCGGACGAACGGGAGCGATCACTCCTGTTGCCAGACTCGAGCCTGTTTTTGTCGGTGGTGTCACGGTGAGCAACGCCACGCTGCATAACAGCGATGAAATCGAGCGCCTGGGTGTACGTATTGGCGATACGGTGATAGTGCGCAGAGCCGGCGATGTGATTCCCAAGGTTGTGTCGGTCGTAGAGGCGATGCGACCCGTAGATTCGCGGGAGATTCAGTTTCCGCAGTCCTGCCCGGTTTGCGGTTCTGCATTGGAACGTATTGAAGAAGAGGCAGTTACTCGCTGCACTGCTGGTTTAGTCTGTGCGGCACAGCAAAAAGCGGCGATCAAGCATTTTGCCTCTAGGCGAGCGATGGATGTCGATGGCCTGGGTGACAAACTTATTGAGCAAATGGTCGATGAGGGATTGCTGGCAGATGTGGCGGGTCTGTTTAGTCTTCAGCGAGAGCAGTTGTTAGAACTTGAACGTATGGGAGAAAAGTCTGCTGACAATCTGCTTCAGGCCCTGGGAAAAAGTAAGTCCACCACATTGCCGCGCTTTATCTTTGCATTGGGCATACGCGAGGTTGGTGAGGCTACGGCGCTGAGTCTTGCAAAACACTTCGGCAGCTGGTCTTTACTGGCCAGTGCCAGTGAAGAGAGTTTGTTGGCGGTGGATGATGTTGGTCCTGTGGTTGCCGACAACGTCGCTCAGTTTTTTGATTCAGAAATAAACATGGAAATTGTGTCGAGATTGACGGCGGGCGGTGTCAACTGGCCCGATATTGAGATTCTTCCAGTTGCCGAGCTTCCACTGCATGGACAAACCTGGGTTGTAACGGGGAAGCTCGAGTCTCTGAGCCGCAGTGATGCCAAGGCACATCTTCAGTCATTGGGTGCGAGTGTGGCCGGCAGCGTTTCTGCGCGCACCCACTGTGTCGTGGCGGGTCCCGGTGCGGGTTCCAAACTCAAAAAGGCAAGCGAGTTGAATGTTCAGGTTATTGATGAAGAAGCCCTAGTGAGTTTACTTGTCGAACTGGGGTTAACTATCTGATGTCTCGATGTCTCTGTGCGTGCTTACTAGGTCTTTGTCTTTTCGGGTGCGCCTCCTCGCCACCTAAAAATATTAGTGATCTCTGCGCGATATTTGAGGAAAAGGAGGGCTGGTATGAGGCTGCCAGCGAAGCTAGACAAAAGTGGGGCAGCCCTATTTCTGTGATGATGGCCTTTATGCATCAAGAGTCTCGGTTTAAGGCCAAGGCCAAGCCGCCGCGGGGGAAAATCTTCGGATTTATTCCAGGTCCAAGACCCTCCAATGCGTATGGTTATAGTCAGGCTCTTGACTCAACATGGGATAACTACCGTCGCGATGCAGGACGTTACTGGGCGGATCGAGATGACTTTGAAGACGCCGTGGATTTTGTCGGGTGGTATAACGATCAATCCTTTCGGCGCAGTGGAATTGCCAAGAACGATGGCTATCGTTTGTACCTCGCTTATCACGAAGGGCAAGGTGGCTATAATCGGGGTAGCTATCGGGAAAAAAAGTGGCTAATAAATGTCGCCAAAAAGGTACAGCAAAAAGCGAACAACTATGCGGGACAACTCAAACGCTGTGAAAAAGATTTGAAAAATGACGGTTGGTTCTTTGGGCTTTTTTAGCGCTGTCGATTTGGACTCTTTTCGGTTCAATATGGCGTCACATTGAAGAAAGATCTCGCAAGTGCTGGCATAGTCACAGT